>NZ_JCAFTR010000003.1:0-432949 GCF_059370435.1 Stenotrophomonas sp. YJH_SMC_94-11 | reverse complement strand
GCCCGAGCGACTCGGCCAACTCCACGGCTTGGTGCTTGAACTCATCGGTGTAGCTACGACGGGTGATACGGGACATAAGGGACCTCCAAGTGCGATCAAAGTATCGCTTCTTGGCGTCCGCTGACGGGGGGCCAGATCATCCGACCGCACCCGCTAAAGCGACACCCCCAATGCCTCTGACCGACGCAGCCATCACAGGCGCGCAAAGCCTTCGGACAAGCCGCAGAAGAGCATCCATGGCGGCGGCCCGTACCTGTGCCCTCCCCCCCCCCCCCCCCCGACAGATGCGCGCAGCTGGCGCTGGAAGTGCCGCATCGCTTGCAAGGAAATGCTGCTGTCGATCTGCCTTTATCCGGTGGGGTGATCTTGCCGGCCGCCGCCGAAGGTTTCGTCACGCCCTCGGTGGCGGTCACAATCCAGTTCACGACGTCACCCGTCCCGTGCGGCTTTTCCAACTTCTCGTGGCCGACGCTGCCGTAGATGATCTCGATGCCGGTGCCGCCGGTCTGCTTGCAGCCGGCAACGAATTGGCCCCAGTCGTCGTAGTCGCAGATATCGATCTCCGACGCCTGGCCATCGGGAAAGTCAACCGGGCACAAGCGGGTCACCTTGATGACCTCGGCCGCAGCGACGGCGACGAACAACTGGGAGTGCTTGGATTTGATTACCTCTCCCATTTTAGAAATCTCCTGACTAGTCGATAAGTCGTGAGAGATAGGCGATCCAATGCCGTTGAGGGAACCAATACATGAGTGAAAAGTGGATCGATTACGTCGGTCGTGCCGGCGCGGCTCTCGCGGCTACTTGCTATGTCATTGCAATTATCCTAGAAGGCGCTGGCCTGCTCGAAACACGAACGTTGTTCGCAGACGTCATCGTCGGATACGCGATCGGATTTTTCGGGGCATGGTTTCTTCAGAAGTTCTGCGACTTGATCAAGCGCCCCCGCGCGACACTTAGGTGGGCGTTTGATGTCTTTGGCAGTGACTTGAAGAGCCGCCTGATAGCTGCACCCCTGGTGCTTACCTTTTCGCTACTTGGAATGGCAGTTGTGCTCGCTCCAGCGATTGGGTCTGCGCGAAAAACTGCACTGGTGGCCGCGCTACTTGGAGCGGCCATATACAGCGAGTTCTCCGCAGCCACCTACAAAAGGCACGTTGCCAAGAACGAGCGCTAGCGAACAAAAGGCAATCTGACGTCAACCGTAGTACCAATCGCGTCCACGTCTTCGCTATTGGGCATTGGGTTGAACGTCTCGATGCTACCCACACACCCAACCACCTCGCGAATGGCGGCAGTCGCGCCATTGGCCTGCCTCAAGCTGTCGCCCCATACGGTCAAGCGGCCATGCCGCGACTTGGCCGGCCGGAAGCTGCAGCAAGATAGACATCCGCGCGATGAACTTCGAGCCGACCTACATCTGTTCGGTTGTCGATTTCCTGCCGCCAACTGGACGACTGAAGCTGGTTACCGGTGTCGGCGATTCGATGTCGCCAAAGTTCAGGCTAGGGGAGATGGCGTTGGAGAGTACAGGCTGTGCCAAGTTCGTCGTTGGCGCGGCCTGTATTTGATCATGACGGGACAGAGGCAGCAGATCAAGGTGCTGCAGTCACAGCCCGACGGCCTTTAGGCGCGGAGCTACGCCCCAGTGCTCTTCACCGGTTTCGGCCACCGATGATTCAATCATCGGTGGCCGTGTCCACTTGATTCAGTATCTGGAACGCGTCGCATAAGCGACTGCTCGTGAACTACTTTTCGCGTGTGAGTCGGAGGTTGCCGTCCGAGGGAAGCAGGACCCTGTACACCTGCCGATCTCCTGCCGACAAATTCAGGTTCTGCGAAGTCGAAATGTTCGGGCAAAGGCCGCCACCTGTCTCAAGTTTCAAGAAGTACGAGCCAGGTGCCACATACAGTGTCGCCGCTTCAGACTGGCGTATCGACAAGATCTTCTCGTTGTTCAGTGAAATGTCGTGGGAGCATCCCGATCCACTGAAGCCCTTGTCCCTAGAGAGATATATCTGTGCAGAACGATCAGGCGCAGCCGTAAGATAGTTCGCCTGATAGATGCGCTCCGCCGGGACACCTTTGGCGGAGCCCTCGGGGACCGGAACGGTAGAACATCCTACCAACCCCGCTGCTAGAAACATGATGAACGCTTGTGCCTTGCGCATGTCGCCTCCTGTGTCTGAACAAGCATACCGGAACCCTCCATGCAATTAATGCGTTCGTAAAAGAAGCGCCACACAGGGCTGGGCAAGACCACCATTCATGACCGGATCAGCGCCAGCAGCCTCCCAACACCTGAGCCGCCAGACAGCAACGCGGCAGACTGATTAGAGGTCCGGGTGGATGCTTGGCAGGCCGCCCCAGTGGCAGAGCAGGAGGCAATTGAACCCGCCAAGACTGCATAGACAGGGGTACTGCTGGGAGTATCGATCCCGGCCACCAGCATCAACCGCGAGGCCCATCAATAGCTTACGTTCGCATTGCGGCATGGCCCACCTCCACCATCTGTATGGCCTGTCGAGGCCGCAAGAGGCCGGATCTCCCGTCGATGGGATTCCGGCATTTTTGTGCCTGCTCCTCGTGCAGGAAGCGTGGCGCATAATCAGGATGAAGCTCCCGCTCCATCGCTGCATTCCCCGTCCTGCTACCGCCAGAAGGATCTGCAATGAAAATCGCCACAACCACGCTCGCCCTGTTCCTCACCGCGCTCGCCGCCGCCCCAGCCACGCACGCCGCAGCCCCGGCCATCGCGCCGCCCGGCACCGCCACGCTGGAAGCGCTGCTGGCCTGCAAGGCGGGCTCGGATTTCAGTGCGGCCGACGCCATCGATGCCCTGCAGGCGGCCGGCCTGGCCAAGAAGCCGGGCGGCACCTTCGAGCCGGAGGACAAGCCGGTCGCGCTGTTTGGCGGCACGGTCAACAGTGCCGATGTAAACGTGGCCGAGGGCGAGAAGAGCCTGTTCGTGTACTTGAACGGCGTCGATCCCAAGCGCCTGGCCAGGGCTTGGTCGGTGACCGAGGTCAACGAGCATGCCAATACCGAGGAACCTTCGTACGTGAAGCGCATCGACAAGCACCACACCCTGCACGTGATCGCAGGCGACGACTACGAGGGCTATTCGGCGGCGGTGAAGTGCCAGATCAGCCACTGATGGGCTAGGAACCTGCAGCCGGCGCACGGAACTGCCCGAATCTACCAACCGCACTCGCCGTCAAGCCCGACCCAGCCGGTAGATTCCGCTTTGACAGGCCGGCCGCTAGAGTGGCGCCACCGCGCAGGAGGATCGCATGGCTACCACGGGCTTGGGCTTCATCGGCCGCACGACCCTCATCTTCACCGTGCTGCTCACCCTGGGCGGCTGCGCGACGCTGCGCCAGTTCGGGCCGTCGGTGCAGGTTGCCTCGGTCACGCCCGGCCAGTACATCGCGCTCAAGCGCGGTGACATCCTGACCTCCGGCAAACTCAGCGCGGCGACCATTGAGACCCTGCGCGTGGCCGGGCTCGATGAGGGCGTCTGTGCCAAGCCCGGCCTGCCCTGCATCGAGGCCATGGAAAGCAGCATCGTGGTGCGCGAGGAAGACAAGCGCTCCAGCCTGGCCGAGTTGTGGCTGCAGTATGCGATGACCCTGCCGGCGCCAAAGCGCGAGTACTCGGCATCCGGCCGCGCCAAAACCGCAGTCACCGAGCTGGATGCCGACTTCCAGCCACGCCTCGATGCGTGGATGCAGGTCGCGCGCCAGGCCTATGCCTATCTGTTCTTCACCGAGCGCACCGCCAACCAGCGTGGTTTCGAAGACCGCCAGACCCAGGTGCGCGACTACTACAACCTGGCGGTGCAGGAAGCCTCGGTGCAGCTGTACAACGCGTATGCCACCGGGCGCGTGCACGGCCAGGCCAGCCATTTCCAGCTGGGCCGCTGGACCTTCGTGCTGGCCCCTTCAGACCAAGCATCGGCCCTGGACCAGCGTACCCCCAGCGAGCTGGTACCCGCCGCCTCGCTGTCGTTCACCGGTACGCTGCGCAGCGTGCATCGCCGCGATGGCTTCGGTGCCGAGCTGGTGGCGGTGATGGACGACCCGGCCGGCAGCACGGCCACCACGCCTCGGGCAGCGGCGCAGGCAACGCAGGCCAGCACTTCGGCCACGCAGAGCTGGAGCGAGATGCCCTCGCCATCGATGACGGTGCTGCTGCGCTTCTCGGGGAAAAACCTGTGGGAGGTGCTGCACGATGACGAGCCGGAGCTGGAGATCCACGATCCCTACCAGGTTTCGGAAGTGACCCTGCACGGCCAGCAGGTGCCACTGGCGGCCAACTTCACTGCCGGCTATGCGCTGTGGCTGGCCCGCTCCAACTTCAGCCGACAGTCGTTGCGCACGCTGTTCGGTGGCAAGGGCGGCATCGACACGCCGCATCTGTACATGATGCAGCCCTACGACCCGAACCGCCGCGTGCTGCTGATGATCCATGGCCTGGCCAGCAGTCCGGAAGCCTGGGTCAACGTGGCCAACGAACTGCTGCGCGACGACGAGATCCGCCGGGAGTTCCAGGTCTGGCAGTTCTATTACCCGACCAACATGCCCATCGCGATGAGCCACGATGCGATGCGCCACACGCTGGCTGAAGTGTTCAAGCACTTCGACCCCAGCGGCAAGGCGCAGGCCTCGCATGACATGGTGCTGGTGGGGCACAGCATGGGCGGGGTGATCGCACGGTTGATGATCTCCTCCTCCGGCGACCACCTGGTCGACACCCTGCTGGCCACCGCGCAGATGACGCCCGCCCAGCGCGAACTGCTGCGCACCAAAGGCGCACCGGTGCTGACCTTCCTGCCAGAACCGGAAGTGTCCCGCGTGGTGTTCATCGCCACGCCGCATCGCGGTACCGACGTGGCGGGCACCCGCCTCGGCCGGTGGATCGGCCGGCTGGTGCGGTTGCCACTGACCGTGCTGGAAGACGTCGCCACCATCGCCAACGACGGCCAGATCGACCGCAATGACGGCAAGCACGGCTACCAGATGAACAGCATCCAGAACCTGGACAAGGACGACCCGTTCGTCCGCGCCGTGGCTGACCTGCCGATGTCACCGAAGGTGCACTACCACTCGATCATCGCCCGCGCCAAGGCCGATGGCCCACTTGAGAAGACCGATGACGGGCTGGTGCCCTACTGGAGTTCGCACCTGCCGCACGCGGATTCGGAGAAGGTGATCGTGTCCGGACACAGCGTGCAGGAAGCTACGCCGGCCATCGTCGAGCTGCGGCGGATCCTGCATGAGGACATGCAGGCACACGGGCGAACGGGAAAGTAAGCCGCCGTCCCGACAGATCAGGCACCGGCCGTACGCCGCGAGAACGTGCCATGCAGCGCCGCCGGAATCGCAAAGCCCTCCATGCGCACCTCGGGCCGATAGTCGGCGCTGGGGGTGAAGCGGAACTCGCGTGCCAGCAGCGCGCACAGCAATACCAGCTGTGCATTGCCGACCGCCGATCCCACGCAGGAACGCGTGGGGAAGCCATAAGGCACATAGATGCCGGCGGTACGCTTGCGCCGTTCGGGCAACCAGCGATCGGGATCGAACTGCAGCGGGTCATCCCAGTACTTCGCCGAGCGGTGCTGGATGAACGAGCTCAGCTCGAAGACCGTACCTTCGGCGATGGCCTGCCCTTCCACCTGCAGATCGCAGGCAGCCACCCGACGGTTGTTGAAGGGCGTGGAGTACAGCCGCATCACTTCCTTCAGGAAGCGCATCGTGCAGGGAATCCTGGCCATCGGCAGCGCGTGGATCTCCGCCTCCGAGAGCGGCGCGAATTCCTCCTCGATGCGCTGGCGCCAATGCGGATGCATCTGCATCGCCAGCAGCAGGCAGGCGGCCATCATGCCGGGTACGCCGGAAATGGCGATCAGCTGCACGGTGACCATGTAGGTGACCTTGTCCAGGCCGATGCGCTCTCGCAGGCTCAGCAATGACTGCGCGTAATCCAGCGCCGAACGTCCGCTGCGGACACGGTGCTTGAGTTCGGCGGCAATCGCCCGTGATTCGGCACGGCCGATGAGGAAGTTGCGCAGCAGGTGGCGCCGATGGATGACCTGCTCGACCTGGGTGGTGTAGCGCAGATGCAGGGCGCGTTCGATGGCTGCGGTGCCGCGGGCATCGAGCCCGTCGATCACCAGCGGGATCAAGGGATGGGCCATCACTTTCCACACCGCCGGCGTGGCATCCAGCGCATGCCCGCACACCCCATCCAGAGCTTGCCTCATGCGCGACTGCAGCGCCTCCAGGGTCTGTGCTCCGGTGAGCTCAGCACTACGGGTGGCGATCAGGCTGCGCACTTCGGTCCAGCGCACGCGCTCGTGACGGCGGAACAGGTCGGCCAGCGACTCGACCACGAACAGGTGCTCGGAATTTTCCTTGTCGACCTTGCCAGCCAGTTCCGGGCAGAACACCCCAACACCGCCGGTTTCCAGCTTCAGCACAGGCCCTTCGCGCTCCACGCGCGCAGCCAGGCGCTCGGCAGCAATGGCGCTGCCTTCATTCGACATCCCTTGCATGCAGTGCGTCTCCGGCAGGAAGGGACTCGAAAGACGAGTCCCTTCGTCTTGCTACCGCTCAATCGCGGGTTTGGCTGGCAGGATCAGAATTCGACCCACAGCGGCCAGGTATTCCACACGCTGCTCTTTTCGTTCGGATGAATATTCAGAGTGACGCGCAATGCTCGGGCGAATCTTTTCATTTTCATTCCTTTGCTTGCTGTGTGGTTATGCCGGGATTATCCCGGCACTGGCTAGATAACACGACATAATCCCACTGTCCAACCGGCCGGGTGGCGCGCTGCAGCATCCGGGTTGCGGCCGATTGAGGGGAATCCCTCATCGCGCCTGCGCACGCAGCCTCCTATGCTGGGCTCACTTTCCCCCAACGGAGGTCTGCATGAACACGCAAGAGCCCAGCCGACAGCCCAGCCCCGATCCGGCCGAGCGCGATGCCTTCTTCCCGTCGCCGTATTCGCTGTCGCAGTTCACCTCGCCCAAGAGCGACCTGTCCGGCGCCGACTATCCGGATGCGCGCCGCGATGGCCGCTGGAAGGTGCTGATGATCGCCGCCGACGAGCGCTATCTGCCGACCGCCAATGGCCACCTGTTCTCCACCGGTAACCATCCGGTGGAAACCCTGCTGCCGATGTACCACCTGGACAAGGCCGGCTTCGACATCGACGTGGCGACGCTGTCCGGCAACGCCGTCAAGTTCGAATGGTGGGCCTTCCCACACGAGGACAGCGAGATCGGCGCCCTGTACGAACGCTACCAGGAACGCTTCCGCCAGCCGTTGCAGCTGGACCAGGTGGTGGCCGGCCTGGGCGCCGATTCGGACTACGCCGCCGTCTTCATTCCCGGTGGGCACGGCGCGTTGATCGGCCTGCCGGAGAGCGCGGCGGTGAAGGCCGCGCTGCAATGGGCCATGGCCGAGCAGCGCCACATCATCACCCTCTGCCATGGCCCGGCGGCGCTGCTGGCGGCGGGCGTCGACGAAGCCGACGGTGCCTCGCTGTTCCGTGGCTACCGCATCTGTGCCTTCCCCGACGCAATGGACCGGCAGACACCGGGGATCGGCTACATGCCCGGGCAGCTGCGTTGGTTCTTCGGTGAACGGCTGGCCCTGCAGGGGGTGCAGATCGTCAATGAGGGCATCGATGGCAGCGTGCTGCAGGATCGCCTGCTGCTGACCGGCGACAGTCCGCTGGCCGGCAACGCGTTGGGCAAGCTGGCCGCGCGTACGCTGCTCGATGCGCTGGCGGGGCGCTGAGCCAATGCCTGCGCTGGTGCCCGCGCTGCTGGAACTGGAACAGGCGCGGTCATTGCCGGCGGTGGGCGGCGTGCTGCGCGCCGCCGCCTCACCCTTGGGCTACGACCGCCTGTTGGTGTTTGCCACCGGAACCGGGCTGGAGCGCGGCGCACAGCGCGTGTACTGGATCGAAGGTGACTGGTTCGGTGACGGCAGCGATACCGCACTCGCCCGCTACCTGCATGCCTGCCCGGTCAACCGTCATGTGCTGGACAGCACTGCGCCGTTCTTCTGGAGCAAGCGCCAGGGCGTGCGCGGCGAACGCTACCAGGTGGTGAAGCAGCCGCGCGGCGATGGCCTGCATGGGCTGCAGGTTCCGGTGTTCGGCCCGACCGGTCTGGAGGGTGCGGTCAGTTTTGCCGGCACCTCGATTGATGCATCCGCCAGCGCGCGTGTGCTGCTGGACATGGTCGGCACCTCCGCCTTCCGTGCGGCGCGGCGTCTGGCCGAAGCGCCGGCCGACATCCGCGCGGGCGCGCTGAGCGCACGCGAACGCGAGGTGCTGCGCTGGGTCGCCGCTGGACGGCGCCAGGCAGAGATAGCGGCCACGCTGGGGCTGTCTGCGCGCACCGTTGAGAACCACCTGCGGCGAGCACGGCAACGACTTGGCGTGGCCACCACCGCTCAGGCAGTGCGCGCGGCAGGCCGCCGTGGCGAGATTGAAGACTGATCAGGATGGAGACACTTCCTGCTGCCTGATCAGCGTGCTGCATACGCGCTGGGCATCTGCGCGATTGCAGAAGGCAGGCGACGGGATGAGCTACGACCCGTGATCGCCGGTGCGCGGTCCACCGGGCGGGGCGTTCATCGCCCGCCCGGCATCCGCGAGCCACCCATCCCTGCATAACGCTGCCCTCGCATTCGTGGCATGCTCTGTGAAACCGTTTTCATGGAATGGAGGGATTCCACGATGTTGTCGCGTTTCCGTCGCCCCGCGCTGTCTGCGCTGCTGGCGCTTGCCCTGCCTCTGACCAGCGCCTGGGCCGCAGCCCCTGCGCCGTTGAAGGTGATGTCGTTCAATGTGCGCACCCCGGCCGATACCGAACCCGGCAAGCGCTGGCCCGACCGTCGCGATGCGATGGTGAAGGTCATCCTCGACGCGCACCCAGCGGTGATCGGTACCCAGGAGCTGGTGCAGGAGCAGGCCGATTACCTTGCTCAGCACCTGCCCGGATACCGCTGGTTCGGCCAGGGCCGCCGCGGCGGCAGCGGCGACGAGCACATGGGCGTGTTCTACGACAGCAAGGTGCTGGCGATCGAGGAATCAGGCAACTTCTGGCTGTCTGATACGCCCGATGTGCCCGGCAGCATCACCTGGGGCAACCTGTATCCACGCATGGTCACCTGGGCGCTGTTCCGCCGCATCGATGACGGCCGCCGCTTCTATTTCATGGATACCCACCTGCCCTACCGCGACGAGGACGAACCACGCCGGGTGAAGGGTGCCGAGCTGATCGGCAGGCGCGTGGCCGGCCTGGCGGCCGACCTGCCGGTGGTGCTGACCGGTGACTTCAACAGCGAACCCGGCGGCGACACCTACAAGGCATTCACCCGCGTACTGCACGACACCCGTACCCAGGTGAAGACACCGCAGGGCCCGCGACTGACCTTCCACGATTTCACTGGCAAGGCCACCGCGCAGCTGGACTGGGTGCTGGTGCGCGGTTTCCACGCGCGCAGCTTCCTGACCGATGACCGCCGCATCGATGGCGTGCTGCCATCGGATCATTTCCCGCTGGTGGTCGAACTGGACTGGCCGAAGCACTGACCCCGCACGGCAGCCGCAGCTACAGCGGCGGCTGCCGCGACAGCAGGCGATACAGGGCCTGATGCTGATCGCGCGCCTGGCAGATGCGGGCCCCTATCGCCAGGAACACGGCGACGCCGATCAGGCCCAGCCCCAGCATCGAATCCTGCAGGCGCAGGAAACCGACCGCGGCGGCCATCGTCGCCAGCACCAGCAGCACCACGACCGCCACCGACAGCCCCGCACCCGGTGGGCCCGGATCGCCGAACAACATCCGTTGGGTATCCCGCCTTCCGTCCGCCATTGCCTGTCCTCCCGAGTGCCTGACCCACTAGTTACACGGCGAGCCCGCAATCCGGCAGAGTCAGAAACGTCACGAAGGTGAAGACGTACGCGGAATGCACCGCGCTACCCTGCCGCGTACCCCTCGAACTGCGGAGCAGCACATGGCACACCAGAGCCGGCTGGCAGGATTCATCATCGACTGCCAGGACCTTCCCGCCGACGAAGGCGCCCGTTTCTGGGCCGCCGCGCTCGGTCTGCAGGCACAGGCGGCGCGTGCCGAAGGGGGCGCCGAGTATGCCGACCTGCTGGGCGCACCGGCGGGCCTGGACGTTGAAGTCCAGCGGGTCGACCACCCGTCACGGGTGCATCTGGACATCGAGAGCGACGACATCGATGCCGAGGCCGACCGCCTGGAGAAGCTCGGCGCGCGACGGATAGGCTTCGTCAAGCGCTGGTGGGTAATGGAAGCACCGACCGGCCATCGCTTCTGCATCGTGCGCATGCGCGAGCGCGAGGTGCCGGCCAATCAGTGGCCCTGAAAGAGCAAGGGGACGGACGCCACGGCCTCCGTCCCCCCGCAGTCACTGCACCTGCGCCACGCTCGGTTGCTGCGGTGATTGCCCCCAGCCTCCGAGCGCCTTGTACACGCCCACCACGCTGACATTGACCTCGGACTCGGCCGCCGCCAATGCATCATCGGCTGCCAGCTGCGTGCGCTGCGCATCCAGCAGTGTCAGGAAGTCCTCCGAGCCCTCGCGATAGCGGATCTGCGCCAGCGATTCGGCACGCCGTGCCGCCTGCGCCTGCTCGACCACGATCGCCAACCGTGCCTGCTGCTTGGAATAGCGGGTCAGTGCGTTCTCGGTGTCTTCCAGGGCCAGCAGTACCGCCTGCTCATACTGCGCGGCCACGCCTTCGGCTTCAGCCTTGCTGGCACGCAGGCGTGCACGCACGGTGCCGAAGTCGAATGCCGCCCAGCTCAGCGATGGGGTCAGCGACCAGGCCTTGTTGTTGCCATTGACCAGGCCGCTGGCATCGCCACCAAGGAATCCGACGAAGCCGGACAGCGACAACCGCGGGAACAGGTCCGCCGTGGCCACGCCCACGCGTGCGGTCGCAGCCGCCAGGCGCCGCTCGGCCACGCGCACGTCGGCACGCTGGCGCAGCAGTTCGCGGGTATCGCCCAGCGGCAGTGCCTTGGCGAAGGCCGGTACGTCGTGCGGCGCGAGCATGTCAGTCAGCACTTCCGGGCGCTGGCCGAGCAGCACGGCCAGCCGGTTGCGCGACTGCGCCTCGGCCACTTCCAGCAACGGGATGTCCGCCTCGATCGCCTTCAGGCGGGCACGGCTGCTCTGCACATCCAGCTCGCTGCCTGCGCCCAGCTGCCAGCGCGCCTCGGTCAGCTTCTGCGTATCGCGCAGGTTTTCCAGCGTGTGCTGGGCCACCGCGATGCGCTTCTGCGTACCACGCAGCTCGAAGTAGTTGCGTGCCACTTCAGCGGCGATCAGGACCTGCGCATCGGCCAGGTTGGCCTGCTCGGCACCGAGGTCGGCGCGTGCGGCTTCAGCAGCACGGCGCTTGCGGCCGAACAGATCCAGCTCCCAGCCGGCGTCGAAGCCGAGCTGGTAGCTTTCACTGAACACCCGCTGCCCACCCAGCTGCGGATCGGGTTGCTTGCGGCGGTCGTAGCTGCCGCCAGCGGTGACGTGCGGAGCCTGGTCGAGGCGGCTTTCCACGAACACCGCGCGGGCCTGGCTGACGCGGGCCACGGCCACACGAAGGTCCAGGTTGTCCGACAGTGCGCCGTGCACCAGCTGTTCCAGCACCGGATCATCGAACTGCGCCCACCAGCTGGCGACCGGCGAAGCGGTACTGAACACCGGCTGCTGTGCACCCTGCAGGACCACCGGTTCCTGCACCGGGGCCTTGTAATTCGGGCCGACGCTGACACAGCCCGCCAGCACCAGGCTGGAGACGGCCATCGCCAACGTGCGGATCACCATGGCAGCACCTCGCCCAGGTAGGTGAAGCTGCCGTTCGGGCCTTCATGGCCGATCAGCGCCATCTGCACGCTGGAGCGCGCGCCTTCGGCGATTTCGATTTCGCCGTGGCCACCGTTCATGTCGGTCTTCACGTAGCCCGGATGCACGGTGTTGACCTTGATCGGCGTGCTGCGCAGTTCGTGCGCCAGTGCCAGGGTCCAGCTGTTCACAGCGGCCTTGGAGGCGTTGTAGGCCGGAACCTTCATGTCGTAGATGCCCGACGCCGGATCGGCATGCAGGGTCTGCGAACCGAGGATGCTCGAGACATTGACGATGCGGCCAGCCTTGGCCTGCTGCAGCAGCGGCAGGAACGCCTGGGTCACCGCGACCAGTGCGTAGACGTTGGTCTCGAAGGTGCGGCGCCAGGTGTCCAACGACTGCTCAGACGGCCGCTGCGCCGGATTTTCCAGCAACACGCCCGCATTGTTGACCAGGATGTCGAGGCGGCCGTGGCGCTCGCGCACCTGCTGCACGGCCTCGGCAATGCTGGCGCTGTCGGTGACGTCCAGCTGCAGTGCTTCCACCGGCAGGCCCTCGGCCTGCAGCTTCAGCGCCTGCTCCACGGCGGCCTCACGCTTGCGCCCGGCCAGCAGCGTATGCACGCCGTTGCTGGCCAGCTGGCGTACGGTTTCGGCGCCGATGCCGCGGGTGGCGCCGGTAACCAGTGCGATCTTGTTCTGATGGGAATTCATGGAGTCATGCCTTGATGAGGGGGAAAGCCGACACCGACCGGGCGGCCAGTGTCGGCAACATTCCCTGTCAGTGATGGATGGTTGGTTCGCCGTGCTGCACCAGCTGGCCACCACCGTTGCGGGTGACGAACTTGCGCAGGGCCACGTAGAACACGGGGGTGAGGAACAGGCCGAACAGCGTCACACCCAGCATGCCAGCAAACACGGTGATGCCGGTCACCGAGCGCACTTCGGCGCCTGCACCGTGAGACAGCACCAGCGGCACCGTGCCGGCGATGAAGGCGATGGAGGTCATCACGATCGGGCGCAGGCGCAGGCGGCAGGCTTCCAGCGCGGCTTCAACGATACCCTTGCCGCCCATCTCCAGCTCTCTGGCGAATTCGACGATCAGGATCGCGTTCTTGCACGCCAGGCCCATCAGCACCACCAGGCCGACCTGCACGAACACGTTGTTGTCACCACCGGTCAGCCACACGCCGAACAGCGCGGACAGCAGGGTCATCGGCACGATCAGGATCACCGCCAGCGGCAGCGACCAGCTCTCGTACAGCGCGGCCAGCACCAGGAAGGCCAGCATGATCGCCACCGGGAACACGATGAAGGCGGCCTTGCCCTGGGTTGCCTGCTGGTAGCTCAGGTCGGTCCATTCGGTGGTCATGCCCACCGGCAGTACCTTGGCGGCGATCTCGGTCAGCTTGGTCATCGCCTCGGCCGAGGACAACAGGCGCGGGTCGGCTTCACCGGCCAGGTCCGCTGCCGGATAGCCATTGAAGCGCAGCACCGGGTCCGGGCCGAAGGTCTGCTTGATGGTGACCATCGAACCGATCGGCACCATCTCGCCGCGGTCGTTGCGGGTACGCAGCTTGCCGATGTCCTCGACCGTCTCGCGGTACGGACCATCTGCCTGGGCGATCACCTGCCAGGTGCGGCCGAACTGGTTGAAGTCGTTGACGTAGGCCGAACCCAGGTAGGTCTGCAAGGTGTCGAACAGCTCGGTGAGCTGCACGCCCTGTGCCTTGGCCTTGACGCGGTCCACCTCGGCATCGAGCTGCGGCACGTTGGCCTGGTAGCTGGAAATCGGGAAGGCCATGCCCGGGGTCTGCGCGACGGTGCCCTGCATGGCCTGCACCGCATTCTGCAGCGCGCCGTAACCCAGGTTGCCACGGTCCTCGATGAACATCTGGTAGCCGTTGCCATTGCCCAGGCCGAGGATCGGCGGCGGCATCATCGCGAACGCGAAGCCTTCCTGCAGGCCGGCAATCTTCTGGTTGATCTCGGCATTGATCTGCGCCGCGGTGCGGCCATGGCGCTCGGCGAACGGCTTGAGCGGGATGAACGCCACACCGGTGTTCGGCGTATTGGTGAACTGCAGCGCGTTCAGACCGGGGAACGAGATGGTGTGAGCGACGCCATCGGTTTCCTGGGCGATCTTGGCGACCTTGCGCAGCATTTCATCGGTGCGGGCGATCGACGAACCTTCCGGCAGCTTCACACCGGCGATCAGATACAGCTTGTCCTGGGTCGGAATGAAGCCCGGCGGCACCAGCTTGAAGATCACGCCGGTACCGACCAGCAGGATCGCGTAGACCACGAACACCGCACCGCGGCGGCCGAGGATGCGGGCCACGCCACGCTCGTATTTCTCCGAGCTGGACTTGAAGAAGCGGTTGAACGGACGGAACACCCAGCCGAACAGGCGGTCGATCAGGCGGCTCGGGCCGTCCTTCGGAGCGCCATGAGCCTTCAGCAGGCGCGCGGCCAGGGCCGGCGACAGGGTCAGCGAGTTGATCGCCGAGATCACCGTGGAAATGGCGATGGTGACCGCGAACTGCTTGTAGAACTGGCCGGTGACACCGGACAGGAAGGCCATCGGCACGAACACGGCACACAGCACCAGCGCGATCGCCACGATCGGGCCGGACACCTCGCGCATGGCCTGGTGTGCCGCCGCAGTGGGCGACAGGCCTTCCTCGATGTTGCGCTCGACGTTCTCCACCACCACGATCGCGTCGTCGACCACGATGCCGATCGCCAGCACCAGGCCGAACAGGCTCAGCGTATTGATCGAGAAGCCCAGCAGGTACAGCGCGGCGAACGTACCCACCACCGACACCGGCACCGCGATCAACGGAATGATCGACGCACGCCAGGTCTGCAGGAACAGGATCACGACCAGCACCACCAGGGCGATCGCTTCCAGCAGCGTGGAGACCACGGCCTTGATCGAGTCGCGCACGAAGATGGTGGTGTCATACACCGCTTCGTACTTCACATCGGCCGGCATGGTCTTCTGCATCTCGTCCATCGTCGAGATGACCTGATCGCGGATTTCCAGCGCGTTGGCACCCGGCGACTGGAAGATACCGATACCCACCGCGTTCTTGCCGTCCAGCTGCGAGCGCAGGGTGTAGTCGCCCGCACCCAGTTCCAGGCGGGCCACGTCGGACAGGCGCACGATCTCGCCATCGGTGCCGCTCTTGAGCACGATGTCGCCGAATTCCTTTTCGGTCTTCAGCCGGCCCTGGGCATTGATCAGGGTCAGGAACTTGCTATCCGGCAGCGGTTCGGCGCCGAGCTGGCCGGCCGAAACCTGCACGTTCTGCTCGCGCATGGCACGCACCACGTCGCTGGCGGTCAGGCCGCGCGAGGCCACCTTGTCCGGATCCAGCCAGGCACGCATGGCGTAGTCGCCGCCACCGAAGATCTGCGCGTCACCCACGCCCGGAATACGCGCCAGCGCATCCTTGACGTGCAGGCGCGCGTAGTTGCGCAGGTACAGGGTGTCGTACTTGCCTTGCGGCGAGGTCAGGTGCACCACCATCAGGAAGGTCGGCGACTGCTTCTGCGTGGTCACGCCCTGCCGGCGCACGTCCTCGGGCAGGCGCGCCTGCGCCTGCGCCACGCGGTTCTGCACCTTCACCGCCGCCGCATCCGGGTCGGTGCCCGGGCGGAAGGTGACGGTCATCTGCAGCACGCCGTCCGAGCCGGCCACCGACTTCAGGTACATCATGCCTTCGACGCCGTTGATCGCCTCTTCAAGCGGCGTGGCGACGGTCTCGGCAATGACCTTGGGGTTGGCGCCCGGATAGACCGTGCGCACGACCACCGACGGCGGCACCACTTCGGGGTACTCGCTGATCGGCAGGATTGGAATCGTGATCAGGCCTGCGGCGAAGATCACGATCGACAGCACCGCCGCGAAGATCGGCCTGTCGATGAAGAAACGGGAAAAGTCCATGGAGGAATTCCTGGGAAAGGCATTCGGCGGGCAACAGCCACCCTGCCCCTCGCCGATACGACGAAGGCAGGGAAGGCTGCCGCTGGCGCCGGCAGCTAAGCGGGGACGCGGATCAGGAGACGGCGGATCAGTGGTTCAGTGCGGCGGTGGCATCGCGGCCGGGTGCCGGCACGGCCTGCGGCTGCATTGCCACGGCCTTGGCCTGCACCGGCATGCCCGGCATGAAGACCTTCTGCACGCCGTCGATGATCACCTTGTCTCCTGCCGCCAGGCCGTGCTCGACGATACGCAGGCCTTCAGCGGTGCGGCCAAGCTGGATGTCGCGGCGCTGGGCCTTGCCATCCTTGTCGACCACGTAGACGTACTTGCGGTCCTGGTCGGTCAGCACGGCCTTGTCGTCGATCAGCAGCGCCTGGAACTGGCCGCTGCCAAGCAGCTGCACGCGGGCGAACAGGCCCGGCGTGAACTGGCGATCGGCGTTGTCCAGCAGCGCACGGACGCGGATGGTCCCGGTACTGCGGGCCACCTGGTTGTCGAGGAAGTCGACCTTGCCCGTGTGCGGGTAGCCTTCTTCACCGGACAGGCCGACCTTCACCGGCAGCGCGCTGTCACGCTCGCTCGGGCGCTCGCCCTTGCGTGCCATCTGGGCGTAGCGCAGGAAGGTGCTTTCGTCAGCATCGAAGTAGACGAACACCGTGTCCAGCGAGACCAGCGTGGTCAGCACGCTGGCGCTGTCGCCGGCGGTGACCAGGTTGCCGGCGGTGACCATCGCGCGGCCGGCACGGCCGTCGATCGGTGCCCGTACCTTGGTGAACTCAAGATTGAGGCGGGCTGCATCCAATGCTGCCTGCGCGGCCTGCACGGCGGCGCCGGACTGGTCGGCAGCCGCACGGCGCTGCTCGGCGGTCTCGGTGGAGATCGCCTGCTGCTCGGACAGCCGCTTGGCACGCTCGGACTCGCTGCGGGCCAGCGTGGCCTGGGTACGGGCGCGGGCCAGTTCGGCGGCCGCCCGATCGTACTCGGCCTGGTAACTGCGCGCGTCGATGGTGAAGAGCACTTCGCCCTTCTTCACTTCCTGGCCTTCGACGTAGTTGACCTTGTCGATGTAACCGGACACGCGCGGACGCAGTTCAACGCTCTGCACCGCTTCGACGCGGCCACTGAACTCGTCCCACTGGCTGACCTGCTTGACCAGTACCGGCGCGGCGCTGACCTGCGGCGGCGGCGGTGCACCGGCTTCTTCGGCATGGCCGCCGCTGCAGGCTGCAAGCACGGCCGCGGCGAGGATCGACACGCCGGCCATCGCAATGCGATGTCCGAAACGATGTGGGGTGGTATTGGGGGAAGTCATGGCATGCATCCGTACGGAGGGGTGGTACAGCTATATGGGAACGTGTTGCAAAAATCGGCGGCGAATACTGCGACCTCAACCATGGTCGAGGTCAAGCGATGCCTGCGGTGTCGCGCCAAAGCGGAGGAACTTCCAGGTGCAGCAGGCCACGCGGCAATTCGGCATCGCTGCTGTCGCAGCGGACGATGGCGCGGTTGTCGCGGCACCCATCAAGCAGGGAGACCACACGACGACCGACCAGCAGCGAGCTGGGCCACTCGATGCAGGCATTGGCCGCGTTGGCCGGGGTACACACCGGGCTGCAGACTTCCAGCATCTGCGCGCGCACGCCCAGCGCCTGCGCTTCCTGGTGCACCACCTGCGCGTACATGCGCAGTGCGGCGGTGGTGATCGAGGTCTCGCCGTAGCCCGCCCAGGGCTTGGCGTTGGCCGGGCTGCCGATCATCACGTAGCGGCGCGCATGCACGTTGTCCTGCAACAGCGGCAGGAGGTGGCGCACGGCGTGCACGTGCGGCATCAGGTCGGCCTGCATCGCGCCCAGCAGCTCATCGCCGTTGCGGTCGATCACCCGGCCGCGACGGTAGGGGCCACCCATTGCCGCGATCACCGCCGCCAGCGGACGCGGGCGCTGCGCGATGCGCTCGGCCAACGCGCGTGCCGAGCCGTCGTCGCTGAGCGAGCCCAGCAGCGTCTCCAGTCCGGGCTCATCCGCGAACTGCTCATGCAGCGCGGCCAGCCGGCCCGGATCGCGGCCAACCACCAGCACCGGGCTGCCGGCTTCCAGCAACGCGCCGACCACGCCCTGGCCGACGGCACCGGTACCGCCAAGGACCAGGACTTCGGGCGTCAGTATCCCATTCACGGGACATTTCCTCCCAAATCCGGGATAGTCCCAATTCGACGCAGGCGGTCGCCCTTGTGCGGGACCAGGCGGAGGGCACCGCCACGCTGCTGACGCATGGGCGCGGTAAACTCACGAAAATCCTTGTGTACCAAGGAACTCGGACGGGCTTCGACGGTCATCGCCAGGTCCAGGGTGTTCTGGCCGGCGTTCCGGAGTCGGGCAAGAATGTTGCGCAGGCTCATGGCGGACGGGCTCCAATTAACGAATGGCGCCACGATAGACCTCAAACCTTTACTTGATTAGTCCTGATTAAGGGGAATAATCATCCCGCTCCCGGTCCAATCGTTCTGTCACGATTGTCCCATCCCCGACGTCCAGGATCCCCGACCATGTCCCACGATCTCAACGAGACGCTGATCTTCGTCAAAGTGGTCGAGCAAGGCAGCTTCATTGCCGCTGCCAAATCGCTCGGCCTGCCCAAGACCACGGTCAGCCGCAAAGTGCAGGAGCTGGAAACGCGCCTGGGCGCGCGGCTGCTGCACCGGACCACCCGCCGCCTCGGCCTGACCGAAGCCGGCTCGATCTACCACGAGCATTGCCAGCGCATCGCACGCGAGCTTGAAGAGGCCGAAAGCGCGGTGAGCCAGCTGCAGTCCGGCCCGCGCGGCTGGCTGCGCTTCACTGTGCCCTACTCGATCGGCATCACCTGGATTGCGCCGCTGCTGGGCCAGTTCCATGCGCAGTATCCAGAGATCCGCCTGGACATGCACATGGGTAACGAGAAGCTGGACCTGATCGCCGGTGAAGCGGACCTGGCGCTGCGCGTGGGTGCCCTGCCCGATTCCAATCTGGTCGCGCGCAAGCTGGGCAGCCTGCGCACGCAGGTGTTCGCCAGTCCGGCCTACATTGAGCGCTATGGCGAACCGCTGCATCCGGAAGAGCTGCAGTTCCATCGCATCCTGGCAATGCGCAAGCCGTACCACACCGGCAATTCGCCGCGCTTCACCTGGCAGCTGGGCGAGAACGGCGGCGAGCTGCGCGATTTCCCGGTCACCCCGCTGATGACCGCCAACGACATGTCGGCGTTGAATGGTGCATTGGTCTGTGGCGAAGGCCTGCTGCTGACCGGTGATGTGATGGCCAAGCCGTTCGTCGAATCGGGCATGGTGCGCCGCGTGCTGGCCGGCTGGACCGGCCCGGAAGTGGACTTCAATGCCGTGTTCGCCGGCGGCCGCCTGGTCTCGCCGAAGGTGCGTGCGTTTGTCGACTTCCTGGTCGAGAAGCTCAACTTCGATGCCAACTACATGCTGGCGCAGTGCCCCGGCGCGAAGCTGGCACAGCAGCAGAAGGCACAGGAAGATGCCGCGCTGGAAAGCAGTGGCAAGCGGATACTGGAGAAGGTGGCGGCTTCGGCGGCATGACCGGCTCTACATACGCAATCGGTGTGCCGAGCAACGCTCGGCACCCACAAAAATGCCGCCTGCAAGGGCGGCATTTTCGTTCCGGCCGATGGCCGGACCGGCTCAAGCAGTAACGCTGCGCGTTACTGCTTGAGCGGAATCACGCGAATCTCGACGCGGCGGTTCTTGGCGCGGCCGGCATCGGTGCTGTTGTCGGCAATCGGGTACGCCTTGCCGGCGCCCAGCGTTTCGATACGCACGCTCTGCACGCCCTGGCCGATCAGGTACTGCGCGACGGAGTCGGCGCGTTCCTTCGACAGGCGATTGTTGACCGCGTCGCTGCCGATGCTGTCGGTGTGGCCAACCACCTCGATCATGGTCTGGTTGTACTCACGCAGCGTACCGGCCACGCCGTTGAGCGAGCCATAGAACTGCGGCTTCAGGGTCGCCTTGCCGAAGTCGAAGGTGATGCCGTCCGGCAGGTTCAGCATGATGTTGTCGCCCTGGCGCTGCACATCGATGCCGGTGTTGGCGGTGCGCTCGCGCAGTGCACGTTCCTGGCGATCCTGGTACTGGCCGACGGCGGCACCGCTGAGTGCGCCGATACCGGCACCGATCAGCGCGTGCTGGCGCCGCTCGGTAGCACTGTCGCCGGTCAGCAGGCCGGCCGCCACGCCGATGGCCGTACCGATCAGCGCGTTGCGGCCGGTCCGGTTCTGCTGTTCGGTCGGGTTGCCGTACTGGTCACTCTGCACATAGGAGCCGCCGGTGGCGCAGGCCGACAGGACGGCCGCACTCATCAGGGCCAGTGCGACGTTGCGGGTGGTGTTGCGGATCATGAGGTTCTCCTTGGTTTCCGGTCGGCCGGCGGCTTGCGGGCGCAGAGAGGATAAACAGCCGAATGCGATGTCGGGATGATGATCCGGTGCGCCGACAGGGGCGCGTTCAGCTAACTGACCGGATCGCTCGGGTCACCCTTTACCCCGCCCCCGACTGGCGGTATGCCGCCAGCGCAGCGTCGCGGCCCTCAGCCAGGTCCACCATCGGCGTGCGTGGATAGTCAGGCGCGTGTGCTGCCAGGAGCAGGGGATGCTGCCACGGCGCGAACCGCGCCTTCACCGGCAGTGCCGCCAGCTCAGGCACCCAGCGGCTGATGTAGCGGGCCTGCGGATCGAACTTCTCGGCCTGGGTGACCGGGTTGAACACCCGGAAGTACGGCGCTGCATCGGCGCCGGTCCCGGCCACCCATTGCCAGCCCATCGTGTTGTTGGCCAGGTCGGCATCGACGAGGGTGTCCCAGAACCAGCGCGCGCCATGCAGCCAGTGCGCGCGAAGGTGCTTGCACAGGTAGCTGGCCACGATCATCCGCACCCGGTTATGCATGTAGCCGGTGCGCCACAGCTCGCGCAGTCCGGCATCAACGATCGGCACGCCGGTGTTGCCGCGCTGCCAGTCGTGCAGTTGCGCTGCAGTCGGTGCCGCCCAGGGGAAGCGGTCGAAACGCGGATTGAGGTTGTCCGTGGGCGTCTTCGGAAAGTGATGCAACAGGTGGTAGGCGAAATCACGCCAGCCCAGTTGCCGCAGATAGCCGTCGATGTCGGCATCGGTGCCGGCACTGCGCAGTCTTTCCAGCGCATGCGCGATGCGCCACGGTGCGATCTCACCGAAATGCAGGTGCGGCGACATCCGCGAGGTGCCCACGCGGTCGGGCAGGTCTCGCTGCTCGCGGTAACCGCGCAAGGCGCCGTCCTCGAACACCGACAGCGCCTCCAGCGCACCGGCTTCACCCGGCTGCCAGTACTCCCAGAAGCCGGTATCCCAATCCAGCGTCGGTGCAAGCTGGAGATCATCAAGTGCGAGGCTGTCGACCGCGTGCGGCGTCAGTGCCTCCGGTGCGGCCTGCAGTGCCGGCAGGCGCCAATGACTGAGCACATTGCGCCAGTACGGTGTGAACACCTTGTACGGCTGTCCCTGCTGGGTGGCGATGTCCCAGGGCTCGAACAACAGGCTGCCATTGCAGCTCTGCGCGTCGACGCCCTGCTCGCGCAGCGTGCGCTTGATGGTAGCGTCGCGAGGCTGGGTGGCCGGCTCGTACTTGCGGTTCCAGTACACCGCCTCGGCGCCGGTCTGCTCGATCAGCAACTGCAGGGCCGGCAGGCTGTCACCACTGCGCAACACCAGCGACGAGCCGCGCGTGCGCAGGTCGGCATCCAAGGCACCCAGTGAACGGTGGCGCCACGCATCGGAGGCGGCACCCGGCGTCCACTCCCCCTCTTCATGCGGCGCGTGGATGCAGACCGGCACCACATGGTGACCGGCATCCAGCGCGGCCTGCAGGGCCGGATTGTCCTGCAGCCGCAGATCACGGCGGAACCATACCAACGCTACCGACACAGGTAATGCCTTCGTTGTGGAAGGCGCACATGATAGCCAGCGGTGGTGAAGGCGATGCGCGCAGACGCCGTCTGCTAGGCTGCACGGCCGCTACCCGATGGACTCTGACATGGATGATCTTCACGCCTCATTCGCCCGCTTCGGGCTGCTGCATGCCCAGCACGAGAGCGACTGGCAGGGCCCGTTCCCGCTGCCCCCGGTACTGGCACGCTTCTACGCGCAGGTCGGGCCGCTGGGCGAAGTGATCAATGCCCGGGTAGGCACCGCCGGCATCACCGTTCCCGGCCTTGATGTCTGGATACCGCCGCTGCAACGCCTGTGGAGCCATCAGGCCGGCTATCGATGGCATGGCATCAGCGGCGAACGGATCAACGACTGGCCCTCGAACTGGCTGGTGATTGCCGATCGCAGCGCTGATCCGTTCATCCTCGATCTGGACGACGGCCGTGTGCTGTTCAGCCATCACGGTGCCGGCCTGCTGGATGCCGACGAAATGGCTGCCGACGTGCCGACCCTGATGGCAGCTCTGGCTGCAGCAGGCACGGTGTACCTCGATGCCGGCGATGACCTTTACAACGACGATGACGATGGCGGCATCCGCCCTGAACACCAGGACGCAGCCGTACAGGCGGTGGCCCGGGTACTGGGCGACCGCCTGCAGGCCGAATCGTTCATCGAGACGTTGCTGGACTGAATCCACGCATGGCGCGGATCTACCTTTCGAAGCGCTTCATCGCTTCGCTGATCAGCGCCCGCGCCTCGGCGGCGTTGCCCCAACCGTTGAGCTGCACCGCGTTGCGCCCGGCCGGCAGGTCCTTGTAGACCCGGAAGAACGCTTCGATGCGCTGTCTTTCGATCTCCGGCAGATCGGCCAGGTCGCGGATGTTGGCGTAGGTCGGGTCAACCTTGTCGGTCGGCACGCCGATGATCTTCTCGTCGTGCTCGCCGCCGTCGATCATCTTCAGGTAGCCGATCGGCCGGAAGCGTACGATCACGCCCGGATGCAGGCGTTCACGGGTCAGCACCAGCGCGTCCAGCGGATCGTTGTCGCCAGCCAACGTGCGCGGCATCGAACCGTAGTTGGCCGGATAGGCGACCGGCATCGACTGGAAGCGGTCCACATGCACCAGGCCGTCTTCCTTGATCTCGTACTTGGTGAAGCTGCCGGCCGGAATCTCCACCGCCAGATTCACTTCCTGCGGGGCTTCCCTTGGTTGGGCCACCAGGAAGGGATGCAGCACGGTATCGGCAGCGGTCACCGCTGTCGCGAGCAGGAGCAGGGCCCCGCCGATGGCAGCCATGGGGACAAGACGGCGTACGGTTTTCATCTGGATCTCCTCATTCCCAGCAGCGATCGGCGCGGCCCTTGGCAGTCTGCGCACGCGGGCAGTTACGCTGCGTGATGCGGCCTTCGGTCAGCTCCATGCGCTGTTTCCCCCCCTTGGCATCGCGGCGCAGTTCGAAGGCATCGTAGAGACGGCCGGTCACGGTGCGCGCTTCATAACGCAGGCGCTGCGGGTCGATGTTCAACACCTGGAACAACTGGGTGTCTTCGGCCACTGGGTTCATCGTCCTGCGCGCTTCATCGGACACGCGGTACTGTTTCGGTCCGGCTACAGTCACCACGTACTGCGGCGTTGCGGCCTGCCCTTCGCCACGGCGGCCATAGGTGTGGTCGTGGCCCTGCAGCACCAGATCGACGTTGTGGCGGCGTACCACCGGCAACAGCGCGTCACGCAACGCGGCGTTCTCGCGCCCTTCGCGCGGCGAGTAGAACGGCTGGTGCAGCAACACGATGGTCCACGGCTGCGGATTGCCGGTCAGCACCTTGTCCAGCCATTGTGCCTGTGCCGTAGCGGTGCCGAGGTCGAGTGCCGATGTGCCGTCTACCACGGCCACGCGCACGCCCTGCGCATCGAACCAGTAGCTGCTCTGCTGCGCAGCGCCGGCACCATTGCCCGGCAACGCGAACGTGACCGGCCAGTGGCGGCCCAGCACGCGGCGCTCCTGCGGGGTGTCCTCGAATTCCTCGAAGTACTCGTGATTGCCTATGGCCGGCGCCACCATCGTTTCCTGCGCCAACCAGCCGACGGCGGCAAACCATTCGCCCCACTCGCTGTCATCCATGTTGTCGCCGCCGCTGACCAGGTCGCCGGCAAACAGGCTCATGCGTGCCTGCGGTGCGGCCTTCTGCGCGGCACGCACCACGCGACTGACATGGCTGACGTTCTTGTTCTGGGTATCGCCGAAGTAAAGCAGGGTCAGCGGCTGGTCGGCGGCAGCCAGCGTGCGCAGCTGGTTCCATGCACTCCAACTGCCATTTCCCTGCACACGGTAGACGTACTGGGTATCCGGCTGCAGGCCATCGATATCTGCACGATGGTGGTGCGACAGGCCGTTCTCGGTCTGCAGCGCGCGGGTCGTCGCACGAACCTGGCGGATGCCTTCGATGGCCGGCGAATCTGCGGCCATTGCGATCTCCAGCAGCGGCGCCTGCACGCTGCCATCGGTGCGCCAGGCCACTGCGAACCCATGGCTGGGATCGACCGCCGGCGAGGCGACGATGCGGTCCGGCACCGTCGTCGCTGCGTAGTGGCGGCTATCTGCCGGCACCTGGGTGTTCGGTTCAGCCGCCGCGAACGACAGCGACGGCAGCGCCAGCAGCAGGCCCAGGGCCAGCGTGCGCATCACGCGCTGCCGGCTCATGCGCCACACTCCAGCGGCAACGCCAGTTGCTTGGCGATGCTCTCCCAGTCGAACGCCACCACGCCCTGGTCGTCATGCACGGCATACAGCGCACCGTGCGGGAAGCGCGTGCTGGCTTGCTGCATCATCCAGATGCCATCGGTGTTGGCCACGGTATTGCCCTGGAACGCGCCGACCGGCTTCAGCGTGTGCCGGTCGAACAGATGGAACACGCTGCGCTGCTTGCCCTGTTCGGTGGTGATCCACCAGCCATCCTTGCCGCAGGTGCGCAGGGCCACGCCTTCGGCCTGTGCCTTGAACACGTCGCGGCCGAAGGTGGTGCCGGTGAAGCGGCCCGCGAGGGTGTAGACCTTGAACTCGCTGGCGTAGCTCTCGTCCTCTTCGGCGATCAGCAGGCGGTCGTTCTCGGGATCGCCCCAGATCGACTCGACCACGCGCAGCGCACCAGTCTCGGTGGTATCGCCGATGCTGGCCACCAGCTTCGCGTCGACCTTCTCACCATTGCGGGTCACGTGATACTGGCGCACGCGCTTGTCCAGCTCGGCCAGCGGCGGCAGGATGTCGCGCCCCTGTGCATCCTCGCCGTTGTCCCAGGAGTCGGTGACGTAGACGCTGTAGCCATCGGCACGGCGGTCGACCCACAGCCCGTAAGGCTTGCGCAGGTCGTCCGCCGCGAACGTCGCCAGCGGCGCGAAGTCCGGCAGGCGCAGTACCTGCACGCGGTGATTGTCGCGCTCCACGATCCACAGCAGGTCGTCGGTCACCGCGATGCCGTTTGGGCGGTCGAACTGCCCCGGTGCGGTGCCGCTGCTGCCGACGTCACGCAGGTGCTGGCCGGTGCTGCCGTCGTAGACCACCAGCTTGTCGGTGGCCTTGGCAGTGGCGATCAGCCACAGTACGCCGTCCGGCGCGCGCCAGGCCGCCGGCGAGTCGATGTTGTCGGCCGGGGTCATCGGTGACAGGAACGCTTCGGCGATGGTGGCCACCTCGCGCTCGCCACTGGCGGCCAGCGAGGCCGCTCCCGCAACCGGATCGTTGCCGGTGGCCGGCGTGCAGCCGGCGACCAGCGTAGCCGCCAGCGCGGCGGCCAGGACAGTGACGCCACGCCCCATCACAGCGCCACCTTCAGGCCCAGCGCATAGGTGCGGCCGTACTCTTCCAGCTGCAGGGTGCGCGAACGGGTGCCCTGGTACAGCTCCAACGGCTTGTCCAGCAGGTTCTGCGCTTCGAAGTACACGCTCACGCGCGGGGTGAACTTGTAGTCAAGCGAGAAATCGAGCTGGGTGTTGGGTGCCACGTAGATGTCGAATGCGCGCCCCTTGCCGATGCTGTCCAGGTACTCGCTGCGGTACACGGCCGCCAGGCGCGTGCTTACACCATACTTTTCATAGCCGATGTGTGCGCTGTAGACATGCTTGGAAGCGCGCGGCAGCGTGAAGTCCTCGCCCGCACGGTCCTTGATGCCGGCATCGAACTTCGTATCCAGCCAGGTGCCACTGGCGCCGACCAGCAGGCCATCCAGGCCGTCCGGCAGGAAGGCCAGCTGCTGCTGCCAGTTGAACTCCGCACCACGCACGGTGGCCTTGCGACCATTGATCGGCTGCGTCACATCGAATCCACCGTAGGCCGGATCATTGGTGCGCACGGTTTCGACGATGTAGCCATCGATCGACTTGTGGAACAGGCCCAGCGAAACGATGCCGCTGCTGCCGATGTACTTCTCCACCGACAGGTCGATGTTCTTCGACTCGTACGGATCCAGTTCCGGGTTACCCAGGCGCACTTCCTCGTCACCACGGCTGTAACCCACGCGCGGCGAGACGTCGCCGAAGGACGGGCGCGATACGGTCTTGTTGGCCGAGGCGCGCAGCACCCAGTCATCAGCCGCGTCATAGCGCAGGTGCAGGCCCGGCAGCACGTTGGTGTAGCTGCTGTTGGCCACGCGCGGGGTGACGGTGAAGCTGCGGCCGTTGGCGGCCACGTCCACCTGGTTGCCGGTCGCCTTGAAGCGGGTGTTCTCCACGCGCACGCCGCCGATGAGGCGCAGCGCGCCCACGTCCCAGGTACCCATGGCGTAGCTGGCGAAGATGTCTTCGCTGGCCACGTAATCCTCTTCCAGCGACGTCATCGCATTGCCGCCGACGTCCTGCGGGCGGGCGCTGTACTGGCTGCCATTGGCCGCCCAGAAGGCACGCATCGCCGCCGAATCCATGCCGTCGCCGAAGTTGCCGTGGCGATGTTCGGGCGAGGAGGTGGTCCAGCCCGCCAGCGCCACCTTCGGGCCGACGCGCAGTTCGCGCTCATCCACATTCACGTCGCGGTCGCGCCAGCGGCCCAGCAGACCGAACTTGATGCTGCTGCTGTCGCCGTCGAAGCGCACGTTGACCTGCGCGCTGTGCTCCTTGTCGTTCACCTGCTTGGGCGATAGCACGAAGCGGTCGAACGCGTAGTTGCTGTTGTCCAGCCACTGCGGGTTGTCGAAGCTGTAGCTGGGCAGCCGGCTGCTCTGGTCCAGGCTGCCGTTGAACGCCTTGCCGTTGAGCTTGAAACGCGCCTCCATCTCGTCGTTGACGCGCTCTTCGGTACGGGTGTAGCCGATCCGGTAATCAACCACGGCGTTGGTCAACGTGTTCTCGCCGCCCAGGCTGGCCGCGAAGGTGTTTTCCTTCTTGGTGCGGTAGCGCATGCGCTTGTCGATCGAGTCCTTCGGCATGCCATCCAGGCGGTACTGGTCGGTGCCGGTCTTGACCATCTTCGCGTCGTCGAAGTTGAAGATCACGCGCTGGCGGGTCTCCGCATCGTCGAACTGGCTGTACAGCGTGCGCAGGTAGTACCTGCTGTCTTCGTCCGGCCGCCAGTCGAGGTTGAGGTTGGCGCCGATGCGCTTGCGCTCGATCTCGTACTTGCGGTGCTGCAGGTTGATCGCGGTCACGTCACCGGGGGCGGCATCGTCCTCGCCGTCGTACTCCACTTCGGTGTTGTCCGACTCGAACCGGCGCTTCTGGTAGTTCACGCCCAGCGCCACGCCGAAGGTGTCGTTGAACACTTCGCTGTAGTTGAAGGCCGCCTTCGGGCTGGTCTCCCCGGACAGCTGCTGGTGGCTGCCCTCGATCTTGCCACGCAGGCTGCGACCGTCGCGGTCGAAGGCCGAGGCCGATTCCACCAGCACGGCACCGCCGATGGCATCACCGGACATGTCCGGGGTCGGCGACTTCACCACGCGCAGGCGTTCGGTGGAATCGGACGGGATCACGTCCAGCGGCGCGGCACGGCTGGAGTCCTCCGGCGTGCCCACGGCGATGCCATCCACGCTGACGCTGTTGAGATTGGCGTCCAGGCCACGGATGACCACGAAACGGCCCTCGCCCTGGTCACGGGTCACGCTGATGCCCGGCAGGCGCTGCAGCGACTCGGCCACGTTCTTGTCCGGGTACTGGCCCAGGGCATCGGAGGACACCGCGTCTTCGATGGCGTCGCTGCCGCGCTTGAGGTCGACCGCGCGGATCTGCGATTCGAGCTGGGCGCGCACCTCGATACGGTCCAGGTCGACCGCGTCGGCCGCCACGGCGCCGGTGGCGGCTACCGCCTGCTGCCCGGCGGCCTGCAGCGGGGCGGCAGCCCCCATCGCCAGGGTCAGGGTGATGGCAACGGCCAACGGAGTCTTGATATGCACTGGGAATCCCCATTCCTGTTAAGAATGGGTCTGCACGGTATGTCCGCAAGGTTGCATGGCCGTGACATGCCTCTGCACATTTCATGTACAGCGGCCCCGGGCCCGGTTTGGGCTTCGCCCCGCCAATCCGGCAAAATGGCGGCCTCTCTCCCTATTCCCCTTCCCGACCATGAAGATCGTCGAAGTGCGCCACCCGCTGGTGCAGCACAAGATCGGCCTGATGCGCAACGCTGCGCTCAGCACCAAGGATTTCCGCGAACTGGCCAACGAGCTGGGTACGCTGCTGGCCTACGAGGCCACCGCCGACCTGGATACCGAGCCGCACACCCTGGCCGGCTGGGCCGGCCCGGTGACGGTGCAGCGCATTGCCGGCGCCAAGATCACCGTGGTGCCGATCCTGCGTGCCGGCCTGGGCATGCTCAGCGGCGTGCTGTCGCTGATTCCGGCCGCCCGTGTCAGCGTGGTCGGCCTGCAGCGCGATGAAGAAACCCTGCAGCCGGTACCCTACTTCGAGCGCCTGACCGGCCGCCTGGAAGAGCGCGACGCACTGATCCTCGACCCGATGCTGGCCACCGGCGGCACGCTGATCGCCACCATCGACATGCTCAAGCGCGCCGGCGCCCGTCGCATCAAGGGCATCTTCCTGGTGGCCGCGCCCGAAGGCATCGAAGCAGTGAAGGCCGTGCATCCGGACGTGGAAATCTACACTGCGGCCATCGATGCCCAGCTCAACGACAAGGGCTACATCCTGCCCGGACTGGGCGACGCGGGTGACCGCATCTTCGGCACCCGCGTCGGCTGATCCGGCGAACCGTGGTCGGATCCCTCTCCGCAGGAGAGGGCTCTGACCCGACAACCGTTCGCCGGCCCGCTTCGCCGCGTCACGTGAACGCCCGTGGACGCGGATGTGGCCGACGCGTGATTCTTCACGTGGCCTTACCGGTCGGAAGCGAATGCTCCGCGCACCCGCCACCGCTTGGAGCTCCCGATGAAAGCCTCTTTCCTGCTGGCCGCCGTCCTGCTGGTCGGCCTGCCCCTGACTGCCAATGCCACCACCCCGCAGCAGCAGCGCATGGCCGAATGCTCGGCCAAGAACAAGGGCTTGAAGGGGGATGCCTACAAGACCGCGCAGAGCTCCTGCCTCAGCGGTCATGCCGCCGAAACCAAGCCGGTCAATACGCAGCAGGAACGCATGCGCAAATGCAACGCTGACGCAGGCGCGAAGAAGCTGGCCGGCGATGCGCGCAAGACCTTCATGAGCAGCTGCCTGAAGGCGTCGTAACGACGAGTGATGTAGAGCCGAGCCCACGCTCGGCTCTGCCATTAACCCAGGGCGCGCGCCTTCAGCTCGCCCTGTTCGTGCAGGGTCACGAAACGTCCCTTGTCATCACGGCCCAGCTGCGCCAGCGCCACCTGCGGGTCATGGGTGAAGAACAGCCGCACGTTGCGCGCCAGCTTGTCTTCAAGGAACTGCCGTTTCTCGTCGATCAGCAATTCGGCATTGCGGTCATAGCCCATGGTGATCGGCACGTGCACCCATGAACGACCTGGGATGAGGTCGGCACAGAACACCACGCCACCGTGCGCATCTTCACCGGCATGCGCGTGGCCAACGATCTCGGCCAGCATCAGCCCCGGCGTATGCCCATCGCTGTAGCTGAAGCGCACGCTGCGGCCGAGCGCCTTCGAGTACTCCCCCTCCACTACTTCCAGGCGGCCACTGGCCTGCAGCAGGCCGGGCAGCTCAGGAATGAAACTGGCCCGATCGCGCGGGTGTGGCCGCACGGCGCGCTGCCAATGCTGCGCACCAACCACATAGGTTGCGTTGGGGAACAGCAGTTCGGGCTCACGCCCTTCGCTCCATGCAGCAAGCAGGCCACCGGCATGATCGAAGTGCAGGTGGCTGAGCACCACCACGTCGATGTCCTCGTGCTCGAAACCCGCTTCGCGCAGTGAATCGATCAGCACGTGCTGGCTTTCCTGCACGCCATAACGCTCGCGCATGCGCGGGTCGAAGAACGCACCGATACCGGTTTCAAACAGTACTGTCTTGCCTTCCAGCGGACTGGCAAGCAGCGCACGGCAGGCCAGCTCGATGCGATTGAGCTCGTCCGGAGCCGCCCATTTTTCCCACAACGCACGCGGCGCGTTGCCGAACATCGCGCCGCCGTCCAGGCGCTGCGAGTTTCCACGAATAGACCAGAGTTTCATGCGTCGATTATCGGCGCCGGACTGTTAAATAATCGCTAGAAAGGAAACAGGAAACCCCGCCGGTTGGCGGGGTCCTGGTGATCTGCCAGATCGCCGGCCAGTGGCCGGCACCGCCACATCAGTGGGCCGGCACGACCTGGGCACTGCCCACCGGATTGCGCGGGTCGCTGCCGCCGAACAGCTTGTTCGCCTTGCGGTCCCATTCCACGGTCTGCAGGTTGCCCCACACGTGGCTGGAACCGCGACCGCCGGCGGCGACATTGCCCGGCAGGTCGATCCTGTGGCCCATCGCCTGCAGCTGCTTCACCGTCGCCGCGTCGAACGCATCGTCCTCGGCTTCGATCAGATCCGGCAGCCACTGGTGGTGGTAGCGCGGCAGCGCGGCAACCTGCTGCGCGTCCAGGCCGGCGTCGTAGCCGAGGATGCCCAGCAGCACCATGGTGATGATGCGGCTGCCACCCGGCGTGCCCAGCACGATCACCTTGTCGCTGTTTTCCATGAAGGTCGGCGTCATCGAGCTGAGCATGCGCTTGCCCGGCTTCGGCGCATTGGCCTCGTAGCCCATCACGCCGAAGGCATTGGGCGTACCCGGCTTCAGCGCGAAATCGTCCATCTCGTTGTTCAGCAGCACGCCGGTGCCCTTGGGAATGAGCCCCGAGCCGTACAGCAGGTTGACGGTCTGGGTGGCGCCGACGCGGTTGCCGTCGCGGTCGATGATCGAGAAGTGCGTGGTCTCGTCGTCTTCCAGCGGCGTCGGATTGCCCGACAGCAGGTCGCTGGGCGTGGCCTTCTCCGGATGGATGGTGGCGCGCAGGCCCTGTGCGTAGTCCTTGCTGGTCAGCACCTTCTGCGGGATCTGCACGAAGTCCGGATCGCCGAGGAAGAACGTACGGTCGCGGTAGGCGCGGCGCATCGACTCCACCACGAGGTGGGTACGGTGCGCCGGATCCATCTTCCTGATGTCCCAGCCTTCCAGGATCTGCAGCATGCTGGCCAGCGCGATGCCACCGGACGACGGCGGCGGCGCGGTGGTGATCTTCCAGCCGTTGTAGTTGAACACGATCGGCTCGCGCTGCTTCACGCGATAGCCGGCCAGCTCTTCGGCGGTCCACCTGCCGCCGGCCTGCTTGACGCCTGCCAGCAACAGCTTTCCGGTCTGGCCCTTGTAGAAGCCGTCGAAACCTCCAGCGGCCAGGCGCTCCAGCGTCTGCGCCAGCTCCGGCTGCTTGAACAGGTCACCGCTGGCGATCGGCTTGCCGTTGCGCAGATAGACTTCACGCGTGCCGGGATAGCGCTCCATCACTTCACGGCGCGACGCATAGCCCTTGGCCATGCGGTCGTACACCGGGAAGCCTTCGCGTGCGATCCGGATGGCCGGTTGCAGCGATGCAGACAGCGGCAGCTTGCCGTGCCTGGCCGACAGTTCGACCAGCGCCGCAGGCAGGCCCGGAATACCGGCCGACCACGCACCGTTGACCGAGCGGTCACGGTCCAGGTTCCCCTGCTTGTCGAGGAAGGCCTGCGGGGTCGCGGCGGCCGGTGCGGTCTCGCGCGCGTCCAGCATCACGTCCTTGCCGGTGGCCGCGTCGTGCAGCAGGAAGAAGCCACCACCGCCCAGCCCGGAACTGATCGGCTCGACCACCGCCAGCGTGGACGACACCGCCACCGCAGCATCGAAGGCGTTGCCGCCCTGCGCCAGAATGTCGATGCCGGCCTGGGTGGCCAGCGCGTGGCCGCTGGCAATGGCTGCGCCGTCGGGGCGCTCGGCACGGGCCGGGCTGTCGGCCCAGGCGATCGGACTCAGCAGCAGGCCGAGCAGCAACAGGGGGCGGACGATCAGCGTCTTCATTCGGATGGGGGCTCCGCATAGAGTTCGGGGTGATCGTGCTGCAGTTGGCGCAGCTTGGCCAGCAGCTGGTCTTCCGTTTCCACGATCTCCGGATCCGGGTCGATGCACTCGACCGGGCAGACGACTACGCACTGTGGCTCGTCGAAATGACCCACGCATTCGGTGCAGCGCGCAGGGTCGATCACGTAGATGGTTTCACCCATCGCAATGGCCTGGTTCGGGCAGGCCGGCTCGCAGACGTCGCAGTTGACGCAGAGCTCGTTGATTTTCAGCGACATGGCGATACTCCTCGCCCGCGCCTTGGGACAAAGGACCGGCCAGCGCGGGCGCGCGGGCCGGTCAGGTCATCAGCGGCGCCCTTGCAGGACGCCGCCCGGGCCATGCCGGAGCATGGCCGCCATGGCTCGGTATTACTTGGCTTCGACGAAAATGTACTCGGCACCGGTCGGCTGGATCGCAGCCTGCACGCGGGCGTTGTCGGCCGACTGGCCGATGAAGACGACGCGCACGCCCTTCATCGAATCCGGCGACACGTCCTTGAACACGGCCTGGATCATGTCAGCCATCTTGCCCGAGGCCGACGAACCAAAGGCCAGCATGTTGCCCGGCTGCACGCCACGGGCCACGGCCTGGGTCGCGCTCTCGGTCTGGCGCTCGTACTTGGCCTGGAAGTCCGGGTCCGATTCCGGGGAGAGGTAATACAGGAACGGGCTGTTGGTGATGTTGCCCATGTTCTGGATCGCCACTTCCTGCAGGTACTTCTTCCAGCCGGCATCGTCGTCCTTGGACGGAGCGACCAGGGCCTGCTTGGCCTCGTCGACCGGAGCGGCCTCTTCCTTCTTGCAGGCGGTGAAGGCCAGGGCCAACGAAGCGATCAGCATCGCGCGCATGGTGGTGTTCATGGATTTCCTCCCGGAATGGTGCGTGGTGTTGTACGTAATGGGGTGCAGGTACGGCGGGCTTACGACTGTGCCGCCTTCGCTTCGCGGACCTTGCGCAGGGCTTCGAGCACCGCGGCCGGCACGAAACCGGACACGTCGCCGCCCAGGCGCGCGATCTCGCGGACCAGCGAGGACGAAATGAAGCTGTGCTGCTCGGCCGGGGTCAGGAACAGGGTCTCGACCTCGGGGATCAGGTGGCGGTTCATGCTGGCCATCTGGAACTCGTACTCGAAGTCGGACACCGCGCGCAGGCCGCGCAGCAGCACCCCGCCCTGGACCGAACGTACGAAATGGGCCAGCAGGGTATCGAAGCCGATGACTTCGACATTGCCATGGTGGGCCAGGGCGCCACGCGCCAGCTGCACGCGCTGTTCCAGCGGCAGCGCCGGGCCCTTCGACGGGCTCTGCGCCACGCCGACCACGACCTTTTCGAACAGCGGCGCGGCCCGGCTCACAAGGTCGATGTGACCGTTGGTGATCGGGTCGAACGTGCCGGGATAGACGGCAATGCGGCGGTTGGCCACGGTCATGGGCGGTAGCAGATGTTCAGATGAGGTCAAAGTGTAGCAGTGGCACGGCGGTACAGGGCAAAGCGCACCTCACGGGTGCCGCCCTCGCGGTGCAGCAGCCAGCCCTGCGGCAGCACCGGCACGTGGCCGGCCGGCGATTCCAGGTACAGCCAGGCATCGGCTGCCAGGTGCCGCGGCAGCTGGGCCAGCACGTCCTGCCACAGGCCATCGGCGAATGGCGGGTCGATGAACACCAGATCGGCCTGCTGCGCCTGCGCACCCTGCAGCCAGCGCACGGCATCGGCCTGCACGACGCTGATCTGGTCGCTGGCCTGCAGCTTGGCCACGGCGGCGGTCAGGTTGCGTCCCAGCTGCGCATCGCGCTCGACCAGGGTGGCGTGGGCGGCACCGCGCGAGACGGCTTCCAGCCCCAATGCGCCGCTGCCTGCGAACAGGTCCAGGACGCGGGCCCCGCCCAGCTTGGGCATCAGCCAGTTGAACAGGGTCTCGCGCACACGATCGCTGCTGGGCCGAAGCCCCGGCAGGGTCGGCACCGGCAAGCGGGTATTGCGCCAGCGACCGCCGATGATGCGGACCTGGCCGTCGTTGCCCCCACGGCCGCTCACCGGCGCCCCCGGCGGGAGGTATTCGAGAATTTCAGCATGAGCGGGATTGTAGTTCGGCCGGGCGGCGCCCGGGGACGCGCCAACGCATGCGCGCTGTCGCTCCCACGCTTCGCTGCGCGAAACGCGGGCCCCACTTACCAGCTTCCATACCCCCGCCGCTTCGCGGCCGCCCCCTGACTCAGGGGGCTCTACCCCAGACGCGATCCGATGCTCGACATACAGGCGGGGTCAGATCCGTTTTCCGCAGGAAAACGGATCTGACCCCATTGGATGTATCGATATCTGACAGATGTGTCGACCAAGGTCGACACCTACCAACAGCCGCGTGAACCTGTCAGAGGCGGGGCGGTGTGGGTTGGCAGGACCGTTGGCGCCATGGATGGCGCCATCGAGCCCCCATGGATGGGTTCACGGCGTGTCCTGCCAACCCACACCGCCCCGCCATCCCACGGATAGCCCGCTGTTGCTGTTGATGTTGCTGTTGCATCGGCCTCTGCAGGTGCAGGGCTGCAAGCCCGGCCGACCAACCCCTTGATTTCGGGACAATCACCCCTACCCCTTGGCGAGGCCGCACGCGCTGGCGCGGCATTGCACATGGAGCCCTATCGATGACCGAGACCACCCAGACCGAAACCCTTGGCTTCCAGACCGAAGTCAAGCAACTGCTGCAGCTGATGATCCACTCGCTGTACTCCAACAAGGAAATCTTCCTGCGCGAGCTGGTCTCCAACGCTGCCGACGCCGCCGACAAGCTACGCTTCGAGGCCCTGACCCAGCCGGCGCTGCTGGAAGGCGACAGCGAGCTGCGCGTGCGCGTCAGCTTCGACGCCGCCGCCCACACCATCACCATCGAAGACAACGGCATTGGCATGAGCCGCGCCGAAGCCATCGCCCACCTCGGCACCATCGCCAAGTCCGGCACCGGCGACTTCCTGCGGCAGCTGTCCGGCGACCAGAAGAAGGATTCGCAGCTGATCGGCCAGTTCGGCGTCGGCTTCTACAGCGCTTTCATCGTCGCCGACGAAGTGGAAGTGACCTCGCGCCGCGCCGGCCTGGCTGCGGCCGAAGGCGTGCGCTGGACCTCGCGTGGCGAAGGCGATTTCGAAGTGGCCACGGTCGACAAGGCAGAGCGCGGTACCCGCATCGTGCTGCACCTGAAGGACGGCGAGCACGACTTCGCCGAGGGCTGGCGCCTGCGCAGCATCCTCAAGAAGTACTCGGACCACATCGGTCTGCCGATCCAGATGCCGAAGGAAGGTGGCGAAGAAGGCGCCGCCGTCGAGTGGGAGACCGTCAACCGCGCCAGCGCGCTGTGGACCCGCCCGCGCACCGAGATCAGCGACGCCGAGTACACCGAGTTCTACAAGCACGTAGCGCACGACCATAGCGACCCGCTGGCGTGGAGCCACAACAAGGTCGAGGGCAAGCTGGAGTACACCTCGCTGCTGTACGTGCCCGGCCGCGCGCCGTTCGACCTGTACCACCGCGATGCGCCCAAGGGCCTGAAACTGTACGTGCAGCGCGTGTTCGTGATGGACCAGGCCGAGCAGTTCCTGCCGCTGTACCTGCGCTTCATCAAGGGCGTGGTCGATTCCAACGACCTGTCGCTGAACGTCTCGCGCGAGATCCTGCAGTCCGGCCCGGTCATCGATTCGATGAAATCGGCGCTGACCAAGCGCTCGCTGGACATGCTGGAGAAGCTGGCCACCGACAAGCCCGAGCAGTACGCCACGTTCTGGAAGGAATTCGGCCAGGTGCTGAAGGAAGGCCCGGCCGAGGACTACAACAACCGCGAGAAGGTGGCCGGCCTGCTGCGCTTCGCCTCCACCCGCGGCGACGGCGATGCGCAGAGCGTGTCGCTGGCCGATTACATCGGCCGCATGACCGAAGGCCAGGACAAGATCTACTACCTCACCGGCGAGAGCTACAGCCAGGTGCGCAACAGTCCGCACCTGGAAGTGTTCCGCAAGAAGGGCGTGGAAGTGCTGCTGCTGACCGACCGCATCGACGAGTGGCTGATGGGCTACCTGACCGATTTCGACGGCAAGGGCTTCGTCGACATCGCCCGTGGCGATCTCGACCTGGGCGCGCTGGAAACCGATGCGGACAAGCAGGCACAGGAAGCGGCAGCAAAGGACAAGCAGGGCCTGGTCGAGCGGCTCAAGACGGTCCTGGGTGACGAAGTGGCCGAGGTGCGCGTGTCGCACCGCCTGACCGATTCGCCGGCGGTGCTGGCCATCGGCGAGCAGGACCTGGGCCTGCAGATGCGCCAGATCCTGGAAGCCAGCGGGCAGAAGGTGCCGGACAGCAAGCCGGTGCTGGAGATCAACCCGGGCCATCCGCTGATCGCCAAGCTCGACGCCGAAGCCGATGGCGCACGCTTCGACGACCTCGGCCGGGTGCTGTTCGACCAGGCCGCGCTGGCCGCCGGTGACAGCCTGAAGGATCCGGGTGCCTATGTGGCGCGCCTGAACAAGCTGCTGCTGGAGCTGTCGGCCTGATCGAGGCGGTGGTCGCCGGGCATGGCCCAGCGGTGCCTTGGTAGAGGCCAACCTTGGTTGGCGCCCCAAAAGCGTGCCAACCAAGGTTGGCACCTGCCAGGGGCGGCGGTTGGCAGCTACCGAGGCGGGCTGCTCAGGCGTCGCGATCCAGCAGCGCGCCCAGCACCTGGTCCTGGCGGCGGATCACCGTGGCATTGGCAGCGAAGGCCACCACCTCGGCTTTCGCCGCCAGCAGATCTCCCAGCGGCGCGGTGGCATCGGCACCGGCGGGAATCACCGAGGCCTGCACCCCACCCTGCTCAGCGGCGCCACGCTGCAACTGCAGGCGCTGGGCATCGGGGGTCGCCAGATTGGCCACGTTGTGCGCGGCCACCTGCACGCCCTGCTGGGCCGCGCGCATCCCGCTGAGGGCGATTCCCATCACGTTGTCCATGGCGGTCTCCGGGCCGCTCCGCGCAACCCTCCGGACCGGTTAACGGCCGGCCGGCCGCGACCTTGAGTCCACATCGGCCCGACAGGCCCGAGTGGTAGCATATCCCTCTGATTTCAGCGCCTTTTGCCAATGCTCAGTTTTTTCCGCCGCAAGAAGCCCCAGGATGCCCCCACCACGGAGGCGTCCAAGACCCAGCACTACTCGGCTGAAGAGCTGGCGGCGGCGTTCCCGTCGGCCGCCCCGGCCGAAGACGCACCCACCGCCGCGGTGGTCGAAGCCAATGCACCCGCGCCTGCACCGGAATCGGCCCCGGTCGCCCAAGTGCCAGCTGCGCAGCCGGCCACCGCGCCCGAGGACGTCCAGGCTGAAGCGCTCGCTGCGGCTGCTGTGCTGGCTCCTCTGGCTCCGGTCATTCCGGTCGAGGAACCCACCGCCCCGGCCACCGACCTGCCTGCGCTGGTGGATGCCCCTCCGGCGCCCGCCGGCAAGCCCGGCTGGCGCGAGCGCCTGCGCAACAGCGTCATCGCGCGCAGCTTCGGCGGCCTGTTCTCGCGCAACCCCAAGCTCGACGACGATCTGCTGGACGAGCTGGAAACCGCCCTGATCACCGCCGACGTCGGCGTGGGCGCCACCACCGATCTGGTCGAGGGCCTGCGCAAGCGCATGAAGTCGCGCGAGTTCGCCGACGCCAATGCGCTGCTGGCCGCGCTGCGCGCCGAGCTGATCGCGATCCTGCAGCCGGTGGCCAAGCCGCTGGTGATCGACCGCAATGCCAAGCCCTTCGTAGTGCTCACCGTCGGCGTCAACGGCGTCGGCAAGACCACCACCATCGGCAAGCTGGCCAAGCGCTTCAAGGATGACGGCCACAGCCTGATGCTGGCTGCCGGCGATACCTTCCGCGCCGCCGCCGTGGCCCAGCTGCAGGCCTGGGGCGAGCGCAACGGCGTGGCCGTGGTTGCGCAGGGGCAGAACGCCGATGCCGCTTCGGTGGCATTCGACGCGCTGCAGGCCGGCAAGGCCCGCGGCACCTCGGTGCTGATCGCCGATACCGCCGGCCGCCTGCACACCCAGTCCGGGCTGATGAACGAGCTGGGCAAGATCCGCCGCGTGCTCGGCAAGATCGACCCCACCGCCCCGCACGAAGTGCTGATGGTGATCGACGGCACCACCGGCCAGAACGCGCTGTCGCAGCTGCGCCAGTTCAATGCCGCAGTGAAAGTGACCGGCCTGGTGGTGACCAAGCTGGACGGCACCGCCAAGGGCGGCGTGGTGTTCGCACTGGCCCGCGAGTTCGGCATTCCGATCCGCTTCGCCGGCATTGGCGAGCGCCCGGAAGACCTGCGTGTATTCGACCCGGAAGCCTTCGTCGACGCCCTGCTGCCCGAAGCATTGGGCGCCTGATACACCGTGCAGCCACGCATGGCGTGGCTCTACTGCGATCTGGTAGAGCCACCCCATGGGTGGCTGCCTCCTTCCGGAACACTGATGCCCCGCCAGCCGCACGCCAGCGCCGACACTGCCAAGAAAGACGACTTCGTCGCCCGCCTGCTGCACTGGTTCGACGACCACGGTCGCCATGACCTGCCCTGGCAGCACCCGCGCAGCCCCTATCGGGTCTGGTTGTCGGAGATCATGCTGCAGCAGACCCAGGTGGCCACGGTCATCCCGTACTTCCAGCGGTTCCTGCAGCACTTCCCAACCCTGCCCGAGCTCGCCGCCGCCAGCAATGACGCGGTGATGGCGCAGTGGGCCGGGCTCGGCTACTACGCCCGCGCACGCAACCTGCATGCCGCCGCAAAGCGCTGCGTGGAACTGCACGAGGGCGACCTGCCACGCGATTTCGATGCATTGCATGCCCTGCCCGGCATCGGCCGCAGCACCGCCGGTGCGATCCTCAGCCAGGCATGGAACGATCGGTTCGCGATTCTCGACGGCAACGTCAAGCGCGTGCTCAGCCGCTACCACGGCATCGACGGCTTTCCCGGCCTGCCGGCCATCGAGAAACAACTGTGGGCGATTGCCCAGGCGCACGTCGCGCAGGTGCCGGCCGGGCGCATGGCCGATTACACCCAGGCGCAGATGGATCTGGGCGCGACGGTATGCAGCCGGGCCAAGCCGGCCTGCGTGATCTGCCCGCTGCAGGACGCGTGCGTGGCGCGGCGCGAAGGCCGCACCGCTGAACTGCCCACGCCCAAGCCCAGCAAGACCCTGCCCGAACGCGAAGCGGTCGCCCTGCTGCTGCGCGACGCCCAGCAACGCGTGCTGCTGCAGAAGCGGCCGGACACCGGCATCTGGGCGCAGCTGTGGACGCTGCCGCAGGCCGAGGCCGGCAGCGACCTGCAGGACTGGTTCGACGCACATGTCGACGGCTCGCTGGAAGATGCAGAGGAACTGCCGGTGCTGCAGCACACCTTCAGCCACTACAGGCTGCACCTGCAGGTATTGTCACGGAAGGTGCGCGGCCTGCGTGTGGAAGAACCCACGCTGCGCTGGGTCGCCAACGACGAGCTACCCGCATTGGGCCTGCCGGCACCGATCCGCAAACTGCTCGACGGCGCCACGATCAAGACGCCGAAACGAACTCCCAAGAAATCCCGCAACCACGAGTGAGTGCCATGCCCCGAACCGTCTTCTGCCAGTACGAACAACGCGATGCCGAGGGCCTGGACTTCGTGCCCTACCCCGGTGAGCTGGGCCAGCGCATCTTCAACAACATCGGCAAGCAGGCCTGGGCCGCGTGGCTGGCGCACCAGACCATGCTGATCAACGAGAACCGGCTGTCGCCGCGCACGCCGGAACATCGTGCGTTCCTTGAAGGCGAACTGGTCAAGTTCCTGTTCGAGAAGGACGCAGAGAAGCCGGCTGGCTTCGTTCCGGAAGCCTGACCTGCCGGTAGCGCCGGGCCATGCCCGGCGTCCAGGCATCCGCCGGGCATGGCCCGGCGCTACCCGTTTATTTCCCGGATTCCTCGCGCTCCTGCACCTGCGCCTGGCGCAGCTCCTGCTCGGACGCGCGCAGCGCCTTCACATCCAGCTTGCGGATGCTGTTGATGAAGCACGGCAGGCGCGGGCCGCCGGTGGGGTCGCGCACCAGCACTTTGTCAAAGCGCGACGACACACGGCCCATGCTGCTGGTCAGACCGATGGCGGTCGCATACGGCAGGTCCTGGCAGGGACCATTCAGCTCCAGCAGATAGGCTTCGCTGGGACGGGTCCACACCGCCAGCGCACTGTCGCCCAGCTCGGTCCAGCCATTGAGGCTGCCAAAGAACTGCATGTCGTTCTGCGGCGCGCCGGCGTGGGCACGGTACAGATCCAGTTTCTCGGTACTGCTGAGCCGGCCGGTCGTCGCACAGGCGGCCAGTGCCAGGCAGAGTCCGGCCATCAGGATCGGGGTCTTCATGGCGATCTCCTCGGGGAACTGTCGCCATCATGCGCCTGGGCTGGCAACGCCGGCGCGACGGCTCGCGCCCCATTCAGCCGCCGGTCGGCGGCTACTGGCCGGACCACGGTAGACGCCAACCTTGGTTGGCGCTTGCCCTGCAGGAGCAGCCGACCAAGGCCGGCCTCTACCAAAGCGGTCCCAGCGCTCAGACGTCGGCGTGGGCCAGCGCGTGCAGGCGGCCTTCGCGCAGCTCCAGCACCCGGTCCAGGCGCCGCGCCAGGCTGCGGTCGTGGGTCACCAGCACCAGGCTGGTATGGCGCGCGCGGTTGAGTTCCAGCATCAGCTCGAACACGGTGCCGGCGGTGCGGTCATCCAGGTTGCCGGTCGGCTCGTCGCCGAGCACGCAGGCCGGATGGTTGACCAGCGCACGCGCCACTGCGGCACGTTGGCGTTCGCCGCCGGACAGCTCGCCCGGCTTGTGGTCCAGGCGATGGCCGAGGCCGACCGCTTCCAGCAGCGTGGTCGCCCGGCTGCTCGCCTCGGCCACGGCGGTGCCGGCCAGCAGCACCGGCATCATCACGTTTTCCAGCGCGGTGAATTCCGGCAGCAGGTGATGAAACTGGTAGACGAAGCCCAGCGCCTGGTTGCGCAGCAGACCGCGCGCGGTATCCGACAGCGCCGACATGCGCTGGCCGGTCACATACACTTCGCCGGCAGTCGGAATGTCCAGGCCGCCCAGCAGGTGCAGCAGCGTGCTCTTGCCGGCACCGGAGGCACCGATGATCGCCACCGTCTCGCCAGCAGTCACGGTCAGGTCCAGCCCATCGAACACCGGCGTCTGCATGCGCCCTTCGGCATAGGTCTTGCCCAGCGCTTCGGCGCGGATCACTTCATCGCCGCGGTTGACGACCTTATTCATAACGCAGGGCCTCCGCCGGCTGGGTGCGTGCTGCCCGCCAGGCGGGATACAGAGTGGCCAGGAAGCTCATCAGCAGCGCGACCACGGTGATCGCCACCACGTCGCCGGTCTGCATGTCGGTCGGCAGGCCGGTGATGTAGTACACATCCTCCGGCAGCAGCTTGACGTTGAACACGCTCTCGATGGCGCCGAGGATGCGTTCCAGGTTGAGGGTCAGGGTGATGCCACCGATCAGGCCGGCCAGCGTGCCGAAGATGCCGATCAACGAGCCCTGCACCATGAACACCTGCATCACCCCGCCCGGGGTCAGGCCCAGGGTGCGCAGGATGGCAATGTCGGCCTGCTTGTCGGTCACCAGCATCACCTGCGAGGACACCAGGTTGAAGGCCCCCATGGCGATGATCAGCGACAGCAGGATGCCCATCACCACCTTCTCCATGCGCAGCGAGTGGTAGAGATTGGCGTTCTGCTGCGTCCAGTCACTCACGCGATAGGCGCCACCGAGGCTCTGCGCCAGGTCCACGCCCACTTCCAGCGAACGGTCCATGTCGTGCAGCTTCAGCCGCACGCCGGTGGCGCCGTCGCTACGCAGCACGCGCTCAAGGTCCTGCATGTTGGCGAAGCCGACGCCGCGATCGACCTCGTTGTACCCGGCCTCGAAGATGCCGCTGACGGTGAAGCGCTTCATCCGTGGCACTGCACCGGCAGGCGTACCCTGCACTTCGGCAAAAGTCACCAGCACCTGGTCGCCAACGTCCACGCCCAGCCAGATCGCCAGCTCCTTGCCCAGCAGCAGGTTGAAGCTGCCCGGCTTGAGGCTGTCATAGCTGCCCTTGGTGACCTTCCTGTCGATCACCGAGACTTTCGGCTCCAGGGCCGGATCGATGCCCTGGATGATCGCACCCTGCACGCGCGGGCCGCTGATCATCGACTGGATCTCGATGTACGGCGCGGCACCCGCCACGCGCGGATCCTTGCGGGCGACATCGACCACGCGCATCCAGTCCGGCATCGGTTCACCGTCGCGGCTGATGGTGGTGTGTGCGGTCATCTGCAGCAGGCGACTGCGGATCTCCTTCTGGAAACCGCTCATCACCGCCAGAGTGGTGATCAGCACTGTAACGCCGAGCGCGATGCCCAGGATCGATGCCATCGAGATGAAGGAGATGAAGCCGTTGCGGCGCTTGGCGCGCAGGTAGCGCAGGCCAATGGCCACGGGAATGGGTTTGAACATGCAGGCACGCCGGTCAATTCAGCTTATGGTGCCATCGACCGGGGCTGACGGGAAACGCTGCGTGCGGCCACGGCCAGTCGCAGTTCACGTCGCTGCCCGGAATCGAGCACATCCGGCCAGAACAGCAGGCGCCGGCGGCGCCGATCCTCACGCCACAGCAACAACAGCCATGGGCCACGCACCACCAGCCTTGGCGTATCGATGTCCCGCCCGGCCACCTGCAGTGGCCCGGGAAGCGGAGGCAGAAGCACCTGCACGCGCGGCCGGCGCTGGCGCCAGGCCAGTTCGGCCAACCCGACGCCCCAGGCCAGCAGCAGCGCGGGCATCAGCAGCCGCGCAGGCAGATCGGAGGCACGCAGCAACCAGGGGGCGGCCAGCAGCACCACGACCTGGGCGGCGGCCTGCAGCCGCGAGGGGCGCCACTCAAGGCTTGAGGGCGAGGATCTTCTGCATGAGGGGGATCGCGTGCGCATGCGGGCAGGCCTCATAGCCCATGAACCAGCGCCACAACTTATCGTCCTCGCAGTCGAGCAGGAACAGGAAAACCTCGCGCTCTTCGGTCGGCGCAGTGCGCCATTCGTGGTCCAGGTAGCGGCCAAACAGCTGGTCCAGTTCTCGCATGCCGCGGCGGCAGCGCCAGCGCAGCTTCTTCAGCAGGACATCGTCTTCCATCGTGCTTCTCCAGATACAGCAAAGCCACGCATGGCGTGGCTCTACTGGGGTCATGCATCTACCCTGCGCCGTGTATCAGGCGCGGCGCTCCATCATCAGCTTCTTGATCTCGGCGATCGCCAGCGCCGGGTTCAGGCCCTTTGGGCAGGTCCGGGCACAGTTCATGATGGTGTGGCAGCGGTACAGCTTGAACGGATCTTCCAGATCGTCCAGGCGCGCGCCGGTGTCCTCATCGCGCGAGTCGATGATCCAGCGATAGGCCTGCAGCAGGATCGCCGGGCCCAGGTAACGCTCGCCGTTCCACCAGTAGCTCGGGCAGCTGGTCGAGCAGCAGGCGCACAGGATGCACTCATACAGGCCGTCGAGCTTCTTGCGGTCTTCCGGCGACTGCAGGCGCTCACGGTCCGGCGGTGCCGGGGTCTGGGTGCGGATCCACGGCTTGATCGAGGCGTACTGCGCGTAGAAGTGGGTCAGGTCCGGAACCAGATCCTTGACCACGTTCATGTGCGGCAGCGGGTAGATCGGCACTTCCTTCTTGCCGCAGTCCGAGATGGCTCGGGTGCAGGCCAGGGTGTTGGTGCCGTCGATGTTCATCGCGCACGAACCACAGATGCCTTCGCGGCAGGAGCGGCGGAAGGTCAGGGTCGGGTCGATCTCGTTCTTGATCTTGATCAGGGCGTCCAGGACCATCGGGCCACAGGCGTCCAGATCGACTTCATAGGTATCGGTGCGCGGGTTGCTGTCGTCGTCCGGACTCCAGCGGTAGATCTTGAAGGTGCGCACATTCTTGCCGCCGTTCTTGACGGGGAAGTGCTTGCCCTTCGTGATCTTGGAATTCTTGGGGAGTGAAAACTCGGCCATGGCTGCTCTCGTTGGCTCAGGCGGCCCGCGCCCGTGGGCGCGGATTGCATGGTAGGCGGGGTCGGATCAGTACACGCGCGGCTTCGGCGGCACCACGGACACGTCGTCGGTCAACGTGTACATGTGCACCGGACGGTAGTCGAAGCTGCACTTGCCCTTCTCGTCGACGCTGACCAGGGTGTGCTTCTGCCAGTTGACGTCGTCGCGGTCCGGATAGTCCTCGTGCGCATGCGCACCACGGCTTTCCTTGCGCTGTTCAGCCGAGTTGATCGTCGCCACCGCGTTGAGCAGCAGGTTGTTCAGCTCGTAGGTCTCGATCAGGTCCGAGTTCCAGACCAGCGAACGGTCGGAGACCTTCACGTCCTGGAACGAGTCGAAGATCTTGTCCATCTTCTCGCAGCCTTCCTTCAGCGTCTGGCTGGTGCGGAAGACGGCCGCGTCGGCCTGCATGGTGCGCTGCATGCGGTCGCGGATGACCGAGGTCGGGGTATCGCCGTTGGCGTGGCGCAGCTTGTCCAGCAGGCCCAGCGCCTTGTCGCAGGCATCGGCCGGCAGCGGCTTGTGCGCGGCGCCCGGCTTGATGGTCTCGGCGCAGCGGTTGGCCACCGCACGGCCGAACACCACCAGGTCGAGCAGCGAGTTCGAGCCCAGGCGGTTGGCGCCGTGCACGGACACGCAGGCCGCTTCGCCGATGGCGTACAGCCCCGGCACCACGGCGTTGTCGTTGTCGCCGACCTTCTGCACCACTTCACCGTGGTAGTTGGTCGGGATGCCGCCCATGTTGTAGTGCACGGTCGGAATGACCGGGATCGGCTGCTTGTGCACGTCGACGCCGGCGAAGATGCGGGCGCTCTCGGCGATGCCCGGCAGCTTCTCGTCGATCACGCCCGGGCCGAGGTGGGTCAGGTCGAGCAGGATGTGATCCTTGTGCTCGCCGACGCCGCGGCCTTCGCGGATCTCGATGGTCATCGAACGGCTGACCACGTCGCGCGAGGCCAGGTCCTTGTAGTGCGGTGCATAGCGCTCCATGAAGCGCTCGCCGCTGCTGTTGCGCAGGATGCCGCCTTCACCGCGGACACCCTCGGTGATCAGGCAGCCGGCGCCGTAGATGCCGGTCGGGTGGAACTGCACGAACTCCATGTCCTGCATGGCGATGCCGGCACGCATGGCCAGGCCGCCACCGTCGCCGGTGCAGGTGTGCGCCGAGGTAGCGCTGAAGTAGGCACGGCCGTAGCCGCCGGTGGCCAGCACCACGCCCTGGGCGCGGAACAGGTGCAGCGTGCCATCGGACATGTCCAGGGCCAGCACGCCGCGGCAGGCGCCTTCGTCGTCGAAGATCAGGTCGAGCGCGAAGTACTCGATCATGAAGCGCGCATCGTGCTTCAGCGACTGCTGGTACAGGGTGTGCAGCATCGCGTGGCCGGTACGGTCGGCCGCCGCGCAGGTACGCTGCGCCGCCGGGCCTTCGCCGTACTTGGTGGTCATGCCACCGAACGGACGCTGGTAGATCTTGCCTTCGGCGGTGCGCGAGAACGGCACGCCGTAGTGTTCGAGTTCGATGATGGCCGGGATGGCCTCACGGCACATGTACTCGATGGCGTCCTGGTCACCCAGCCAGTCCGAACCCTTGATGGTGTCGAAGAAGTGGTAGCGCCAGTCGTCCTCGCCCATGTTGCCGAGTGCGGCTGAAATACCGCCCTGGGCGGCGACGGTGTGCGAACGGGTCGGGAAGACCTTGGTCAGGCACACGGTCTGCAGGCCCTTGGCGGCCAGGCCGAACGTGGCGCGCAGGCCGGCACCGCCGGCGCCGACCACGACCATGTCGTACTTGTGTTCGGTGATCTTGTAAGCGGACATCTAATCTGGATTCCTGTGTAGGTGCCTGGGCTCAGGCAACGCCGAGGGCGATGCGGCCCACCGCAAACACACTGACGATCATGCCGAGCACGGCGACGAACTTCACCGCGGTCTGCAGCACCAGGGCCAGCAGCGATTCGTGGATGTAGTCTTCCAGCACGACCTGCATGCCGAGCTGCGCGTGCCAGAACATGGCGATCAGCAGGCCGATCAGCGGCACTGCATTCCACGGCTTGGCCACGGCGGCGGCGGCGGTCGCGTAATCCGAGCCCAGCAGGCCCAGTACGAAGACCAGGAACCAGATGCCCAGCACCACCAGCGCGGCGGCGGTCAGGCGCTGGTGCACGAAATGCTCGGTGCCGGTCTTGGCCGAGCCCAGGCCGCGCACGTTCTTCAGCGGGGTACGGAACTTGCTCACGCGGCACCTCCGAACATCACATAGGCCCACACCAGCAGGGTGATCACCAGGCTGCCGATGACCGACAGCCAGCTGCTGCGGATGAAGGCAGGGATGCTGAAGCCGATGGCGAAGTCCTGCACTACATGGCGGATGCCATTGCACAGGTGATAGGCGAACGACCATGTCCACGCGAACAGGAACACGCGGCCATACCAGGCCCCGGCATGGCCGGTGAAGCAGTTCCAGGACTCGGGCCCCATCATCAGGGCCAGCAGGCCGGCAGCGATGATGAGGGCACCAACAGACAGAAAGATGCCAGTGGCTCGATGCAGGATCGAGGTGGCCATCTGAATCTGCCAGCGATACACCTGAAGGTGCGGGGAAAGTGGGCGTTGTCTGGTCGCCATTCGCTGGGCTCGTTGTCTCGGCTGGGCGGCACGCGGCCGCGTTGGCTCAATGCTGATCAGAAATCGATGCAGCGTCCGTTTTTCTCCCAATCGCCATACCGCACCGGATCAAGTCCGCCGCGGCCGCCGAATTCCTCTGCTTTTTCCTGTTCCACGGGCACGGGTGCCGCGGGGACCAGCGGGGCTTCAGATTCGTCGTCGGGAGTGGGGGTTGTTTGGCCTATCATGTTCGGTCTCGCAACGCACAAATTTTAGACCTCGTTCACGTGCCTGACAACCTGCCCCCTGCTTTCGTCGGATATCCGCGCCTGCCCGGCCACCAGCTGCTGAGCCTGCAGGGCCCGGATGCGGCCGCCTTCGCCCACGCCCAGTTCAGCAGCGATGTCACCGCCCTGCCCCTGCTGCACTGGCAGTGGAGCGCCTGGCTGACTGCCAAGGGCCGCACCCTGGCAGTGTTCCAGCTGCTCCGGCTGGCCGACGATCACGTGATGCTGGTGCTGGCCGACGGCGATGCCGATGCGATTGCGTCGCAACTGCAGCGCTTCGTGTTCCGTCGCAAGGTGCAGGTACAGGTGCGCAGCGATCTGGCCGTGGCCGGTGCGTTCACTGCGCCCGAGGCTGCCAGCGGCGCCGCGATCGCGCTCGCTGCAGGTGACGGCTGGGAGCTGGACCTGGGCAGCGACGCCCTGCCGCGCACCCTGCGCATCGGGGCGGCGGCTGCCGTTGCATCCGGCAGCGAAACCGATGAGGCCGCCTTCGCCCTCGCCTGGCGCCAGGCCGACCTGCGCTACGGATTGCCGCGCTTGGACGAAAGCCAGCGCGAAGTGTGGACCCCGCAGCAGCTGGGCCTGGACCGCCTGAATGGCTACAGCGTGAAGAAAGGCTGCTACCCGGGCCAGGAAATCGTCGCCCGCACCCACTTCCTCGGCAAGGCCAAGCGCGCGGTGCAGCTGCTGCATACTGCGGCACCGGCACAGGCCGGCGATGGCGTGCTGCAGGACGGCGCGACGCTGGGCACGATCGCCAGCGTAGCCGGTGACCTGGCGCTGGCGGTGCTGCCGCTGGAGGCTGGCGACGCCGAGCTGCAGGTGGGTGATGCCATTGCGCAGCGCGTACCGCTGCTGGATGGCCTGGCCCGCTGAATCTGACGCGCCCTCATCCACGCATGGCGTGGATCTACTGACCGACCCGGTGGGTGCGGACCGTTGGTCCGCACTGCAACGAAGTAGCCGAGCATGGGCTCGGCTCTACAGAATCAGAGCCGCTCGCCGGTTTCCGGGTTGAAGAAATGCAGGCCCTGCGGGTGAATCGCCACGCGGATCTGCTCGCCCACTGCTGGCAGCGACTGTGGTGCCACGCGCATGGTCAGCGCGTGCTGGCCACTGCTCATGTTGACGAAGATCTCGTTGCCGACCGGTTCGATGCCTTCGATGCGCGCGGTGAATGCATGCGCATCATCGGCAGCCGCCGGCTGCAGGTGCTCCGGGCGCACGCCCACCGCGATCGGCTTCTGCAGCCATGCCGGATCGATCGTCGCCTGGCCCAGGGGGGCACGCCATTCGCCGTCGACCACGCTCACGCCGCCGGCATCGCCCTGCAGCGTGCCGCGCAGCACGTTCATCGCCGGGCTGCCGAGGAAACCGGCCACGAACAGGTTGGCCGGGCGGTCGTAGAGCGCCATCGGCGTATCGATCTGCTGGATGATGCCGTCCTTCAGCACCACGATGCGCTGGCCCAGGGTCATCGCTTCAACCTGGTCGTGCGTCACGTAGATCATGGTGGTGCCCAGCTTGCGGTGCAGCTGCGCGATCTCGGTGCGCACGCTGTGGCGCAGCTTGGCGTCGAGGTTGGACAGCGGCTCGTCGAGCAGGAACACCGCCGGCTCGCGCACCAGCGCCCGGCCCAGTGCCACGCGCTGACGCTGGCCACCGGACATCGCCTTGGGCAGCTTGTCCATCATCTCGGTCAGGCCCAGCGTCTGCGCGGCTTCGGCGATGCGCTTGTCGATGGTTGCCTTGTCATGCCCGCGCAGCTTCAGGCCGAAGGCCAGGTTCTCGGCCACGGTCATGTGCGGATACAACGCGTAGCTCTGGAACACCATGGCGATGTCGCGATCCTTCGGCGCCACGTCGTTGACCACGCGATCACCAATGGTCAGCGTGCCACCGCTGATCTCTTCCAGGCCCGCCACCATCCGCAACAGGGTCGACTTGCCACAGCCGGACGGACCGACCAGCACCATCAGCTCGCCATCGGCGACCTCGAAGGTGGCGTCCTTCACCGCGACCTGGCCGTTGTCATAGACCTTGCGCACACCCTGCAACTGCACTTTTGCCATATCACCTATCCGGTCCGCCCGAAGCCGGGCTGTCTTTTGGGACTGCCTCGGCCCTCCCGATGGCAGTGATGATTGCGCGCCTGCCGCATGACGGCGAGCACTGCAATCGAATACAGTTGCCCATTCTGCCATGTAAACGTTTTCACGTGGCACTATCCGATGATCGGTGCGCACCGATCTGCGTCGGCGGTTGAACGAAGGTTCCGCCGAGGTAGTGGTTTCGAATGGAACGGTCTTCCGCAACCCCGGAGATCGCCCCTGACGAACCTCGGACAGGCAGTTGCGCGGATGTCCCCCGAACCCAGCCATGAAGCGATTGACAACGATGTCACCCGGATCTGAAACTCGAGCGATGCACGACACCCTCTTCCTGTTCGGTGCCACAGGTGATCTGGCCCAGCGCTACCTGTTCCCTTCGCTGCTTCGCCTGCTTGGCGACGGCCTGCTGCCGGAGGACTTCCGCATCCGCGCACTGGCCCTGTCCGGGCATGACACCGAAGCCTTCCATGACATCCTGCGGCCGCGCCTGCAGCAGGCCATGCCGATGGCCACGCAGGACGACATCGCTGCCCTGCTGCGCCGCATCGACTACCGTTCGGTGGACCTGCGCGACGTCGACTCGGTTGCCGCTGCGGTCTCCGACCTGGTGCACCGCAAGTGCGTCAGCTACCTCGCCATTCCGCCGGGCCTGTACATTTCCACCTGCGAAGGCCTGGCCAAGGGCGGCGCCCTCGCCGCGCCGGCACGCCTGATGCTGGAGAAGCCGATCGGCAGCGACAGCGAGAGCGCCGAGGAAATCATCAGCACCATCGGCCAGTGGATCGACGAGGACCGCGTGTTCCGCCTCGACCACTACCTGGGCAAGGCGGCAGTGCAGAACCTGATCGCGCTGCGCTTCGGCAATACGCTGCTGGAAGCGGTGTGGAACCGCAACTACATCGAATCGGTGCACATCCTGGTGGCCGAGAGCGAAGGCGTGGACGGCCGTGACGCCTACTACGCCCGCTCCGGCGCGCTGCGCGACATGGTGCAGAGCCACATCCTGCAGCTGCTGTGCATGGTGGCGATGGAGCCGCCGGCGTCGCTGGAAGCCGACCGCATCCGCGACGAGAAGGTCAAGGTGCTGCGCGCCCTTCGCCCGCTCGACGCGAAGCACGCCGCGCGTGACAGCATCCGCGGCCGCTACACCGCCGGCACCATCAACGGCCAGCCGGCGCAGGCTTACCAGCCGCCGGAAGGCAGCGACGTGGAAACCTTCGCCGGTGTCACCGCGCATATCGACAACTGGCGCTGGAGCGGCGTGCCGTTCCATCTGGTCACCGGCAAGCGCCTGCCCGAGCGCACCACCCGCGTGGTGGTCACGCTGAAGCCGGTCACCCATTGGCTGTTCGAGCGCCCGCAGCGCGCGCAGGCCGCACCGAACCGCCTGGTGTTCCAGCTGCAGCCGCAGGAAAACATCGAACTGGGCCTGATGAGCAGCCTGGCCGGCCCGGAATGGGGCGCGCTGGAACTGCATCCGCTGGAACTGGAACTGTCAGTGCCAACCGGCCTGCATCGCCGCATCGCTTACGAGCGCCTGTTCCTGGATGCCTTCAATGGCAATCACACGCTGTTCGTGCGCGACGACGAAGTGCGTGCAGCGTGGGCCTGGATCGACAGCGTCGCCGACGCGTGGAAGGACGCCAAGCTGCCGCTGGAGCCCTACCCCGCCGGCCAATGGGGCCCGAGCAATGCCGGCGAGTTCCTGCCGCAGGGCGTGGACGCACCGGACAGCGGAGCGTCGGCATGAGCGCCAGCTCGCAGCCGGTGCTGGTGGCCGACATCGGCGGCACCAACGCCCGATTCGCCCTGGCCGACACCTCGCAGGACGCGCCGCTGCGGAAGGACAGCATCCGCGAATACGCGGTGGCGGAGTTCCCCTCGCTGGGTGATGCCGCGCGCCACCATCTGGAACAGATCGGCGCCAGCGCAAGCCGCGGCGTGTTCGCAGTGGCCGGTCGCGTTGATGGCGATGAAGCGCGCATCACCAACCATCCGTGGGTGATCTCGCGCAACCGCACCGCAGCGATGCTCGGTTTCGACGAACTGCACCTGATCAACGACTTTGCCGCACAGGCGATGGCGATCTCACTGCTGCAGCCCGAGGACGTGGTCCAGGTCGGCGGTGCCGCCTGGGTTCCGGGCAAGCCGGGCCAGCCGCGCAACTACGCAGTGATCGGGCCGGGTACCGGCCTCGGCGTGGGCGGCCTGATCATGCGCCACGGCCGCTGCTATCCGCTGGAAACCGAAGGCGGCCATGTCAGTTTCCCGCCGGGAACTCCGGAAGAGATCCGCATCCTCGAGATCCTGTCCGAACAGTTCGGCCGCGTCTCCAACGAGCGCCTGATCTGTGGCCCCGGCCTGGTCAACATCCACCGCGCCGTGTGCGAGATGGCCGGTATCGACCCGGGCCAGCTGCAGCCGGTGGACGTGACCGCCCGTGCCCTTCACGGTGATCCGCAGGCAATGCGCACCGTGGACGTGTTCTGCGCCGTGTTCGGCGCCATCGCCGGTGACCTGGTGCTCACCCAGGGCGCCTGGGATGGCGTGTTCCTGACCGGAGGCCTGACCCCGAAGATGCTCGATTCGCTGCAGCACTCCGGTTTCCGCCAGCGCTTCGAACACAAGGGCCGCTTCTCCTCGATCATGGCGCGCGTGCCCTCGTTGGCGGTGATGCATCCCCACGCCGGACTGCTGGGCGCCGCCGCCTATGCCACCGACGCCGAACGTGACGCACCAGGAGTTGCCGCATGAACCCCAGCTTCCACGACGACCGCATCGAGTTCATCCAGCACGGCGACGCCGACGGCTGGATCGAAGCGGTGGCCGCTGAGATGGCACGCACCCTCAACCACGACATCAATGACGTGGGCCGCGCCCGCATCCTGTTGTCCGGCGGCACCACGCCGGCCCCGGTCTACCAGGCACTGGCCGAGCTGGACGTGCACTGGGACCGGGTTGAAGTGAGCCTGGCCGACGAGCGCTGGCTGTCGCCGCAGGATCGCGACAGCAACGCCTGGCTGGTGCGCGAGCACCTGCTCAAGCGCACCGAGGGCGCCCACTTCGATCCGCTGGTACGGATCGGCAAGCCACTGCCCGAATGCGTGTACACCGCCAACCTGCAGGCGCAGCACAGCCAGCCGCCGAGCCTGGTAGCGCTGGGCATGGGCAACGACGGGCACACCGCCTCGCTGTTCCCTGGCTCGAAGGACCTCGCACGCGCACTGGAAAGCACCCTGCCCTATGCCGCGCTGGATGCCACCGGCTGCCCAGGCGCGAACCAGTGGCCGCTGCGCATCACGCTGACCCCGCACGGCCTGCGCCAGTGCCGCCAGCGCCTGCTGCTGCTGCGTGGCAAGCAGAAGCTGCAGGTACTGCGCCAGGCGCTGGACAGCAACGACGCCCAGCAGTACCCGATCCTCAATGCGATCAACCTGGAAGGCGCGCGCCTGCGCGTCCACTGGGCTGATTGATGTCGGCGGCGGCGCCGTGCCGCCGCTTGCCTCTCGCCACCATGAACGCCGGTAGCCAATGAGCCTCCATCCTCAACTGCAAGCCATCACTGAGCGCGTCATCCGCCGCAGCGCCGCCTCGCGCGCCGCCTATCTGGCCGCGATCGATGCCTCCCTGCGTGAGGGCCCGTTCCGCAGCCGCCTGAGTTGCGGCAACCTCGCCCACGGGTTCGCCGCCTGCGGCGGCACCGACAAGAGCCGCCTGCGCGGCGGCGTGACGCCGAACCTGGGCATCATCACCGCCTACAACGACATGCTGTCGGCCCACCAGCCGTTCGAGACCTATCCCGAACAGATCCGCGACATCGCCCGCGAGCTGGGCGCCACCGCACAGGTCGCCGGCGGCGTCCCTGCGATGTGCGACGGTGTCACCCAGGGCCGTGGTGGCATGGAGCTGTCGCTGTTCTCGCGCGATGTCATTGCCCAGGCCACGGCCATCGGCCTCAGCCATGACATGTTCGATACCACCGTCTACCTCGGCGTGTGCGACAAGATCGTGCCGGGCCTGCTGATCGGTGCGCTGGCCTTCGGCCATCTGCCGGCGGTGTTCGTACCGGCCGGCCCGATGACCCCGGGCATCCCGAACAAGCAGAAGGCCGAAGTGCGCGAGCGCTACGCCGCCGGTGAGGCCACCCGCGAAGAGCTGCTGGAAGCCGAGTCCGCGTCGTACCACGGTGCGGGCACCTGCACCTTCTACGGCACGGCCAACTCCAACCAGGTGCTGCTGGAAGCCATGGGCGTGCAGTTGCCGGGCGCATCGTTCGTCAATCCGGGCACGCCGCTGCGCGACGCCCTGACCCGCGAGGCAACCGAACGCGCGCTGGACATCACCGCACTGGGCGACGACTTCCGCCCGCTGGGCCGGATCATCGACGAGCGCGCGATCATCAACGCGGTCATCGCGCTGATGGCCACTGGCGGTTCGACCAACCACACCATCCACTGGATCGCGGTGGCGCGTGCGGCCGGCATCGTGCTGACCTGGGACGACTTCGACGAACTGTCGCAGCTGATTCCGCTGCTGGCCCGTGTCTACCCGAACGGCGAGGCCGACGTGAACCGTTTCGCGGCCGCTGGCGGCCCGGCCTTCGTGTTCGGCGAGCTGATCAAGGCGGGCCTGATGCACGGCGATCTGGTCAGCGTCGCGCGTGGCGGCATGTCCGACTATGCGCGCGAGCCGCAACTGCGTGACGGCCGGCTGGTCTACCTGCCGGGCCTGGAACACAGCGCCGATGACGAAGTGGTTCGTGGCGTCGACAATCCGTTCGAGCACCAGGGTGGCCTGCGCCTGCTGCGTGGCAACCTCGGCAAGTCGCTGATCAAGCTGTCGGCGGTGAAACCGCAGTACCGGACGATCGAAGCACCTGCGGTGGTGGTCGATGCACCGCAGGTATTGAACAAGCTGCACGCCGGTGGCCTGCTGCCGCAGGACTTCGTGGCGGTGGTGCGCTACCAGGGCCCGCGTGCCAACGGCATGCCCGAACTGCATTCGCTGGCACCGCTGCTGGGCCTGCTGCAGAACCAGGGCCGGCGCGTGGCGCTGGTCACCGACGGCCGCCTGTCCGGTGCGTCGGGCAAGATCCCGGCGGCCATCCATGTGACGCCGGAAGCGGCGCGTGGTGGCCCGCTGGCCAAGGTCCGCGAGGGCGACATGATCCGCCTCGACGGCGAGGCCGGCACGCTGGAAGTGCTGGTGGACGCGGCGGAATGGGCAGCACGTTCGCTGGCGCCGAACACCGCGCCGGCCGCGCATGACCTGGGCCGCAACCTGTTCGCGATCAACCGTCGCGTGGTGGGCCCGGCCGACCAGGGCGCGATTTCGATTTCGTGCGGGCCGGCGGCGGCCGATGGCGGGCCGTGGGAGTACGACGCGGAGTATGAGCTGGGGCACGATGCCGCAGCGGCGGCGGCGCCGCATGAGGCGAAGGACGCCTGAAGGTTGAAGAGCGTTGTGGGTTTGCCGCGGCGGTCAGTTTGCGGGTGGCGGCGGAGGGCAGGCCGTCGCCAGGACACGCCGTAAATACGTCCCTGTAGGCTCGGTCGCGCCATCCATGGCGCGAACGGTCCTGGCGACGGCCTGCCCTCCGCCGCATCCCACTCTCCGGCGCATCAATGCCGCGAAGTGATCATTGAAAATCAAATTCGAAAGCAAAGGCAGAAGCAGAGCTATGGGTATCGAACAACATCAGGTGAAGGCGGCGGAGCTGTTGCATGCGGCGGGCATCCTGCCGGTGGTGACGATTCATACGCTGGACCAGGCGCGAGCGGTCAGTGCGGCGCTGCTGGAAGGTGGTCTGCCGGCGATCGAGCTGACGCTGCGCACGCCGGTGGCGATGGAAGCGCTGGCAATGCTCAAGCGCAAGCTGCCGGACGTGGTGGTGGGTGCCGGTACGGTGCTGACCGTGGAGCAGATGCAGCAGTCGATCGATGCGGGTGCTGACTTCCTGGTGACCCCGGGGACGCCGCCGGCGCTGGCTGATGCACTTGCCGCTGCGCCGCTGCCGGTGGTGCCGGGTGCGGCGACGCCGACCGAGCTGCTGTCGCTCTACGCCCGCGGTTTCCGCGTGTGCAAGCTGTTCCCGGCCACAGCCGTGGGCGGGCTGGCGATGATCAAGGGAATGGCCGGCCCGGTTGCCGACCTCAAGCTGTGCCCGACCGGCGGCATCACCGAGGACACCGCCGCCGAGTACCTCGAGCAGAAGAACGTGGTCTGCATCGGTGGTTCGTGGATGGTGCCGGGCAACTGGATTGCCGACGGCGAATGGGACAAGGTGCGCGCCAGCGCCGCCGACGCCGCGAAGATCATCAAGCGCGTGCGCGGCCACTGACATGAAGATCGGGGTCAGAGCCCTTTCCCGCCGGGAAAGGGATCCGACCCCAGGCTGCGAGCGCGCACAGCGCGCGACCTGCTCCTGCTCTTCAATCTTCATTCCGCGGTGGCCCTGCGGAGGGATTGCGCAGGGGCGTAAGCGCCATGGATGGCGCGCCCGAGCCTTCAGGGATGGATTCACGGCGTCCCCTGCGCGGTCCCTCCGCAGGGCCAACCCCAGAAATCCAACCGCACCACCACCGCGAGGGGCTCAGCCGTTGGCCGAAACCCTTACAACGGCCGCGCCGGATCCACCAGCCCGTACTGGCTGGCCATGCGCGCCAGCGCGATGTTGTCGTGGATCCCCATCTTCTCGAACAACCGCGCCTTGTGCGTGTTCACCGTCTTCGCACTCAGGCTCAGGCGCCGCGCGATGTCTTCCTGGCGCAGGCCCTGGGTCAGCAGCAAGGCTACTTCCAGTTCGCGCGGCGACAGGCTGTCGAACGGCGATCCATTGCCCTCCACCGTCGACAGTGCCAGGTTCTGCGCGATGCTGGTGCCCAGGTAGCGACGGCCCATGGCCACATCACGCACCGCGCGCAGCAGCTCCTGTGCATCGCAGCCCTTGCCGATGTAGCCCGCGGCCCCCGCCTCCAGCAAGCGCTTCGGCAGCGGCCCGTCTTCCAGCACCGATACGATCACCACGCGGGTGTTGCGGTGGCTGCGGACGATGCGCTCGGTCACTTCCATGCCACTCACACCGGGCAGGTGCAGGTCGCACAGCACCACGTCCGGCAACAGTTGGCGGACGTCGCGCAGTGCGTCTTCACCCGTCTCGGCTTCGCCCACCACCTCGATGTCGGTCTCCCCCGACAGGATCATCTTCATCCCGGTGCGGACCAGCGCATGGTCATCCACCAGGTAGACTCGAATCGTCATTCACGTACCTCTTCGAATGCGGCCATTGCAGGTCAAGCTAGGCAGGGCGCCGATACCCCTGCAAGCGCGTTCGGGACGCGATCCAGGCGTTCTGCCTTGCGCATCACAGTAACGCGCGTTGTGCTTGCCCCCTGTCTTGCAGAACCTGCTGCAACGAAACAACTGATCTATTACGTAGACGCCTCGGAAGGGTCATCCACGTCACCCCCCTGTGATGATGCTTCGCTGGCCGTCGCTGGCGGCGAATCCCGACGTCGCCAAGGATGCCGGCGACTGAACATGACCAGATAGCACCCTACCACCCAAACCAGCGCGGCACACCATCCGGCCAGGATGTCCGAGGGATAATGCACGCCCAGATAGACCCGTGAGACGCTCACCAGCAGGCTGAACGGGGGCGCCAGCAGCAGTACCGGCCAGCGCCAACGGGTATTCCAGGCCAGCAGCACCAGGGTCGCGGCAAGGGTCATCGAGCCCATGGCGTGCCCGCTGGGGAAGCTGAACGTCGATTCCGGCGCAATCGACTCCCACAGGCTGGGGCGCTGGCGCTGGAAGAAGTGCTTGCTGCCCATGTTCAGCAACGCCGATCCCACGAAACTGACCGCGACGAAGGTCGCCTCGCGCCAGCGCCGGTAGCCAAGCAGCGCACCGATGATCAGCACGTCAGCAGGGATCAGGAACCACTCGTAGCCCAGTTTCGAGATGAGCACGAAGAAGCGGTCCAGCCATGGCGAATGCAGGCCATGCATCTGCCACAGCAGCGGCGCATCGAAATGGAACGATTCAAATTCGTGCACTTCGTCAGCCAGGGCGACGAAGCCCGCCAACGGCAGCAGTACGCCACCGAACAGCAGGACCAGGCGCCAGGCGTTGCGCGCCATCCAGTGGCGGAAACCGGAGGCCGACTCCGGAGCGGCGAGGATCGCAGGCTTATCCGGCGCTTCGGACATATTTGTGTTCGACGTAATCGTCGATCAGGGCGACGAACTCCTGGGCGATGTTGTCGCCACGCAGGGTCACCTTCTTCTCGCCATCGACGAATACCGGTGCTGCCGGCGTCTCGCCCGTGCCCGGCAGGGAGATGCCGATGTTGGCATGGCGCGACTCACCCGGCCCGTTGACGATGCAGCCCATCACCGCCAGGGTCATGTTCTCCGCACCCGGGTGGTGGATCTTCCACAGCGGCATCTTCTCGCGCACGTGGTTCTGCACCACTTTGGCCAGTTCCTGGAAGAACTCGGAGGTGGTGCGGCCGCAGCCCGGGCAGGCCGTGACCAGCGGCGTGAAGGCGCGCTGGCCGGTGGTCTGCAGCAGTTCCTGGGCGACGATCACTTCCTGCGTGCGCGACTGGCCCGGTTCCGGGGTCAGCGAGATGCGGATGGTGTCACCGATGCCTTCCTGCAGCAGCACGCTCAGCGCTGCCGACGAGGCGACGATGCCCTTGCTGCCGATACCGGCTTCGGTCAGGCCCAGGTGCAGGGCGAAGTCCGAGCGCTGCGCCAGGTCGCGGTACACCGCGATCAGTTCCTGCACGCCACTGACCTTGGCCGACAGCACGATCCGATCGCGCGGCAGGCCCAGTTCCACGGCCTGCTCGGCCGAATCCAGCGCCGAACGGATCAGCGCCTCACGCAGCACGCGGCCGGCGTCCCAGGGCTGCTCGCGCAGGTTGTTCTCGTCCATCAGCCTGGCCGCCAGGGCCTGGTCCAGCGAGCCCCAGTTGGCACCGATGCGCACCGGCTTGTTGTAGCGGATCGCGAACTCGATCAACTGGGCGAACTGCAGGTCCTTCTTCTTGCCGAAGCCGACATTGCCCGGGTTGATGCGGTACTTGGCCAACGCTTCCGCACATGCCGGTTCGGCGGTAAGCAGCTGATGGCCGTTGTAGTGGAAGTCACCGATCAGCGGTACATCGATACCCATCATCGCCAGCTTGTCGACGATGCGCGGAATGGCCGCAGCGGCTTCCACGGTATTGACGGTCAACCGCACCATCTCCGAGCCGGCACGCCACAACTCGGCCACCTGCTTCACGCTGGAGGCCACGTCGGACGTATCGGTGTTGGTCATCGACTGCACCACCACCGGCTTGCCGCCGCCTACGGTGACCCCGCCGATCTGGACGGCATGGGTCTGGCGACGGGGCCAGGCGGTGGCATCGGAGGGGGGAGTCGGGCGGGTGACGGCGTCGTGCATGGGCGCATTCTACCGCCCACTCCCGCATTCGGGGTGACTCGCATTCAGCCTGCGGCACGGCTGCGACCGATTGTCGCAGGCATGTACACGCATGAACGCATACGATGAGCGTGAATGACCGGTCCCGACGCCCCGTTTCTCCGTACCCTGTGCAGCCTGCGCTGGCTTGCCGTAGGCGGCCAGGCCGCCACCATCCTGGTCGCGACCTGGGTGCTGGGCCTGCCGTTGCCGCAGCTGCCGTTGTGGGCCGGCGTGGCGGTGCTGGCCCTGTTCAACGTCTATACCCAGCTGCGCCCGGAAGCGGCCGACACTGCGCCGCTGACCGCATTCGGCCATATCCTGGTGGACGTGATCATCCTGACCTGGATGGTGGGCTGGAGCGGCGGCATGGCCAACCCGTTCAGTTCACTGTTCCTGATCCTGATCGCGCTGGCCGCCTTCGCCCTGCCCCTGCGCTGGGCATTGGCGGTCGCGCTGGCCTGCCTGCTCGGCTACGCCGCCAGCGGCATTTTCGGGCAGGCGCTGCCGGACGGCTACTTCCGCTCTCAGGACCTCAATCGCTGGGGCGTGGTCGCAAACTTCCTGATTTCCGCCACAGTGGTGCTGGCCTTCTCCACCCGCCTGGCACTGGCCCTGCGGGAGCGCGAACTGGAACTGTCGGCGCTGCGTGAGCGCTTCGCCCGCAACGAGGGCATCGTCGCCCTGGCCACCCATGCCGCCTCGGTCGCGCATGAGCTGAACACACCGCTGGCGACCATGACCCTGCTCGCCGACGATGTCGCCGAGCGCAGCGAAGAGCCGGAAGTGCGCGAAGACATGGAAACCCTGCGCGAGCTGCTGGTGCAGTGCCGGGAACGTGTGCTGGCGCTGGCCGCACCAGCCTCGGCCGACGCGCCGGGCCGCAGCCATTCCAGCGCCCAGCAGGTACTTGAACAATGGCGCCTGGTGCGGCCGACCATCGACCTGCACCGCAATGACGATGCGCCGCTGCGGCTGCCGCTCGACCCGGGCGTAGGCCATCTGTTGATGGTCCTGCTCAACAATGCCGCCGATGCCGGCGAGAAGGCCGGCCGGCCGCGCGTGGACCTGGACCTGCGCATCGAGGGCGACGACCTGATCGGCGAAGTACGCGACTACGGCCATGGTTTCGACGCCCGTGCCGCCGTGCTGCCGGGCAAGCTGTTCGGCAGCAGCAAGAGCGAGGGCATGGGCGTCGGCCTGGCCCTGTCCCATGCCACCATCGAACGCCTCGACGGCGAGATGTGGATGCGCCCGGCCCAGGGGGCCGGCAGCCGCGTCGGCTTCCGCCTGCCGCTGGCCCCACGCGAGGAAACCCCATGAGCGCCTCAACCCTTGGTCTGCTGGTCGACGACGACGAGCTGTACCTGCGTACCCTGCAGCGCAGCCTGGCCCGCAAGGGCCTGGAAACACAGACCGCACAGGATGCCGCCAGTGCCCTGGCACTGGCCCGCCAGCATCCGCCGGCGTTCGCGCTGATCGACCTGAAGCTGGGCAGCGATTCCGGCCTGGCGCTGATCCAGCCGCTGCGCGCACTGCGCGCGGACATGCGCATCCTGCTGGTGACCGGCTATGCCAGCATCGCCACCGCAGTGGAGGCGATCAAGCTGGGCGCGGATGATTACCTGCCGAAGCCGGCCACGGTGCCGATGATCCTGCGCGCCCTCGGTGAGGAGGACGACGGCCCGGCCGACGATGGCGAAATGGAAGTGCCCGATGCGATGACGCCGATCAGCCGCCTGCAGTGGGAACACATCCAGCAGGCGATGCACGAGACCGGCGGCAACGTGTCAGCGGCGGCACGCCTGCTCGGCATGCACCGGCGCTCACTGCAGCGCAAGCTGGCCAAGCGGCCCAGCCCGGAACGCGATCCGAGCCGGTGAGACGCCACGCCATGCGCCGGTAGTGCCGGCCGCTGGCCGGCAACCTCATGAACGCTGGGCACGTCACCGGAATGCCGGCCAGCGGCCGGCACTACCCGGGCATCAGCCCTTCAGCTGCGCCAGGATCTCGCGGGTCATCGGGTCGGCAACCGCCACATCCTCGCCCTGCAGCGCCGGCAGCAGGCCACTGGCCAGCTGCTTGCCCAGTTCGACACCGAACTGGTCGAAGGCGTTGATGTTCCAGATCACCGACTGCACGTACACAGCGTGCTCGTACATGGCGATCAGTGCACCCAGCGCCTGCGGGGTCAGCGCGTCGAGCAGGATCAGCGTGCTCGGCCGGCCCCCCGGGTAGTCGCGGTGCGGATCTTCGCTGCCCTGGCCATTGGCCAGTGCTTCGGTCTGCGCCAGCAGGTTGGCCAGCAAGGCCTGGTGATTGATCGTATAGGGATCATCGTTGTGCACACAGCCGATGAAGTCGGCCGGAACGACGCTGGTGCCCTGGTGCAACGCCTGGAAGAAGCTGTGCTGCACATCGGTGCCCGCCCCACCCCACCACACCGGCACGGTGTCGACGGTGACCGGCTGGCCGTCGCGCTGCACGCGCTTGCCCAGGCTTTCCATCACCAGCTGCTGAAGGTAAGCCGGCAGCAGCGCCAGGCGCTGGTCGTAGGTCATCACCGCGTGCGTGGCATGGCCCAGCAGGTTGCGGTTCCAGATGTCGGTGAGGCCGTGCAGCACCGGCAGGTTGCGCTCCAGCGGTGCATCCAGCGCATGCGCATCCATCTGCGCCGCGCCTTCCAGCAACTGTTCAAAACGTTCGAAGCCGATTGCCAGCGCAATCGGGAAACCGACCGCCGACCACAGCGAATAACGGCCACCGACCCAGTCCCACATCGGCAGCACGCGATCGGCGGCGATCGCGAAGGCCTTGGCGGCGCGCTCCGGATTGGCGCTGACCGCATACAGGCGCTCGCTGCCACCCAGCCAGTCGTGCAGGATCTGGCCGTTGAGCAGGGTTTCCTGGGTACCGAAGGTCTTGGAGATCAGGATGCCGGCGGTCTTCGCCGGATCCAGCGTGGCCAGCGTGCGCTGCATGGCGGCGCCGTCCACGTTCGACACGAAATGCACGCGCAGGCGCGCACCGCTGACCGGGCGCAGCGCATCGGCGACCAGGCGCGGGCCAAGGTCGGAACCCCCGATGCCGACACTGACCACATCGGTCACGCCGCTGTCTTCCAGCGCGCGCACCAGCGCGCCCATGCGCTGGCGGATGCCATGCGCGGTGGCATAGGCCTCGGCCGCCACCGGCGCATCGACCACGTCGCCACGCAGCGCGGTATGCAGCGCTGCGCGGCCTTCGGTCAGATTGACCTGCTCGCCGCGGAACAGGCGGGTGATGGCGCCACCGACATCACGGTCGGCAGCCAGCGCCAGCAACGCCTGCAGCGCCGCGGCATCGTATTTCTGACGGGCGAAGTTGACGTACAACGGACCGACCCGCAGCGCCAGGTCCTGCACGCGGCCGGGTTCGGCGGCGAGCAGACCGGGAATGCTTGCGCCCTTCAGGCGCTGGGCGTGGGAGTGCAGCGAGTCGAATCCGTTGTTCGTTGTCATGCGGCCTGGGTCGGGATCGTGTCGTTGGTGTGGGTGATCTGGTTGTTGCCATCAACGTACACCAGCTTCGGCTTGAAGCTGTCAGCTTCCTGCTCGGTCATGCTGGCGAACGCGGCGATGATGATGATGTCACCGACCTGCACGTGGCGCGCGGCGCCACCGTTGAGCGAGACAACGCCGCTGCCGGCTTCGGCGCGGATGGCATAGGTCGAGAAGCGCGCACCGTTGGTCACGTCCCAGATGTGCACCTGTTCGAACTCGCGGATGCCAGTGGCAGCCAGCAGGTTGTCATCGATGGCGATCGAGCCTTCGTAGTTCAGCTCGGAATGGGTGACGGTGGCGCGGTGGATCTTGGTCTTGAGCAGGGACAGGTGCATGGGGGCGCTGCAACGGCAAAGGAAAGAGCGGATTCTAGCACCCGCACAGCGCCGGGCATTACGGCCGGCAACCTGTTCAGGTAGGCGGTGAAACCAGGGGCGGATCCCTTTTCCCCTGGGAAAGGGATCTGACCCCATGCATCGCGCGGCGCCGCCGGAACTCAGAACTCCAGGTTGTCGATCAGCCGGGTGGTACCCAGCCGTGCGGCGATCAGCGCCACCCGGCCGCCGCCGTCGAAGGTCGGCTCGGCCAGCTCCGGAGTGCGCAGCACCGCGTAGTCAACCTGGAAACCGGCCGCCTGCAATGCGGCAGTGGCCTCGGCCTCGATGCGATCACGTGCCTGCCCGGCCACGTAGCCTTCGCGCATGCCCAGCAGGGTCCGGTGGATGGTGGTCGCGACCGGACGCTGTTCGGCGCTCAGGTACTGGTTGCGCGAGCTCTTGGCCAGGCCATCCTCGTCGCGCACGATCTCCGCACCAACAATCTGGATCGGGAACGACAGCTCGGCCACCATCTGCCTGATCACGGCAAGCTGCTGGTAGTCCTTGCGACCGAACACGGCCACCTCCGGCTGCACCTGCAGGAACAGGCGCGCCACCACCGTGCAGACGCCATCGAAGTGCCCCGGGCGGCTGGCACCTTCCAGCACTTCACTCACGCCCGGCGCGTGCACGCGCGTGGTCTTGTCCACGCCCAGCGGGTACATCGCCTCGACGCTGGGCAGCCACACCGCATCGCAGCCAGCCTGCTCCAGCCCGGCAACGTCGGCCTCGGGCGTGCGCGGGTAGCGGCTGAAGTCCTCGTTCGGCCCGAACTGGGTCGGGTTGACGAAGATGCTCGCCACCACCTTGTCGGCATACTGGCGGGCCAGGGCCACCAGCGAATGGTGGCCCCCATGCAGGTTGCCCATGGTCGGCACCAGCGCCACGCGCAGGCCCTCGCGCTTCCACTGGGCGATCTGCCCGCGCAGCGCGCCGAGCTCGTTGAAGGTCTGGATCATTGGGCGTAGGCGTGCTGTTCGTCGGGGAAGCTGCCGTCGCGCACGGCGTCGGCAAACGCGCGGGTGGCACCGGCCACCGAGCCGCCTTCGGCAAGGAAATCCTTGACGAACTTGGGACGGCGATGGCCACTGTCCAGGCCGAGGAAATCGTGCAGCACCAGCACCTGGCCATCGCACTGCGGGCCAGCACCGATACCGATGGTCGGCACATCCACCGCAGCGGTCACTTCGGCGGCGACGGGGGTCGGCACGCATTCAAGCACCATGATGCTGGCGCCTGCGGCGGCCACGGCCCTGGCATCCTCCACCAGCTGGCGCGCAGCATCGCCGCGGCCCTGGATCTTGAAGCCGCCCAGGCGCAGCACCGATTGCGGGGTCAGGCCCAGGTGCGCGCAGACCGGAATCTCGCGCTCGACCAGGTAGCGGATGATGTCGACCTTGAAGCCGGCACCTTCGATCTTGACCATCTCGGCACCGGCCTGCAGCAGCTGCAGCGAGGCATCCAGCGCGCGTTCCGGGGTGGCATCGGCACCGAACGGCAGGTCGGCCACCAGCAGCGCACGCTGCAGCACGCGGGCCACGGCGCGGGTGTGGTAGACCATGTCGGCCACGGTCACCGGCAGGGTCGAATCATGACCCTGCACGACCATGCCCAGCGAATCGCCGATCAGGATCAGATCGACGCCGTTGGCATCGAAGGTGCGGGCGAAGCCGGCGTCGTAGGCGGTCAACATGACCAGCTTCTGGCCATTGCGCTTGGCCTCGGCCAGGGCGGGAACGGTCCAGGGCTTGCTGTCTGCGTGGGTGCTCATGTGCTGATAACCGGGGGAGATAACCCGGTCATTATCACCCTATCGGCGCAATCCCGCAGGCATCCACCCGCACCACTGCATCCCGCACGCTGCCATGACCGGGAATGGCCAGATCAGGCGCGATTTCGGCCAGTGGCACCAACACGAAGGCACGCTCGTGCAGGTAGGGATGAGGTACCTGCAGGCCGGGCAGGTCGATCACCTGCGTGCCGTAAAGAAGAAGGTCGAGGTCCAGCGCGCGCGGCCCCCAGTGCACCGCCGGATCGCGCACGCGGCCAAATCCCCGCTCCAGCGCCAGCATGGCCTGCAGCAACTCATCGGCCGCCAAGGTGGTTTCGACCGCAGCCACGGCATTGACGAACGGCGGCTGGTCTTCATTGCCCCAGGCCGGGGTTGCATAGAGCCGCGAGGCCTGTCGCAGGCGCGTTCCCGGCAGGCCGTCCAGCGCGGCAATCGCCGCGCCCACGGTCGCGGCCGCGTCGCCAAGGTTGGCGCCGAGGCCGATCCAGGCGAGGGTCATCGCTTACTCGCCCGCCGCAGCAGCACCGGGACGTCGACGGCGACGGCGGCGCTTGCGCGGTGCCCCGCTCTCGTCATCGCCGTCTTCACTGTGCATCGCATCCAGCGACGACTCCAGCTCGCGACCGGACTGCGCCTGTGCTTCGCGCCAGAACTCGACATCCACTGCATGCTCGGACGAAGCGACCTGGCGCAGGCTGAGGAAATCGAACGCGGCGCGGAAGCGCGGGTGGGTCAGGGTACGGAATACGCGCTTGCGCTGGCGCGAGCTGAAGCGCGACTGCAGCAGCCAGATCTCCTGCATCGGCAGCGAGAAGCGGCGCGGCAGCGCGATGGTGCTGAGCTGCTGCACGGTGACCCGGTCGGCGGCGCGGCGCTGCGCCTCTTCCGGTGCCACTCCCTGCTTGAGCAGGGTCGCCTGTGCGCGGCAGAACGCCGGCCACAGCAGCAATGCGAACAGGAACGCCGGCGAGACCGGCTCGTCGTTGGCCACGCGAGCATCGGTGTTGGCCAGGCCCTCGACCAGCATGCGGCGCAGCGCGCCGGTGCGGTTGGATTTCAGCGCCCTGGCGCTCTCCGGGAACAGCACGTCGAGCAGGCCGTAACGCTCAAGGCCTTCGAAGCTGGCCACGCCGTGCCCGGACAGGAACAGCTTGAGCACTTCCTCGAACAGGCGCGCCGGCGCGGCTTCGTTGAGCAGGCCGGCCAGGTGCGGGATGGGCGCGGCGGTACCCTCTTCGATCTGGAAGCCGAGCTTGGCCGCCAGGCGCACCGCACGCAGCATGCGCACCGGGTCTTCCCGATAACGCTGCTCGGGATCGCCGATCAGTTTCATCAGGCGCGCCTGGACGTCTTCGAAGCCGCCGGTGTAGTCGCGCACCGAGAAGTCCTCGATGGCGTAGTACAGGGCGTTGCAGGTGAAGTCTCGGCGGACCGCGTCGTCTTCGATGGTGCCGTACACGTTGTCGCGCACGAGCATGCCGTTTTCCATCTCGCGGTCGCCGCTGCCGTCATCGCTGTTGGCACGGAAGGTGGCGACTTCGATGATTTCGCGGCCGAACACAACGTGGGCGAGGCGGAACCGACGACCGATCAGGCGGCAGTTGCGGAACAGCTGCTTGACCTGTTCGGGCGTGGCATCGGTGGCCACGTCGAAATCCTTGGGTTGGCCATTGACCAGCAGGTCGCGCACCGCGCCGCCGACAAGGTAGGCGCCGAAGCCGGCATCGCGCAGGCGATAAAGCACGCGCAGGGCGTTCGGGCTGATGTCCTTGCGGGAGATCGTGTGCTGGTCGCGCGGGATGACGCGCAGGCTGAACGGTGATGTAGCAGGGGAAATGATGTTGGCGCTTCCGGTTGAAGTTTCGGGATTGCCCAATGGCATCGAGGTGCATATACTAGCGCTCCTGCCTCGGCAGCGACACAGTTACGCTCCCTTCGTCTAGTGGTTAGGACGTGGCCCTCTCAAGGCTAAAACAGGGGTTCGAGTCCCCTAGGGAGCGCCAGTCGCCGCAGCAGGAACCGAAAAAGCCCGCCTTGTGCGGGCTTTTCTGTTTTCCGGGGTTTGCAATGGCATCGATCGGCTTGGTCGCTTTGGCGCCTGCCTGCAATCGGCTTGAGCCGGTGGGGTCACCCAGGGCAGGACACGCCGTGAACCCATCCATGGGGGCTCGATGGCGCCATCCTTGGCGCCAACGGTCCTGCCCTGGGTGACCCCACCGACTCTGGACGGTTTCCCGCGAGCTGCGGCAACAACCGACCAGCACTTCGCCGCATCCGCACGCACCATGAAACTGTCAGGAGGGGGCGGGCCGCCCTCTCCAGGACCGTTGGCGCCATGGATGGCGCCATCGAGCACCATGGATGGGCTTTTGCGTGTCCTGGAGAGGGCGGCCTGCCCCCTCACACTCTGGACAGGCAGGCGCCAACGGAATGCAACCGAAGCCAGTCGCCGTCAGCCTTCCATCTGCTCCAGCTCCTTGCCCTTGGTCTCGCGCACGTAGCGGACCACGAAGAAGATCGAGAGGATCGCCGCGACGGCGTAGATGCCATAGGCGCCGGCCAGGCCGATGCCGGCCAGCAGCATCGGGAACGTCACGGTGATCGCGAAGTTCGAGGTCCATTGCGCCGCACCCGCCACCGCCAGCGCCGGGCCGCGGATCTGGTTGGGGAACATCTCGCCCAGCATCACCCACATCACCGGGCCCCAGGACATGTTGAAGAACACCACGTAGACGTTGGCTGCCACCAGCGCCAGCCGCCCCATGCCATCGGACAGCTGCAGGCGCCCATCGACGAGGCTGCCGCTGGCAAACGCCACCACCATCAGCACCAGCGCCACCGACATGCCGACCGAACCGATCCACAGCAGCGGCCTGCGCCCGATGCGGTCGATCAGCAGTACCGTCAGCAGGCAGGCACCGATGCTCAGCGCGCCGGACAACACGTTGATCAGCAGCGCGTCGCTTTCCGAGAAACCCACCGCCTGCCACAGCACCGCGCCGTAGTAGAACACCACGTTGATGCCGACCAGCTGCTGGAACATGGCCAGGCCGATACCCACCCAGAGGATCGGGCGCAGCTTGCCGGTGGCCTTGTTGCGCAGGTCGCCGAAGCGCGGCTTGTGCTGGTCCTGGGCCAGGCTCGCCTCGATCTCGGCCTGCTTGGCCGTGGCCGCGGCCTCGCCGTACAGCCGCGCCAGCACCGCCCTCGCCTGCCCCTGGCGCCCCTTCAAGACCAGGAAACGGGGGCTTTCCGGGATCACCAGCAACAACAGGAGGAACAGCCCCGAGGGCAGCACCTGCATCCAGAACATCCAGCGCCAGGCCTCATGGCCCAGCCACAGGGGCTCGGTCGAGGCGCCGGCGGCACGCGCCAGCAGGTAATTGCTGAGGAAGGCCGCAAACAAGCCGCAGATGATCGCCATCTGCTGCACCGTGGCCAGCCGGCCGCGGTAACGCGCCGAGGCGACTTCGGCGATGTAGGCCGGTGACATCACGCTGGCCGCGCCCACCGCGAAACCGCCCAGCACGCGGGCGGCGATGAACAGCCAGGACGCGTGGGCCGCGCCGGCACCGAGCGCCGAGACAAGGAACATCAGCGCTGACACGATCAGGACACCGCGGCGCCCCAGGCGATCACCCAGCCACCCGGCCAGGAAGGCGCCGATCGCGCAGCCCAGCAGCATCGAGGCGACTTCGAAACCGAGCGCCGCCTCACTGGAGTTGAAGGCCTGGCGGAGGCCATCGACCGTGCCATTGATGACACCACTGTCGAAACCGAACAGGAATCCACCAAGGGTGGCCACGCAGCTGATCAGGACGATGAATGCAGTGTTCTCACCGCCATGGGGCGCGGTGCTGGGCTGGGTTTGGGACATGGACGATCCTGCTGGGAAGGGAGTCCGGCCACGGTGGGCGACCGAGTGCCCCGCAGCGTCGCACAGCCCCCGCCGTGCCGCCAATGACTCCCACGGTCGCGCCTGCCAGACGCCCGTTCTCCGCCCCGCGCCGACACCGGGGGCCAACCTGTTCTAGAATTGGCAGGTTCAGGAATCGATCCACCCCCAAGCCCATGCCCTTTGTCGTCACCGAAAACTGCATCAAGTGCAAACACACCGATTGCGTGGAAGTGTGCCCCGTGGATTGCTTCCACGAAGGCCCGAACTTCCTGGTGATCGACCCGGATGAGTGCATCGACTGCACCCTTTGCGAGCCGGAGTGCCCGGTCAATGCGATCTTCCCGGAGGACGATGTTCCTGCCGGACAGGAAGGCTTCGTTGCCCTCAACGCCGAGCTGGCGAAGGAATGGCCGGTGCTGACCGTGCGCAAGGACCCGCCCGCCGACGCCGGCGAATGGGATGGCAAGCCGGACAAGCTGAAGCTGCTGGAGCGCTGAGAAGCGCCCACGGCGGTAACGAAAAGGGCGCCCATGGGCGCCCTTTTCTGTTCTTCGGCAGACCCCAACCGTGCGCTCCGGCAGGTGCCAACCGCGCAACCTGGTAGGTGCCAACCTTGGTTGGCACAAAAGCGCCGACCAAGGTCGGCCGCTACCAGAGCGGGTGCGGACCAAGGCCCGCAGCCATCCGACCAGCCCTTACTGGGCGAGCTTCGCCTTCAGCGCGGCGATCAGCTTCACCGGCGCTTCGGCGGTGGCCGGCAGGCCACGCGGGTCAACCGCGGAGATGTAGGCGCCGGCATCGACGGCCACTACGCGGACCAGGAAGTTGCTGCCCTCGTAGGCCACGTCGTACGAACCCAGCAACTGCGCGCGGCTGGCAATGGTCACGCCCTCCACGCCTTCCAGTGCGGTACCGACCTTGGCGAAGGCTTCATCCTTGCCACCGGCAATGGTGAAACCGGTGCTGCCGGCTGCTGGAGCCGCAGCAACCGGCGCCGCCGGCTTGGTGGCCGAGGCCAACGTCGGCACCTTGTTGTCGGTGGTGGCATTGGGCAGGTTCAGGTCCGGCGGCACTTCCAGCGGACGCATTTCCGGGGCCAGGGCGTAGTCGCCCTTGGCGCCGCGCTTGAAGCAGCCGGTGGTGCCGGCAGCGACCGCCACGGCAAGCAGGGCATAGGACAGCACGCGGACGGTGGAAACGGATTGACGCATGTGAATCTCCTGGGTCAGACCAAGACGGAAGGTCAGTGGCTGGAAAGGGCTTCGAGGGCGGCGATGTCGCCGGCAAGATGGTCGGCAGCCGGATGATGCGCTGCCGACAACGGCAGCAGTGGCAGGCGCAGGTCGTGACCGATGCCGATGCGGCGCAGCAGCGCCTTGACCGGGATCGGGTTCGGTTCGACGCCGCAGAAATCATGGAAGGGATGCAGGCGCGCATCCCACGACGCGGTGGCTTCGTGGTCGTGTGCGGCGGCCAGCTCGCACATCCGGCGGTAGGCACCGGGAAGCACGTTGGAACCCACTGAGATGAGGCCGTCGATACCGGCCTGGATCGAACGCGCGGCCGTACCGTCGTCACCGCTGAGCACGGCGAACTGTGGGCTGCGCAGGGCGAGCAGCGCCTGCACCCGGCCGGTGTCACCCACCGCCTCCTTGATGCCGACGATGTTGGGGTGGCTGGCCAGCTCGGCCACGGTCTCAGGCTGCATGTCGCAACCGGTACGGCCGGGCACGTTGTACAGCACGACCGGCAGCCCGCCCTGGTCGGCCACCGCACGGTAGTGCGCGATCAGACCGGCCTGGGTGGGGCGCACGTACGGCGGCGTGACCACCAGCGCGTGGCTGGCGCCGAGGGCGGCGGCACGACGGGTCTGTTCGATGGTCTTGGCAGTGCCCGAAAGGCCGGTACCGGCCAGGACCGGAATGCGGCCGCCGATGCGCTCGACCGCGCTGGCCAGCAGCAGGTCGTACTCGGCGTCGGTGAGCGTTGCCGCTTCGCCGGTAGAGCCGGCTACGACAACGCCATGGACGCCACCTTCCAGTTGCAGGTGCAGCAGGCGCTGCCAACCGTCGGGATCGAGGGCGCCGTCGGCCCGGAACGGGGTCGCCAGCGCGGTGATGAGGCCGGAAAGGGACAAGGACGTGCTGCTCTTGGCTGGGAAGGGAAAACGCCCGCCACGAAAGGCCGGGGGCGACTTGAATGTTACTTGCGGCGCGAAAGCACGGGCAAGTATGCTGGACACCGGTGGATCCCCGCCTCTGGCGGGCATTCAGACTAACGCATGCATTACCCGGAATCGCCTTGACCGACACCACCCCGCGCCCCGCGCCGAGCGAAAACCACCTCCTGATCAACGCCTATACGACGCATCCGGAGTCCCCCCTGCTGTCCGTCACCCGCCGCATCGCCGACAGCGGCTGCAATCTGGTGGATGCACGCCTGGCCACGGTCGGCCGCGATGTCTCGGTTACCGCCCTGGCCACCGGCTCCTGGGACTCGGTGGCCAAGCTCGAGGCGATGCTGACCCGGCTGGAGCGCGAGGAAGGCCTGAAGCTGGTCTGGTACCGCACCGCCGCCAAGCAGGCGCAGTCCAACCTGCTGCCGTACATTGTCGAAGTGATCGCCGCCGACAAGCCGGGCATCCTGTTCCAGCTGGCCGATTTCTTCGACCGCCAGGGCATCACCATCGAGAACCTGCAGAGCACGCGCTACCGCGCCATGCAGACCGGTGCGGAGATGTTCAGCGCACAGGTCACCATCGGCGTGCCGGCCAACATGCACATCGCCGCGCTGCGCGACGATTTCCTCGAGTTCTGCGACCACCTGAACCTGGACGCGATCATGGACCCGATGAAATTCTGATCGGAAGTGCGGATTCTTCGCGCGCCTCTCACGGGCGCGTGGCGTTTCATGCAATTGTCGTAGAAAGAACCCAGGCTCGACAGAAGGACCTCATGAACAACGGCGACACCCTGGACAGCACCACCCTCTCCCTGCCACTGGCACTGTCCGGCGGCGACCAGGCCACCCTCGGCGACTACGCAGGCCAATGGCTGGTGCTGTATTTCTATCCCAAGGACAGCACCCCGGGTTGCACCACCGAAGGCATCGACTTCAACGCGCTGCTGCCGGAGTTCAGGAAAGCCGGCGCCGTCGTGCTGGGCGTCTCGCGCGACTCGGTGAAGTCGCACGACAACTTCTGTGCCAGGCAGGGCTTCAATTTCCCGCTGGTCAGCGACGGCGACGAAGCGCTGTGCACCGCCTTCGACGTGATCAGGATGAAGAACATGTACGGCAAGCAGGTACGCGGCATCGAACGCAGCACTTTCCTGATTTCCCCCGACAGCCGCATCGTGCAGTCCTGGCGCAAGGTCAAGGTCGCCGGCCATGCCGATGCCGTTCTCGCCGAACTGAAGGCCTCCCAGTCCAAGTGAGTCCCACTGCCTACTGTGTCTGCCATCACCCTGCCCTGCAGCAGGCCGTGGTGGTTTTTCCCTGTCCGTAACCAGGAATCGACGATGACCCGAGGCAAGCGCATCTACGTGCTGGATACCAACGTGCTGATGCACGATCCCACCGCGCTGTTCAAATTCGAGGAGCACGACGTCTACCTGCCCATGCAGGTGATCGAAGAGCTGGACAACGGCAAGAAGGGCACCTCCGAGGCGAGCCGCAACGCCCGCCAGGTGAGCCGCTTCCTCAACGAGCTGGTGCAGGCCTCCGGGCTGGACAACCTGGCCGACGGCATTCCGCTGCAGCGGCCCAATGGCCTGCAGCTGCGCGGCAAGCAGAGCGCCGGCAAGCTGCGCTTCCAGACCAGTCATTTCGATGCTGGCAAGAGCTTCGGCAAGGTGATCCCGGACAACGCCATCCTCGGCGCGATCCTGGCCCTGAAGGAAGAAACCCCCGACCTGCCGGTGGTGTTCGTCTCCAAGGACATCAACCTGCGGATCAAGGCCGCCATCGCCGGTATCGTGTCCGAGGACTACGAGAACGACCGCGCGCTGGACGATTTCAGCCTGCTCTACACCGGCGCTACCGAGCTGCCGGAAGACTTCTGGAAACGCCACGGCGACGACCTGCGCAGCTGGAGCGACAAGGGCCGCTCGCATTACGAAATCCAGGCACAGGACGGCGAGGAGTGGTATCCGAACCAGTACGTCTACCTGCCAGGCGAGGATGAAGTCGAGCTGCGCGTCAGCCGCGTCGTCGGCGATGGCAAGGTGGTGCTGTCGCTGGTCGATGATTTCCGCCACGGCAGCCACGCCGTGTGGGGCATCAGCGCACGCAACCGCGAGCAGAACTTCGCCCTCAACGCACTGATGGACCCGGAGATCGACTTTGTCACGCTGCTGGGCACCGCCGGCACCGGCAAGACCCTGCTGGCACTGGCCGCCGGCCTGGCGCAGACGATGGACCAGCAGCGCTACCGCGAGATCATCATGACCCGCGCCACGGTCAGCGTGGGCGAGGACATCGGCTTCCTGCCCGGTACCGAGGAAGAGAAGATGACGCCGTGGATGGGCGCATTGACCGACAACCTGGAAGTGCTCACGCACAACCAGGAAGGCGGCACCTGGGGCCGCCAGGCCACCAACGACCTGCTGGCCAGCCGCATCAAGATCCGCTCGATGAACTTCATGCGCGGCCGCACCTTCCTGTCACGCTACCTGATCCTGGACGAGGCGCAGAACCTCACCCCCAAGCAGATGAAGACGCTGATCACCCGCGCTGGCCCCGGCACCAAGATCGTCTGCCTGGGCAACGTCGAGCAGATCGACACCCCGTACCTGACCGAGACCACTTCGGGCCTGACCTACGCGGTGGACCGCTTCAAGAACTGGCCGCATAGTGCGCACATCACCCTGCGCCGTGGCGAGCGTTCGCGCCTGGCCGATTACGCTTCGGAGGTGTTGTGAACCGCTGCACGCGCCTGTTGCTGCCCACGGCTGCGATCACCCTCGCCGCCGTGCTCGGTGCCTGTACGACCACGCGCGGCCCGGCCAGCGTGCCCACCGCCGAGCGCACCGGCCAGTCCTGGGTGGTCACCCGCCCGATCATCGCCGCGCAGGTGCTCGACACCTGCTCGCGCCCCAGCCCCGGCCGCGAGGCCGGGCGGGTGTCGGGTTACTGGGCGCCCAGCCGGCAGCAGGTCGACCAGCTGGAGGCGAAGCTGTCGTCGCTGGAAGCGCAGGTCCCGAAGGTGCTGGACTTCGACCGCCAGTACGTCGGCATCGAAAGCGCCGGCAAGCGGCTGATCTACATCAACGCCTTCCACCTGCCCGACGACAGCGGCGTCAATCCGGCCCGTGAAGCGATCCGCGTCTGCGATGGCGGCGCACAGTTCTGGGGCGCCGTGTTCGACCCGGCCAGCAACACCTTCAGCGAGCTGCAGTTCAACGGCGGCTTCGGCGGGCCCTGAGGGGCCTCGCCGATGGGAATACGCCTGCCCACCTGGGTCTGGATCGGCGCGGTCGCACTCTCGTGCGTGGCCGGCATGGTCAACGTGGTCGGCTTCCTCGGTTTCGAGCACCAGGCGGTCAGCCACATGACCGGCAGTACCAGCCAGCTCGGCATGGCACTGGCCCAGGGTGACTGGCGCGCGGTCGGCCACCTGTGGGGCCTGCTGATCGCGTTCTCGCTGGGCGCGATGCTCAGCGGCCTGCTGATCCAGGACAGCACGCTGCAGCTGGGCCGGCGCTACGGCGTGGCACTGGCGCTGGAATCGGCTCTTTTGCTGGTGGCCATTCCGCTGTTTGAAGAGCACCAGATCTGGGGTGCACTGGCCGCCGCCATGGCCTGCGGCCTGCAGAATGCAATGGCTACCACCTTCAGCGGCGCGGTGGTGCGCACCACCCATCTCAGCGGGATGTTCACCGATCTCGGCATCGGCCTGGGCCACCTGCTGCGCGGGCTGCCGTTGCAGGTGCGACGACTGACCCTCAGCGGCCTGATCATCAGTGGCTTCCTTGCCGGCGGCGTGATCGGCGCCTGGCTGTTCGCGCGCTGGCAGTACGACGCCCTGCTTGCTCCCGCCCTGCTCACCGGCCTGACCGGCCTGGGTTATGTGGTGTACCAGCAGTGGGCGCGCTGGCGGCATTGAGGGCCGCACTCTGGGGGTCAGATCCCTTTTCCTGCGGAAAAGGGATCTGACCCCGCCTGACGGATCAAAGGCATCCACGCATGGCGTGGATCTACCTTCCCCTGCCGGACCACGGCACAATCGCTGGATGAGCCCGACCACTCCCGTATCTGCCCTCACCATCGCCGGCTCCGACTCCGGCGGTGGCGCAGGCATCCAGGCCGACCTGAAGGCCTTTGCAGCACATCGCGTGCACGGACTCTCCGCGATCGCCGCACTGACCGCACAGAACACCCGTGGCGTCATCGCCGTGCACGTGCCGCCGATCGATTTCCTGCGTGCACAACTGGATGCCTGCTTCGATGACTTCGACATCCATGCGGTGAAGCTGGGCATGCTGGCCAACACCGAGGTGATCAATGCCGTCGCCGATGCGTTGGAGCGCCATCGCCCGCCACACGTAGTGCTGGACCCCGTGATGGTCGCCACCAGCGGCGCGCGCCTGCTGGAAGACAACGCTCTGCAGGCAATGCGTGAGCGGCTGATCCCGCTGGCCACGCTGATCACCCCGAACACGCCGGAAGCGGAGCTGCTGGCCGGATGGAAGATCGGGAACGGCGATGACGCCGAACAGGTAGCCTCCGCCCTGCTCGACCTGGGCGCCGGTGCGGTGCTGCTGAAAGGTGGCCACCTGCAGGAAGGCAACCGCGTGATCGACCGCTACTTCGACGGCGTGAGCAGCGAAGAATTCATCCACGCCCGCCTGCCGCTGGATGCGCACGGCACTGGCTGCACGCTGGCCTCGGCCATCGCCGCGCAGCTGTGCAACGGCCTGAGCCTGGCCAACGCCTGCGAAGCCGGCATCGACTACGTTGCGCGCGGCCTGCAGCAGGGCTATGCCCCCGGCCGCAGCGAGGTGCTGGTGCTCGACCACTTCGGCGCTGCACCGCACGCATGAACCTGACGCCGGCCCTCCTTCCAGTGCAGTGCAACGACGGGCATCGCTACGAAGTGATGGCCTGCATGCCCGCACAGGCCATCGCCCGCTTGTTGTGGCTGCCAGCGCTGGGTGTGGCCGCGCGCCACTACCTGCCGCTGGCACAGGCGCTGGCAGCGAAGGGCGTTGCGGTCTACCTGCATGAGTGGCGCGGCAACGGCAGCAGCTCACTACGCCCGTCGCGCGCGCACGACTGGGGCTATCGGGAGGTACTCGAGCAGGATCTGCCGGCCAGCCAAGCGGTCATGGCGGCCGCCGACGAGGAAGCAGGCCCCCTGCCCTGGATCATCGGTGGCCACAGCCTGGGCGGGCAGCTGGCCTGCGTGCATGCCGGCCGCAACCCTCTGCATTTCCACCACTTGTGGTTGGCGGCCAGCGGCTCACCGTTCTGGCGTGGATTCCCGCCACCGCGCGGCTGGCTGCTGCCACTGGTTTACCGTTTCCTGCCGTGGATCGCGCAGCGCCAGGGCGTGCTGCATGGCCGTCGTCTCGGCTTCGGTGGCACCGAAGCACGCGGACTGATCGCCGACTGGGCGCGCGTCGGCCTGAACAACCACTACGCCGCCGCCGGCATGGGTGAAGACCTCGACGCACAGATGGCGCGCGTGCACGGCAGCGCCCAGGCCGTGCTGATGGAACACGACTGGTTGGCCCCGACCGGGTCGATGCAGGCGTTGCTGGCAAAGCTGCCGAATGTGGACGCGAAGCTGCGCGTGCTGTCCGCGCAGGAACTGGGCACGCGCGCCGATCACTTCGCCTGGCTGAAGGCACCGGATGCCGTGGCGGACAGCTTTTTCATTCAGTTGGATGAAAATTTTCACAAAACTGTTGACGGTGTGCGCCGACATCCGCATAATTCCGCTCCTGTCGCAGGGCGCCCGTAGCTCAGTTGGATAGAGTACCTGGCTACGAACCAGGCGGTCGGGAGTTCGAATCTCTCCGGGCGCACCACTCGACAGGTTTTCAGCATCCGCCGCTGAAAATGCAGTAAAATTAGGCAGTAAGTTGATTGTGTACCGCGCGCCCGTAGCTCAGTTGGATAGAGTACCTGGCTACGAACCAGGCGGTCGGGAGTTCGAATCTCTCCGGGCGCACCATACACAGTCGACACAACAAGTTTATGTAATTGGCGCCCGTAGCTCAGTTGGATAGAGTACCTGGCTACGAACCAGGCGGTCGGGAGTTCGAATCTCTCCGGGCGCACCATTACACCGAAACAGCAGGCCTCGGCCTGCTGTTTTTTTATGCGTGTTTTTCGGCAGGGCTGCGCCCTGCACCTGCAGAAGCTTCAAGCCAAGGCAACGGCAACAGCAAAAGCTGGCATTCTGTGGGTTGGCGGGGCGGTGTCGGAGTGCGGGGACGCCGCAAGTACGTCCATGTAGGCTTGGCAGCCGCATCCATGCGGCTGACACCCCGCACTCCGACACCGCCCCACCCCTGACAGATTCTCGCGATCTGATGGATCGACGTCATGCGTGGATGAATCTTCATCGGAATCGAATATTTCGAATCGAGCTCGAAAAGCATCCACGCATGGCGTGGATCTACTGTGTCGACCAAGATCGACACCTACCAACAGCGGTCCATGCCGTTCCGACAGATCGCGGAAATCTGTCGAAGGCGGGGTGGGTCCGGTTGCGGGGGCGTGAGCCGCATGGATGCGGCGACCGAGCTTACATGGACGTACTTGCAGCGCCCCCCGCAACCGGACCCACCCCGCCATCCCTCAGCAAACCAGCTTCTGCTGTTGCTGTTGCTGTTGCTCTGGATCGTAGCGGGTGCAGGGCGCAGCCCTGCCGTACGCCTACCCCCTTGCCATTGCCTGCCACCACTGCGACAGCAGCTCCGGCCTGCGCAGGCGCTCGCGCCACCAGCGCAGTGCCGCGCCATCCTCGCCGGTGCGCCAGGCCAGCCAGAAGGTCTCTTCCGGCTTGTGTTCCTCCACCTCGCGGATCATCAGCTGGCCACGCGCCACCGCAGCACGCGCGCATGGCTCGGGCAGGAAGCCGAAGCCCACGCCTTCGCTCTGCAGCTTCAATTTGCTGGCCATGTCCGGCACCGTCAGCATCTCCTGCCCCATCAACAGGCCCACCGTGCGCGGCAGCAGCCTGCGCGCCGAATCGGAAACGGCGATCGCACAGTGCTCGGCCAGCTGTTCGCGACCGAGTACGCCGGGCACCGCGGCCAACGGATGATCAGGTGCCACCGCGAACACGAACTCCACCGTGCCCAGCGGCTCGACCACATAGCCGCCACCACTGGGCCCTTCGCCCGGCGCGCCGACCAACAGGTCCGCACGGCGGTCGAGCAGGGCCTCCCAGGTGCCGGACAGGGCCTCGCCGATCAACCGCAACCGGGTCGGTGCCTCGGCCTCACGGAATGCGGCGATATCCGGCCCAAGCAGCCAGGTCGGGAACACCGAATCCACCGCCAGGGTCAGTTCGGTCTCCCAACCCGACGCCACCCGGCGCACCCGCAGCTCCAGCTCGCGGGCCGCGCGCAGCAGATGCCGGCCTTCGTCCAGCAGCGCGCGCCCGGCCTCGGTCAGCTCTGCACGTGGGCCGACCCGGTCGAACAGCTGCACACCCAGATCCTCCTCCAGCTTGGCCACGGTATAGGAAATCGTCGAGGGCACCTTGTGCAGGGCCTTGCCGGCGCCGGCAAAGGAGCCACGGCGGTCGATGGCATCCAGGATCTGCAGGGCATCGAGGCTGAGCTTGAGCATTCGAATTTTTCGATGATGGCTTTCAAAACTATCCGTTTTTCAAACCCCGGACGCAAGCGGATACTTCTCTCCAACGGGAAAACACAGCGGTCACCGACCACCCCGCCCCATCGAAACCATCGAACAAGGAGATTCCATCATGCTGCAGATCCGCAAAAGCGCTACCCGTGGCCTGGCCGAGCATGGCTGGCTGTCCTCGCGCCATACCTTCTCCTTCGCCAACTACTACGACCCCCGTTACGTCAGCTTCGGCCCGCTGCGGGTGATCAACGAAGACAAGGTGATCGGCGGCCAGGGCTTCGGCACCCACGGCCACAGCAACATGGAGATCATCTCCTACGTGCTGGGCGGTGCGCTGGAACACAAGGACTCGATGGGCACCGGTTCGGTGCTGCGCTACGGCGACGTGCAGCGCATGAGCGCCGGCAGCGGCGTCACCCACAGCGAGTTCAACCATTCGGCCGACGAGACCGTGCATTTCCTGCAGATCTGGATCTTCCCGGATACCGAGAACATCACTCCGTCCTACGAGGAAACCCACTTCGCACCGGAGACCAAGCGCGGCCAGCTGCGCCTGATTGCCTCCCCCGACGGTGCCGACGGTTCGCTGCGCATCCATCAGGATGCCCGCATCTTCGCCACCATCCTCGATGGCGGCCAGAAGCTGCACCATGCGCTCGGCAACGGCCGTGGCGCCTATGTGCAGGTGGCACGTGGGCAGCTGCAGGTCAACGGCATCACCCTCGAAGCCGGTGACGCGCTGCAGGTCAGCGACGAAGCCCAGCTGACCCTGGAAAACGGCAACGATGCCGAAGTGCTGGTGTTCGATCTGCCGCTGTAAACACGCCCTGTCCTGAAGACGTGGCCCGGCGGTGCGGAAAGGCATCGCCGGGCCCGCGGCGCCTGATGGACGGCCCGCAATCGTATTCGGCCTTCGGTGACCCGAATGCCTCTTGCTCGATGCGACTGGAAACGCTTTCATGGCAGCGTTTATCCGGACCCGCCCTCGCATGACGCCTTCATCTCCGCGTGCCCAGCAGCACGCCACCCGTGCCGCCTTCTTCATTCCTGGATTCGCCACCGCCGCGTGGGCGCCGATGGTGCCTTACGCCAAGGCCAAGGCCGGGCTGTCCGACGCCAGCCTCGGCGCCGTGCTGCTGTGTCTTGGGCTGGGTTCGTTGCTGGCGATGCCACTGGCAGGTGCACTGACCGGGCGATTGGGTTGCCGCCGGGTGATGGTGATCACCTGCGCGATGATGCTGTGCGCCCTGCCCTTGCTGGTGCTGGCACCCTCGCCGGTGTCGCTGGGCGCGGCACTGTTTGTGTTCGGTGCCGGCGTCGGTGCACTGGATTGTGCGATGAACATGCAGGCGGTGGCGGTCGAGCGCGATGCCGGGCGCGCGATGATGTCCGGCTTCCACGCCTTCTACAGCATCGGTGGATTCGTCGGTGCTGGCTGCATGACCGGGCTGCTGATCCTCGGCACGCCGCTGTGGCTGGCCGCGCTGGTTTCGGTGGTGGCACTGCTGCTGATTGCGATGCTGTCGGCGCCGCATTGGCGTCCGCAACGGATCCTGCACGAAGGCCCCTTGCTGGCACTGCCGCATGGCGTGGTGCTGTTCATCGGCGTCCTGGCCTTCGTGGTGTTCCTCGCCGAGGGCTCGATGCTGGACTGGAGCGCCGTGTTCCTGGCCGAAGTGCGGCAGGTGCCGCGTGACCAGGCCGGGGCCGGCTTTGCGTTGTTCACCCTGGCGATGACGGCAATGCGCCTGTTCGGTGACGGCATCGTCGAGCACCTCGGCCGCACCCGCACCCTGGTCTTCGGCGGTATCACGGCCGCGGCAGGCTTCACCCTGGCCACGCTTGTGCCCTCGTTTCCGGTGGCGCTGGCCGGCTACGTGCTGGTCGGGCTGGGCTGCGCCAACATCGTGCCGGCGCTGTTCTCGATGGCAGGCCAGCAGCGGGTGATGCCGGAGAGCATCGCCATCACTGCCGTGACCACATTGGGTTACGCCGGCATCCTCGCTGGTCCGGCGGCGATCGGCGCAGTGGCACATGCCACCAGCCTCGGCTTTGCCTTCCTGTGCGTCGCCCTACTGCTGCTGGGCGTAGCCGCCTCCGCCCGCTCACTGGCACGGCGCGTGACCTGACAGAAAAAGGGGACGGAGGGGATTAAGTCGCATCTGCCCCGAGTGTGCTGCAAACGACTTAATCCCCTCCGTCCCCTTTTTTCAGCCGTGTGCCAGCCATTCGGCCTGGGCCGGCAGCTGTGGGGCTGGGCACGCGCTCTGCGGGTGGTGCTCGTCGCGCGCCATCCAGTCATCCACCACGCCGGCCAGCAGGTCCAGCCGCAGCGGCAGGGTGATGTGGTCCTCTCCACGCATTTCGATGTAGTGCGCGCGCGGGTTGGCCTGCGCAAGCTGCCGGCCCTGGCTGACCGGAATGTGCTGGTCACCCTGACCGTGCAGCAGCAGCACGCAGGCGCGGGTATCGGCCAGCGCACGCGCGACGTCGACACGGTCGAGATCGACATCGATACGGCGGCTGGCGGCGGCGATCACCTGGTTGATGTCCTGGCCCCCATAGCGCCAGCGTGCGTACGACGCCACCGCCTGCGCCTTCAGGCCCTCCGGCTGCAGTCCCATCAGGTGCGGGATCATCGTGCGGATCGCCGCACCGGCATTGGCGAACGATTCCATCGCCACCACGCCGGCCACCTGGTCACCCAGCTTGTCGGCGGTGAACACCGCCGTGGCCGCACCATAGGACACACCGAACAGGTACAGCGGGCCGGTCACTTCGCCGCGCGCGCGCAGCTCGCCGATGACATCGACGACGTCATCCGATTCATAGGTGCCATAGCCGGACGGACCTGCACCGGACTGGCCATGGTTGCGCAGATCGAGCGTGACCACGCGGTAGCCGGACTCGGCCAGCTGCAGCGACCATGGCAGCATCGAATCACCATTCATCATCCACCCATGCAGCAGCACCACGGTGCCGCGTGGCGCCTGCGCGCGGAACGGCTGTGGCACGGCCAGACTCAGGCCGGTATCAAGAGGCTGGCCGTTCTCATGACGCTGCGGAAGGTAGTGGTACCGCGCGCCGTAGTCGCCGGGGTCGAACACGCGCCAGAAGATCGGCACGCCATCGCGACCCGCTGCGAAGCCATGGCGGTTGGGCAGCCCGGCAATGGCCGCGGCGATGCGCGGGCGATCGAGCAGGGTCGACACGCCGCCTGGCGCGATCAGCCGGTCGGCAAGCGAGGTAGACGAGGCGTTGATCGAGGATGAGCATGCAGCCAGCCACAGGCCGGCGCACGCCAGCAGCAACAGCAGCAGGCGCTTCATGGGCAATCGGGAAAGGATGCGACAGCGTGGCAGGTTAACGACGCGGGCGTAGGCCATCTATCGCGCGTGGATGACGGCTTGATGACAATGCGGGATCGATTCAGGTTGTCACAATGGCGCGATCGACCTCGGCATTGATCCGGATCAATGAATACGCCGGCATGCTTGCCCACAGTGCCCCCATGCGCACCTCGTTCAAGCTCGCCATTGCCCTGGCCGCCACGCTGGCCGCCGCCTATGGCATCGCCCGCAGCACGCCCTACTGGTTCGCACCTCGGCAGGCCGCGCAGGTCGACATCCACGACCCGGCGCTGATCGCACAGGGGCAGTACCTGTCGCGCGCCGCCGACTGTGCGGCCTGCCACACCGCGCCGGGCGGCAAGCCGTTCGCCGGTGGCCTCGGCATGCAGACGCCGATGGGGACGATCTACTCGACCAACATCACCCCCGATCCGGAAACCGGCATCGGCGCCTACGACTACGCCGACTTTGAACGCGCGGTACGTCGCGGCATCCGTCACGATGGCCAGCCGTTGTATCCGGCAATGCCGTACGCCTCGTACGTGATTGCCCGCGACGCCGAGATCAAGGCGCTGTACGCCTATTTCATGGGCTCGGTGCAGCCGGTGAAGCAGGACAACGCCGACAGCACGATTCCATGGCCCGCCAACATGCGCTGGCCTCTGGCATGGTGGCAACTGCTGTTCGCACGCCCACGCAGCTTCAGCCCGGATCCGTCGCTGGACGCCGGCCAGCAGCGTGGTGCCGAACTGGTGGAAGGCCTGGCGCATTGCGGTGCCTGCCACACGCCACGCGGGCTGGCGTTCCAGGAAAAGGCGATGGCCGATGATGGCAGCCGCCAGTTCCTGTCCGGTTCGGTGCTGGAAGGCTGGTACGCGAAGAACCTGCGCAGCGAATCGACCGGTCTGGCCAGCTGGCGCGAGGGTGAGATCGTGGACTTCCTGCGCACCGGGCGCACTGATCGATCGGCGGCCTTCGGTGGCATGGCCGACGTGGTCGAGCACAGCACGCAGTACCTGTCCGACGCCGACCTGCTGGCCATGGCCCGCTACCTGAAACAGCTGCCGGCGCGTGAGGGCCGCAGTTCGCAGTGGTCCCCCGGTACCGACACCACCACCGCCGCACTGCGCAGCGGCGACTATCGTGTGGCCGGTTCGCTGGCCTATGCCGAGCACTGCCAGGCCTGCCACCGCGCCGACGGCCGCGGCATGGCCCGCGTCTATCCGGCGCTGGCGGGCAACTCGATCGTGTTCGCCGATGACCCCAGCTCGCTGGTGCAGGTGACCCTGATCGGCGGCCGCACACCACATACCCGGCACGACCGCATGGCCTTCAGCATGCCAGGCTTCGAGCAGCTGCCGAACGCGCAGCTGGCACAGATCCTGACCTTCATCCGCAGCAGCTGGGGCAATCAGGCCAGCGCAGTGAGCGAGGTCGACGTGGCGCGCATGCGTCGGGTGGTGCGCGACAAGCCGGTGCACTACGTTCCGCAGGAGGCCGCACAATGAAGCGTTCGCGCACGCGTCTGCGCCTGCTGATCGGCAGTGCGATCACCCTAATGGTGCTGACCGGCGCCGGTACCCTGGCCTACCGTCATCTGTACCCGGACCTGGATGCCGCCGTGGCCAGCACGATCGATATCCTCGATGCGCAGGGCAAAGTGGTCGGCCACTACCATGCGCCGAGTGCCGAGGAGATCGCCGGTCTCGGCAATGCCGAATCGGTGATGCTCGGCCGCCGCCTCCTCAACGAGACTGCACGGCTGCTGCCGGACAATGTCGGCAACGATCTGAACTGCAATTCGTGCCACATGGCCGAAGGCAAGCGGCCTTTCGGCAATCACTACTTCAACACAGGCGGCGGCGCCTATCCGCGTTACATGCCGCGCCCGGGCAAGGTGATCGGGCTGACCGAGCGCATCAACGGATGCCTGCAGCGTTCGATGAACGGCAAGCCTCTGCCGAAGGACTCGCCGCAGATGCGCGCGATGCTCGATTACATGGCGTGGTTGAGCAGTCCTGTGCCAGAGGGTGCAAAGGTGTCCGCCCCCAGTGAGGGGCCCATCGACAGCACGCTGGCCCCGGACCCGATCCGTGGCCAGGCACTGTACGCCGTGCAGTGCGCCGCGTGCCATGGCGACAACGGCGAAGGACGGCGCGACGCCAGCGGTGACATCGCCTTCCCGCCGCTGTGGGGCGACCACAGTTTCAACATCGGCGCCGGCATGGCGCGCCTGTACAAGGCCGCCGGCTTCGTCAAGCACAACATGCCGCCGGCGGTGACCCGCGAGCCCCCACTGGGGCAGCAGGTGATGCCCGACCAGGATGCGGTGGACATCGCCAGCTACTTCATCAACCAGCCGCGGCCGGACTTCGCCAACAAGAGCAAGGACTGGCCGCGCGACCCGAAACCCAAGGACGCGCGGTACTGAGCACCCCGTGGGTCAGCGCTTGACCAGCTCGACCCGCCGGTTGCGTGCCTTGCCTTCTTCGCTGCCGTTGTCAGTCACCGGCCTGTCGGCGCCGAATCCGGCCGCCTGCAGGCGGTCGGCGGCGATGCCCTTTGCGGTAAGCGCGGCCACCACCGAGGCCGCGCGATCCTCCGACAGGCTGCGGTTACGTGCTGCGGCACCACTGTTGTCGGTGTGGCCTTCGATCGACAGCTTCAACGCCGGATCAGCCCGCAGCAGCTCGAGCACCTGCGCCAGCTGCGGTTCGGAGGCCGGCAGGATCTGCGCCTTGTCCGTGGCGAAGTTGACCTGGATCGCCACGCGGCCGTCGCTGTCCAGCTTCTTCTTCAGCGCATCGGCCGGCAACAGCGCCGCGGTCTGGGTGAAGCCCGTGCGTTCGGCCACCACCCAGCCGGCACTGAGGTATTCCAGGCGGGCGTGTACCCAGACCTGGCGGCCGTCTGCCAGATCGACGCGGTAGACCACGGTGTCATGGTTGTCCCAGCTGTAGCTGGCCGCGTTGCCGTAGGACGACTGCACCTGCTTCGGCACGCTCTCGGCCGCCTCATGCGGGATGCGTCCCTCGAATACCCTGGTGCCGTTGGCCTGGGCCATCATCGCCTCAAGGTTGCGGCGCACTTCGTGCATCGAGTACTCGCGCTCACCCTTGTCGAAATCAGCCGCGAAGGTGCGGCCCTCAACCTGTTCGAACCGATCACCGGTCCAGAACGGGAAGGCATCGAAATCACGTTGCTCGGCCTTGTTGCGGTCACGATAACCGGCGGGCAAGGACAGATGCGGGAAGCTGTCCGACCACTGCGCGGTGGCCTTGAACGGCACTTCATCCACGACCACCAGGCCGGCGCCATTGCTGTCCACCGCCAGTTGCACCCACACGGTGCGGTCGGCCTGGCGCAGCACATAGACCGTGGTGGGCGCGTCCTGTTCACCGTTCACTGCGTCGATGAAGCCCCCACCAATCTCGCCTTCCAGCTGCGGGCCGTAGTAGATGTCGCGCAGCAGCTCGCCTTCGAACACCTTGCGGCCACCGGCAGCGGTGATCACGCCATCGAAGTTGCGCTGCACTTCCATTGCGGAGAATGTCTTGTCCGGAGCGTTGTTGCTGTCGGCCACGATGCGCGCCGACCAGCTCGGGCCTTCCACCCAATGCACCCCCTCGCCCATGCGGAACGGGAAGCGGGCCCATGCCCGCGGGTGTGGTGCGTTCTGCGGCGCATAGCCCTGCGGCAGGCTGAAGAACGGTAGTTCGCCCAGCGCGGCGTCGCTCAGCGGCACGCTGGCTGGGTCGAAGGGCACCAGCGGCACAGCCTTGCCCTCACGGTCGGTGAGCGCGGCGCCATCGGCGGCGGCTGTTGAACCGGCCGGGGCGGCGGCCGCTGCTGCGGTCTCATCCGCCGTGGCTGGCGCGGGCGGTGCCACCTCTCCATTCGAGGGCGCCCGGTTGCATCCTGCCAGCAACACCAGGGCTGCCCCGCCCAGCCAGATCTTCGATCGCTTCTGCATCGCCACCACCTCAGGTCCATTGAAGCGCCGAGCATACCCGAAGGCCGTGACCGCCCCCACAGTGCCATCGTTCCTGCGCTGCCACGTCATGCCGATGTCATTGGCGCTGCCGACACTCCGGGGTTTCCTCCCTCTGAAGGTCCGGTTTCGATGCGAACGATTGCGCGTTTTCCCCGTGTCTCGCTGCTGGCCCTGCTGATCGCCCCCGCACTGGACGCCCTGGCCGAAGCACCGCAGGGCGAGGCGGCCGAAGCGCGCAGCAGCGATGCCCGCACCCTCGATCAGGTGCAGGTGATCGGGCAGGCCACCAGCTACGCCAAGACATCGGTGCGCGCGGAAACGCTGAACCGGCAGACCGTGATGAGCAGCGTCAACGATGCACTCAACGAGGTGCCCGGCGTGGTGGTCAGCGAAGCCGATGCCACCGGCTCATCGGTGTGGGGCACGCAGATCAGCATGCGTGGCTTTGTCACCAACCGCGACACACAGCAGATCGGCACTACCATCGACGGCCTCCCCAACGGCGGTTCGGGTTACGGCGGCGGCTCGCTGGCCAACCGCTACATCGACACCCTCGACCTGGAAACGGTGGAAGTCAGCCAGGGCACTGCCGATATCTCCTCGCGCTCGAACGAGGCCCTGGGCGGCACGCTCAACTTCCTTACCAGCGACCCGCTGCAGGACAGCCGCCTGCGCTTCGTGGTCGGCGCCGGTGACAACGATGCGCGCAAGTACTACGTGCGCTACGACACCGGCCTGCTCGGCGGCCACACCCGCGCCTGGGTCAGTGCCTCGTCGGCGCGCGTGCATGACTGGATCGATGGCAGCGGCAAGACCAGCAACGACCACATCGCCGGCAAGTTCATCACCGAACTGGATCGCTGGACCCTGACCGGCTACCTGTCCTACAACGATGCCGACGAGCCGGAATACACCAGCGTCTCACCGAAGGGCTTCGCGACCAATCCGGATCGCGACAACCTGGTCGGTACCCTCACCGGCATTCCCTACCTGGACCAGAACTACCGTTCCGGCTCGCGTGCGTTGCGCGAGAACACCTTCGGCTACCTGCGCGCGGCCTTCGACGGTGGCAACGGCTTCAAGGCCTCGGTGGCCGCCTACGGGCACCGCATGCAAGGTCGTGGCGACTGGCTGCCTCCCTATCTGGCGCAGGTCAGCGATGACGGTGCGGGCCGCCCCGAGTCGGAGTACATCGGTGGAAAAACCGTGTACGGCGGCAGCAACCGTGGCCAGATCTTCTTCGTCAATCCCGACGGCAGCGCCGCGCAGCGCCTGGCCAACTGCACGCCGCGGCTGGGCTTCACCGCCGAATACGATCCGAACTGCTACGCCGGCAACGTGCTGGGCGCGCAGTCGTATCGCCACACGCACTACGACAACGACCGCATGGGCGTGACCGCCGACGTCGAGTGGCGGCAGACCTTCGGCACGGTCGACAACACGATCCGTGGCGGTCTGTGGGTGGAGAAGCTGGACCGTTCGGCGCGCCGCGACTGGCATCGCCTGCTCAACGTCGGCCAGGACATCGCCTTCGACCACCAGCCGTACTGGGTACAGTTCGAGGACAAGTACAAGGTTGACGAGCAGATGTACTACGTCGAGGACGTGGCGCGATTCGGGCCGTTCAGCGCACGCCTGGGCGTGAAGCAGTTCTTCGTCGACCAGTCGCGCCGCCGCGTGATCGGTGCCAGCGAACACGTCAAATCCGATTCCAGGTCCGACCCGCTGCTGTCCACCGGCTTGACCTGGGCACCGGGCGTGGAAGGCATGGAGCTGTTCGCCGGCTTCTCGCAGAACTTCGCCGCGATTCCTTCCGGCGTGCTCGGCGAGACCGACCCGCAGCGCTTCCGCAACGTCGAGCCGGAGACCGCCGACAACATTGAAGTGGGCATGCGCATCAGCCGCTGGCCGCTGACCGCCTCGGTGACCCTGTACAACATCAAGTTCGACAATCGCATCGTCTACCTGCCGGCAGGTTTCGTCAGCGGCATCGACTATCTCGGCGAGACCGACGGCGTCTACGAGAACTTCGGCGGCGTGGAGAGCAACGGGCTGGAAGCCGCGTTCGGCTACGGCTGGGACAACGGCTGGCGCCTCAACGCCGCCTATACCTACAACCGCTCCAAGTACCTCGGCAGCGGCGATGCCGCGCGCGATACCCAGCTGGGCATCGTCGATGGCGCCAAGGTGATCGGCCAGCCCGAACAGACCCTCGTCCTGTCGGCGGACTGGCAGGGTGAGAACTGGAACTTCGGCCTGTCCGGCCGTTACCTGGGCACGCGCTATCTCGACGCCGCCAACGTCAACAAGCTGCCGTCGGCGACCGTGCTCAACGCCAACATCGGCTTCGACCTGCAGGGCCTGTCGCCGCGCCTGAAGGGCATGGGCGCCAACCTGGTGGTGAGCAACCTCACCAATAAACGGTATCTTGCAGGGGTGGACGGGCGCGACAACGCCTTCATCGGCGCTCCGCGCACCGTCGGCATCTCTTTCCGCGTAGACCTGTGAGTGAGCCTGTGACCGATATCGGCCGACGCCGGTTGTTGCAGGCCGGCGTTGCCGCCGGCCTCTCTCCACTGCTGCCCAGCATCGCCCGGGCCGCCGCGATCGCCCCCGCCGCGCAGACGCGCAGCCTGGAAGACCTGCAGCACATCGTGGTGTTCATGCAGGAGAACCGCTCGTTCGACCACTACTTCGGCACGCTGCCGGGCGTACGTGGCTTCGGTGATCGGTTCGTCGCCCCGGCCGCCGCGCTGCAAGCAGGTGGCCGCGTCCGCAGCCTGTGGCTGCAGCCCGATGCCAGCGGCGAGCGCGCGATCGCGCCGTTCCCGCTGGATACCGCCGCGCACTTCGGCTACATGCGCGTGGAAGGCACGCCGCATACCTGGCCCGATGCGCAGCGCGCCTGGGACCAAGGTCGCATGGGGCAATGGCCGAAGGCCAAGCAGAACCACTCGATGGGCTACTTCCAGCGCAGCGACCTGCCGTTCCAGTTCGCCCTGGCCGATGCCTTCACGATCTGCGATGCCTACCACTGCGCAATGCAGGCCGGCACCAACCCGAACCGGGTGTTCCTGTGGACCGGCCACAACGATGGGCATGCGCGTGCCGGCGGCCCGGTGATCGCCAATTCGCACGACAACTTTCCCGAACAGGGCGGGTACCCGGCGTCGTACCGCTGGACCAGCTATGTCGAGCGCCTGCAGAGGGCCGGCGTGTCCTGGCAGATCTACCAGGACATGGCCGACAACTTCACCGACAACCCGCTGGCGGGCTTCGAGGCCTTCCGCCAGGCCCACCGCGCGGCGCCGGGGCATGACCCGCAGCTTCGCGCGCGCGGGGTCAGCACGCGCGGCCTGGCGCAGCTGCGCCAGGACGTCATTGACGGGCGCCTGCCGCAGGTCAGCTTCATCATCGCCGACGCGGCAGGCAGCGAGCATCCTGGTCCTTCCAGTCCCGCCCAGGGCGCGGGCTATACCGCGCGCGTACTGGATGCGCTGACCGCCGATCCGCAGGTATGGAGCCGCACTGCCCTGCTGCTGATGTTCGACGAGAACGATGGCTTCTTCGACCACATGCCGCCACCTGCCCCGCCTTCGCCGGTGGACGGTGGCTGGGCGGGTGTGTCCTCGGTCAGCACCGAAGGCGAGTACCACCGCCACCCGGCACCGGGTGACGAGAAGTACGATCTCGCCGAACTGCGCGGGCGCCCGTACGGTCTGGGACCGCGCGTGCCGCTGTACGTGATCTCACCGTGGAGTCGCGGTGGCTGGGTCGATTCGCAGGTGTACGACCACACCTCGGTCATACGGCTGATCGAGCGCCGCTTTGGCGTGGCCGCACCGGACATCTCGCCGTGGCGCCGCGCGGTCTGCGGCGACCTCAGCAATGCGTTCGACTTTGCCCAGCGCGATACCCGCCCGTTCGTCCGCGGCCTGCCCGACGTGAGTGCGGTTGCCGCACGCGCCGCTGCCTTGCCGGGGCGCACCGTGCCCACGCTGCCGGAGGGGCTGAAGCCAGCGAAACAGGAAAGCGGTGTACGTCCCGCGCGCGCCCTACCCTATCGACCGCAGGCATCGATCGCTGCGGTCGACGCTGCGGGCGTGGACCTGACGTTGTCCTGCGAAGGCGCGGCGGCAGTGCTGCATGTCTACGATCGGCTGCGGCTGGATGCGGTACCACGCCGCTACACGCTGCTGCCAGGTACGCCGCTGCGCGAGCGCTGGCCGTTGGACGCCCAGGGCCGCTATGACCTTTGGCTGCTTGGTCCGAACGGCTTCCACCGCCACTTCCAGGGTGCGTTCAAGGCTCCTGCCGTGCAGGCTTCAATCGATCGCGCGGACGGCCAGCTGCGGCTGCACCTGCGCAATCTGCACAACAGCGCGCAGAATGTGCGGGTGCAGGCCGGTGCCTATGCCGGGCACATGCCTGAGCAGGCGCTGGCGCTGCCGGCGCATGCTGAGGCCACGGTGGCATGGGACGCGGCGCCCACCGCAGGGTGGTACGACCTGCGCATCGGTGCGGGCGACAGTGCACTGCGACTGGCCGGCCGCGCCGAGGATGGGCGCCCCGGCACCAGTGATCCGGCAATGGGCAGCGAGCCCTTGCGGTTCGAGCACGATTGAGGAGCCCTCTGTAGAGCCGAGCCCACGCTCGGCTGCTTCTCGCCCTGGTCGCATTGCCCCGACAAAGCAGCCGAGCATGGGCTCGGCTCTACGCGGCAGATCGGCAGATTCAGGCCTCCTGCAGCCCCGGCCGGCCGTGCTCCACCGCATAGCGTTTCCAGCTCTGCAGCACGCCATTCGGCTGCATCACAGTATCCAGCGTCTTCATGTCGCCGATCCACGCATCACGGGTGACATCACACAGCACATAGCCACGCTTGTCGATGGTCGCCTTCAGATAGGGGCTGTGTGCAAGCTGGTTCCTGGCATACGCGTCCACGCCCTGGCCATCGGCCCCGGAGGTGATCGACGTGGCGAGGAACTCGCTGGAGATCACGCCCGAGTCACGGTGGTCCTGCACCAGATCGCTGGCATAGTGGCGATGCGCGTCGCCACAGGCGGTCACCACGTTGCCGAAGCCCACCTTCTGGATGTGCTCGAGCAGGCGCCGGCGGCTGTCCAGGTAGCCCGACCACTGGTCATCGGACGACTGCACTACCCCGTCCTTCTCGCGCATGTAGTTGCCCAGCGCCACTTGGTGGGCGATGGTATGCCAGCGCGGCGCGGCATCGGACAGGCCATCGAACAGCCAGCGCTCCTGCTTCGCCCCCACAATGCTGCGCTCCGGCGATTCCACCTCCTCGCGCAGCGTCATGTTCACCTGCTTGCTGCGGTACTGGCGGGTGTCGAGCAGGTGCAGGTCCATCAGCGTGCCGTAGCGTGCGCGCCGGTACATCTGCATGTGGCCGTCGCGCGGGAACGCCGAACGGCGCAGCGGCATGTTCTCGTAGTAGGCCTGGAACGCCTGCGCGCGCCGCAGCAGGAACACTTCGCTGGGCGTATCGTCCTGGTCTTCGGCGCCGGCCCAGTTGTTGTCCACTTCATGGTCGTCAAAGGTGACGAACCAGGGAGCCGATGCATGAGCGGCCTGCAGGTCGGCATCGCTCTTGTACTGGGCGTAGCGGCGGCGGTAATCATCCAGCGTATAGATCTGCGGGCCGACGTGGTTGCGCAGGTTGGTGAACGGCTGGCCGTTCATCTTCCGCAGGCCCGGCTGGCTTTCGCCTTCGTAGATGTAATCGCCGTAGTGGAAGACGAAGTCGAGCGGTTCCTCGGCGATGCGCCGCCACGCGGTGTAGTGGCCTTCTTCGTAGTGCTGGCAACCTGCCACCGCAAAGCGCACGCGATCCACCGCTGCCGTGGCTGCCGGCAGCGTGCGGGTGCAACCGACCGCACTGGCATGGCCACCCACGGTGAAGCGGTACCAGTAGGGCCTTCCGGGCGCCAACCCGTCCAGCTCCACGTGCACGGCGTGACCGAGTTCGGGATGCGCCATCGCCGAACCCTGGCGCACTACCTTGCGCATGCCTTCGTCCGCGGCCAGCTGCCAATCGACCAGCATCGGCCGGGCCGGCATGCCACTGCCGAACACCAGCGGCTCGGTCGCCAGGCGCGTCCACAGCACCATGCCATCGGCCGAGGGATCCCCCGAGGCCACGCCCAGGGTGAAAGGTGTGCTGGCAAAGCGCGGCTTGGCCAGCAGGTTGCGCGGGTTCAGCGCGGTGGCATCGGCCCGCGCGGCCAGCGCATGTGCCGTGCCCATCCAGGCACCGGCAGCGGACAGGCCGGCCAGCGCCAGGAATCGCCTGCGATTGATCGTATCCACGGCTGTGCCCTCAGTTGTAGATGATGTGGAAGTAGAAGAAGCGGCCGTAGTCGTCGATCTCGGTTCGGAAACGCCCGTTCGGACCGGTGCTGTAGGTTGGCTGGGTGTTGAACAGGTTCTTGGCCTCGTACTTCAGCGTCACGTGCTTGCCGACCTTGTGGCTGAAAGCCATGTTGAACGTCAGGTATGGGTCGTAGTACGAATCCAGCCATTCGGTGTCGCCGAAGTCGACCAGCATCCGGCTGCGGTAGGTTCCGGACAGGCGCAGTTGGGCGCTCCTCCATGGCATGCGCCAGATCACCGAACCATTGAGCGACCAGTCCGGCTGGTACAGCAGGCGATCCAGGCGACGCTCGGTGCCGTCGCTGATGCGGTAGTTGGTCTGGCCTTCCAGCCGGGTTGCATTGAAGTACATGTCGAAGCGCTGGCGGCCCCACTGCAGATTGCGATTGGCCACCGCGAACTCGACGCCACGAAGCTTCGACTCGTCGGTGTTCATCGGCTGGGTGACCCGGTAGCGGGTATCACCCACGTTCTCGAAGGTGGTCAGGGTGTAGATGTCGTCCTTGATCACCTTGTCGAACAACGCCACCGAGACCAGGCCGTTGTTGCCGTTGAAGTACAGGTCCCATGCAAGGTCGATGTTGGTGGAACGGCGCGGCTGCAGATCGGCATTGCCCTGCTTGATGGTGCAGAAGCCCCTGCCCTCCTCGTCATCGCCACAGCTGGTGCTGGTGGCCTGGGCGATGTTGCTCGGCGTCGGCCGGCCCAGCGTGCGGCTGGCGGAGAAGCGCAGGCGCTGGTCCTCGGTGAGCTTGAAGGTTGCGTTCAACGAGGGCAGCAGGTTGTTGTAGCCACCGCTCGTGTTGCGGAACGCAGAGGTATAGGTAGCGCCGCCATCATCGCTGAACGGGCTGTAGGCATCGAAGCGGGTGTGGTCGTAGCGCAGGCCGCCGATCAGCAGCAGCCGGTCCCAGGCGTAGTGCGCGGATACATAGGCATTGGTGATGTCCTCCACGTACTTGTAGTCGCTGGTGAAGTTGGCATTCGGATACGCCGCATTGTTGCTGCCCAGTTTCGGCAGCAGTTCCTCGGTCCACTTGCGGTTGTCGATCAGCGGGAAGCCGGGCACGCTGCCCAGCAGTGTCGAACCCGGATACAGGTAGTCGTTGAGCGTGGCGCTGCTCTTGAAGTAGTCGAAGTCGATGTCCTGCCAGATCTTCAGGTGGCGGTACTCGGCACCGGTGGCCAGGCCGAAGCCACGCGCATCGGCGTCGATGTTGTAGCTGAAGTCCGCGCGCAGGTTGTCGATGCTCTCCTTGGCATCGCGCGGAGAGACATAGGCCTGCGCCGGATTGAGCTTGAACGCGGAGCTGGTCAGCAGGCTGGAATCGGAAACCGCCACCGCATTGGGGAAACCGTGGCTGTCGTTTTCGTAGTCAACGAACAGATTGCTCGGGTAGGCGCGCACTCCCCAGTAGACCTGGCTGTTATGGAAGGTCTCTTCGGTGTGGCCACCGCGCAGGGTCAGGCGCGAACGGTCGCCGATGTCCCAGTTGAAGCTGGCGATGGCGCCACGGTTGCTGCGGTCCCAGCGGTCGTGTCGGTTCTTGATGTAAATGCTGTTGATCTGCGTGGTGCCGCTGTCCTCGGTCTGGTTGCGGATCGGAAACTTGGCGTTTCCATACAGATCCGTCTTGTTCATCGTCGAGTTCTCGTAGAACCGGTACGAGTACAGCAACAGCGATGCGTAGAACGGATCATCCGAGGGCTTCCACTCAAGCTTGGCGGAGCCACCGAAGTTGGTGATGAAGTTGGTATAGGTGCCGGTGCTGAAGTTGCCAGGCGCACGCAGGCCGTTCCAGCCCTTGGCCTCGTCCGGACCGGTGGTGCCGTCGGTGAGGTATTTTCCAGCGTCGTTGTAGTAGTAGTTCGACTCCACCCAGCGCTTGACGCTGTTGCGTGAACGCTGCTCATAGCGTGCCACCGCAACGATGCCGAACTCCTGGTCGGCGCCGAACTGGTCGGAGAACACCATCTTGGCGCTCTTGCCGAAATGGCCCAGGGTCTCGTGGTTGCCGCCAGCGCTGCGCTCGACGTTGGTCTCGGCTGTGGAATAGATGCCTGCCACGTCGGCAAACACGTACCTGCCCGACCGGTCGAAAGCACTGCGGCTGATGATGTCGATCACACCGCCGATCGCATCCGGTGCCTGCTCCGCGCTGAAGCTCTTGTAGATGTCGGTACGGGTGCCGATGTCGCTGGGAATCAGCTGCAGGTTGTTCATGCGCTCCCCGGAGCCACTGCCACCCACGCTGGCAATCGCGATGCCATCGATGGTGGTGTAGTTGAGGTTGGCCTGCACGCCGCGTACCGTCACGTAACGTGGCTCACCAGCATCCTCCACCGCACTCAGGCCTGGAGCGGCCATCAGGCTCTCGGCCAGGGTCTCGTCGCCGTAGCTGTCCATCTCGTCGTAGACCACCGAATCCTTGATCACCGGCGACGACTTCTTCTGGTCGATCACCTCGTGCGCGGCAATCACCTTCACCGTGTCCAGGGTCGGCGCCACCACCGCTCCGGCCTCGCGCGGCATCGGCGCGGCTGGCTTCGGCGCGTTGCGTGCGGGTGCCGGATCGATGGCGATGACATTGCCATCCACCACGGTGTAGCCCAGGCCGGTACCCGCCAGCAGTGCGTCCAACGCCTGCTTGACGGTGGCGCCACGTGGCACAGCCCCGGCCATGTGCGCTTCACCGCTACCCGAGTACAGGAACTGCACGCCGGAACTGCGCGACAACTGCTCAAGTGCACGGGCCAGCGGTTGCGCCGCGATCGGCGCCGACACGCGGGCTTCAAGGCCATCGGCAGCGGCCGCGGCCGCGGCCGCCATTGGCACGCTGCAGGGAGACAGGGCGAGGATGATCGACAGGTAGAGCGTGTTGCGCATCACGGGTCCTTGGAAGAGAGAAGGCAGCAGGCGCCGCTGCGTGGCTCGGCAGCGGCTTCTTCCAAGTAAGAGCCCGCATCCACCGAAGTGGAGAACGCGGATTCGATGAATTTTTTCTGACAGCCCACCACCGCGCGGGCCTCAGCGACTGCCGACCCGCACTGTGTCGCCTTCGCGCCTCACCACGAAGCGTGGGTCGCGTTCGAGGAAGGCCTGCAGCGCACCGATGCGATGCGCATCGAGGCTGCCGGACAACCGTGCCGATGCCGCGCCTTCGTCCAGCACGCGCACCTGCACCTGGTTGTGCCGGTTGAAGGCAGCTGCCACCTCATCGAGCCGCTCATCGAGGAAGGACACTTTGCGCTGTTGCCAGTCCAGCAGCATCGACAGCGGCATGTCCACTGACTCGACGGCATGGCTTCGCGCATCGACCTGCACCACCCGGCCCTGCTCCAGCTGGGCCAGGCGGTGGGCACCCGCGCCCTGGCTCCAGACCTCGACCTCGCCGGAGACGACGCCGATGCGTGTGCTCTGCAGCCGTCGCGATACATCGAACACCGTGCCGATATCCCGGATCTCCAGGCCGTTCACTTCCACCTCGAACGGACGACGGTCGCGGGCGATGTCGAACGTGGCCTCCCCCTGCAGCAGCTCCACCTTTCGGCTGAACCAGCCCATGCGTACCCGCAGTCGGCTGTCCGCGTTGAGCCGCACCTGGGTCTGGTCGGGCAGCACCAGGTCGCGAAGCTCACCCTGTCCGGCACTGTAAAGCTGCTCGGTGGGCATCACCTGCGAAACCAGGCCCACGCCGATCAGGGCAACACAGGCCGCGGCAGAGACCGTCCACCAGCGCACGCGACCGCGACGCAGCGCGGCGCGGGGCGGCGCGTGCGCACGACCGAACAGCGGCACCACCTTGGCGGCGACCTGCCGCGGTGGCACCAGCGCCTCATCAGCCAACGGCGATTGCAGCGCCTCGCCCACCTGCCGGTGCAACGCGAGCGCGCGCATGTAGGCGCGAACATGCTCGGGCGAGCGCTTCATCCAGTCCAGGAACGCGACACGCCCGGCCTTGTCCAGCACCCCCTCGCGATTGCACAGGAACCAGTGCGCCGCCTCACGTGCGACCTCGTCGTCAGGCCTGCGTGATGGATACCGATTCATGTGAGCTCCCTGGCGCCCAGCGCCTTCCTGCAGGCCTCCAGCCCCTTGCCGATATGCTTGCGCACCATGTGCACCGACACCTGCAGCTGCTGGCTGATTCCCGGGCAGTCCAGCCCGTCGCGGTAGTGCAGCTCCATCACCCGGCGCGTGGTCGCCGGCAACCGCGCGATGGTGCTGCGGATATCGTTCCAGCGCTGCGCACGCTCGAATTCGCGCTCGATGTCTTCTTCGCTTTTCAGCACTTCGGCCAGCAGATCGATGTCTTCCAGCGGCGGCAGCGACGACCGCACGCGGGCGTGCTCGCGCGCCAGGTTGGCCGCCACGGTGAACAGGTAGGCTTCCGGGTTCTGGACCGCGTCGGCATCCTCGCCGGTGCTGCGCAGCAGCCGCAGATAGACCTCCTGCGCCAGGTCTTCGGCATCTTCGCTGGCCGAACCGCGACGCAGGAAGAAGCCACGCAGCAGCCGGCGCCGCAGTTCGTAGCTCTTCTCCCAGATCCTCACGCTGTTCACGGCCGGCCAACCACCCCGAGGCTGGAAAGCCCAGCAGGGTGACCGCCATCGATGACAGTGGCGTTTCAACGACCGGCAGGCAGCCGCTAGAATGCCGCCCCTGCAATGTCCCGGCAGCCGGCACAAGGAGTGCCCAGCAATGAACGCACGCACCGCCATCCACACCTTCAGCAGCCTGCTGTTCCTGCTGCTGGTCGCCCACACCACCGCCTACCAGCAGCAGATGTGGCCGCCCAGCCGGGTCATCCATGTGCATCCGGTGATCGTCGCCCTCGCCTATGCACTGGGCGTGCTCACGCTGCTGCTGTGGATCGGCGGCGGTCGCGTACCAGAACCGGCCCAGCGTCTGGCGCGCTGGCTGCCCATCGTCGCCTGGTGCCTGCTGTGCGCCGGCGTGGCGGTCATCCCGATGTTCCTGCCTGGACTGTACCCGGCCTGATCAGCGGCGGTACGCAGTGCATCCGCGCATGATGCGGCGCCCGGCACCAACCCTTGCTTGCCAGAGACCCAAGCCGGGCCCGCCTATCGAAGCCGCGGGGCCAGGCCTACGCTTGTCTTCTCGGTGGCCGCCACGGTCGCCCTTCGCGTCACGGCATTGCCGTTGCGACCCCGCTCCAGTGCTGTGCGCCCTGATGGTGTTGTCGCTCAGGCAGACGTCCAAACGGCGCCCTCTGGAGACAGTCATGAACCAAGCCCTGATCCCCTTCGATACCGACCCGCTGGAAGCGCGGGAGTGGTGTGAATCGCTGGAGGCGGTGATGCAGGCCGGTGGCCGGCCACGCGCGCACTACCTGATCAACCAGCTGAGCGATCTGGACGCGCAACAGCACGGCGACCTGCATACCCGCGCATGGACGGCCTACGTCAATACCATCCCGCCCGAACGCCAGCCGCCCTATCCCGGTGACCTGGCCATCGAGCGCCGCCTGAACGCAATGATCCGCTGGAACGCGATGGTGATGGTGCTGCGTGCTGGATACAGGACGCGATCGACAAGTACGGCATCGACACTGGCAAGCACGATCCGTCCGCGGTGTAAGGCGGCTGCGTTCACCACGCCCGTTGTGCGAGCCTGGTGAACGCAGCATCGCTACGGCATGCGCTTGAACAGATTGGTCTGCAGGATCGGCGTGCCGTCGTGGCCGTAGAACGCCTTGGTCTCGGTCATCGTCGCCCGGTCATCCGCCACGGTGTAGATGCGGGTGGAGGCGGGCGTCCCGTGATCCACCAACTGCATCACCAGCGTATTCGGGGCCGGCAGTTTCAGGTTTGCCTTGTCCGCGCCGTAGGTGCCGGACAGGGCACCCGGCGTGCCATCCAGCGCCAACGTGCCGTCGGACTTCATGGTCTTGCCGTCGTGCAGGACGATATCCACGTGTGAGCTCCAGCGGCCACCGCCGGCGTCCTTGAACTCCAGCACCACCTGCTTCGGACGCTGCGCCTCGGGTAGTGCCGAGGTCGCGGTGTCCAGCGACCAGCGCCCCAGCAGCGGCGACGGGGACGCTTCCACGGCCAGCGCCGACCCGGCCGGCAGCGAACACGCACACAACAACACAGCGGACAACAGCTTCATACGTTGCTCCGTTCCAGTGAAGAAGGTGCTGCGTGACGCGTCGTGGGGCGCAGCGCTTCGGATCGTGCACAGCATCGGGGCCCCGCACAAGGCAGGGCGCTGAACGCGCGGCAACCTCGTTCGCGCCTCCCGCGATTCAGGTCTGGCGGCAAGGCCTCATCACGTCCTTGTCGATACAAATAGTTACGTTATAACATTTCACTTCTATTTTACGAGTCCTGCCATGCGTCGCCACCTGCTTGCTGCCGCCACCCTGTTCGCCGTCCACACCGCCCACGCTGCGGACGCGCCTACCCTTCCCACCCTCCAGGTACAGGCCTCCCCGCTCTCGCGCATCGACAGCCGGGTCACCGTCGATAATCCACAGGCGCAGAACCGTACCCTCGGAAGCGTGCTCGAACATGTCTCCGGCGTGCAGAGCAGCGCCTTCGGGCCGAACGCGGGCGCCCCCGTCATCCGCAGCCTCAGCGGCAACCGCGTGCAGATCCTGCAGGATGGCCAGTCCATCCTCGGCATGAACGCGATCAGCGGCGACATCAACATTCCGTTCGATCCACTGTTCGTGCGCAGCGTCACCGTCAACAAGTCCTCGGACGCCGTGCGCTATGGCGGCAATGCGATCGGCGGCAGCGTGGAGATCGATTCGGGCCTGGTCCCGCGCCGCATGGGAGACAAGGAGCAGTCGATGGAACTGATCCTGCGCAAGGGCTTCAATGCCGCCGACGCTCAGGGCTTCCGCATGAACTTCAACAACCAGCGCAGCCTCTCGACCAACCTGCAGGTCTCGCGCCAGCGCATCTCGCACTACGACATCCCGGGCAACAGCAAATCCGACGTCTGCAACACCCGCCTGTTCCCGCCTACCGGCGGCGTCAACTCGGCGCTGGCCGACAGCTGCCAGAAAGAGGCGCGCGTCCAGCAGATCTACAACAAGGCCTCGCAGCCGTACATCGACCAGTTCATGACCGAGAACCCGGACTGGGCCGATGGTGACTTTTCGTTCTACACCAACAACCCGACCTCGGTCTGGCAGCGCCGCACCTACATCAATCCGGTCAACCCGGCCTACGTGCCCGGCACACCGTCGTACGTGCAGAAGCAGATCAACAACGATGTCACGCCCGACTACCATCACCGGCTGGGCAACAGCTACGCACGCAACTCGCAGGTGGCCTTCGGGTCGACGCTGTTTTTCGACCGTGGCTACGTGGGTGTCAGCATCGATGCCAAAGACAGCGAGTACGGCGTGCCGGGCTTCTCGATGCAGAATCTGTCGTTCGGCTCCAACGATGCCGATGGCCTGCCGGTGGGCGTGGTGATCAAGCAGGAACGCTACGCGCTGGAAGCCCTGCTGCGCGATCCGCTGCCGTGGTTCGAACGCGCGGAGCTGCGAGTTTCCAGGCTGGACAACACTTCGGGCGAGCACCTGGGCAGCACCCGGGCCAATGACTACGACTTCAAAAGCAGCCAGGTCGAACTGCTGCTCAGTCACCTGCGGCTCGGGCCGCTCAGCGGCCTGCTCGGCTTCAGCCACCAGTCGCGGCAGGTCACCGGCGGCGGTTCACTGCGCTACCTGCCCGACGTCGACACCCGCAGCAACGCGGTGTTCCTGAAAGAGGCACTGGACGTCGGCTGGGCCACCTTCGATGCAGGTGTGCGCCACGAGCGCGTCGACCACGAGCTGCAGCCCAGCCGCTTCAGGACCGCACGCAACGCCGCCAATACCAAGCTGCAGGACCGTTCCTACCGGCTCAACAGCTACAGCGTGGGCTCCCGTGTCGAGCTCGGTCCTCTGTTCGCCGCCAAGGTGCGCTACGCATCTTCGCAGCGCGCACCGGAGATCAACGAGCTGTATGCCAGCAACGCACACTACTCGGTGATGACCCAGGAAGAAGGCAACCAGAACCTCAAGCCGGAGCGCGCGAAGAACCTGGAGCTGACCGGCCTGTTCCACATCGGCGGCTTCGAACTGTCGGCCACTGCTTACCGGATGAAGTACGAGAACTATCTCTACCTCGGCCATTCCGGCCTGCAGACCGCCAACCGTCTGCCGCTCAAGTACTGGAAGCAGACCGACACCACGGTGAAGGGTTTCGAGATCGACGCATCGCAGGCACTTGACCTGGGCCGCTATGGCACGTTGAACATCTCTGCCTTCGCCGATCTGGTGAAGAACAAGGCCGACCACCCCGATCCGCTGCGCGCCCACAACGATGGCGAGTACCTGCCGAACATGCCGACCAACCGCTACGGCGCCAACCTGCAATGGCAGCGCGAAGGCTGGAAGGCGCAGCTGTCGAGCACCTACTACGACACGCAGGAGTACCTCGGCCGCAACGTCAGCGAGGAGATCCCGCTGGATGCGTTCAACCTGGTTGACCTGCAGGTCAGCCGCGAACTGCCGGTGCGCAGCAGCTACATCGCCGGCATGGAAGTGTTCGTCAACGGCAGCAACCTGCTCAATGAGGAAGCGCGTCCACACAACTCGCCACTGAAATACATCGCGCCACTGCCGGGGCGGGGCTTCCAGGTGGGTGTGACGCTAAAGCTCTGAGGAGAGCCTGATTCGGCCACCATCCAGCGATCAATGATCGCTGGATGGCACGCCGGGACCCTGCATCCGTGCAAAGAAAAACGCCTGCAGATCGATGATCTGCAGGCGCTTCTTTGTATCTGGCGGAGTGAGAGGGATTCGAACCCTCGATAGAGCTTTTGACCCTATACTCCCTTAGCAGGGGAGCCCCTTCGGCCACTCGGGCATCACTCCGGGGTTTTCTCCGCGTCTGGTGCGTTGCACCTCAGCGGGGCGTGAATCATAACGTTAATCGAGTGCGAAGGTAAAGCGTTATTCGGCAGAATTTTCGCTACCGGTGCCACCGGCTTCATCACCACGCTGGATGCGCTGATAGATCTCTTCGCGATGGACAGCGACGTCCTTCGGCGCGGTGATGCCGATACGCACCTGGTTACCCTTGACGCCAAGCACGGTGACGCTCACCGAGTCTCCGATCATCAGGGTTTCGCCGACGCGGCGAGTCAGGATCAACATTTTTGTAAGTCTCCATGGAACCGTGTGGAAGGGTATCCCCCACCGGCTTGACGCTCCGTCAAGAAGCGCTACCACGACAAAGGGAAAAGATTCGCAATGGTACCGTCAGCCGTCCCGCTCCTACAAGGAGGGGGACGGCCAGGTTCATCACAGGCGGGGGCTGACCCATTCGACGACTGCAGCCAGCGCAGTGGCAAGGGCGGGCCCGTCCTCGCCACCACCCTGGGCGAGGTCCGGGCGTCCGCCGCCCTTGCCCCCGATCTGACCGGCGATATGGGACAACAGTTCCCCGGCCTTGACCTTGCCCATTGCGCTGCCGTTCACGCCTGCGACCAGGGCGGCCTTGCCGTCCTGGGCGCCGGCCAGCACGATCACCGCGTCGCCCAGCTGCTGCTTGAGGCGGTCCATGGCGTCACGCAAGGCCTTGGCGTCGAAGCCCTCCAGGCGGGCGGCCAGCACCTTCACGCCAGCAACCTCGACGGCCTGGCCGGACAGGTCGGCCGTGGCACCCGCAGCAACCTTGGCCTTCACGCCTTCCAGTTCGCGCTCCAGCTGCTTCTGGCGCTGGCCGAGGGCACGGATCTTCTCGACCACGTCGGCAGCACTGCCACCGAGCAGCTCAGCGGCCTCGGCCAGGCGGGCCTCTTCGGCGTCCACGTAGTCCAGCGCGCCCTGGCCGGTGACGGCCTCGATGCGGCGCACGCCCGCGGAGACGCCACCCTCGGAGGTGATCTTGAACAGGCCGATGTCGCCGGTACGGTTGACGTGGGTACCACCACACAGCTCGGTGGAGTAGTCACCCATCTTCAGCACGCGCACGTGCTCGCCGTACTTCTCGCCGAACAAGGCCATCGCGCCGAAGTCCAGCGCTTCCTGCATGCCCATGGTGTGCACTTCGGCGGCGTTGTTGGCGCGCACCTGCTGGTTGACCTTGCGCTCGATCACCGCCAGTTCGTCGGCACTGATCGGCTGGAAGTGCGAGAAGTCGAAGCGCAGGCGGTCCGGCGCGACCAGCGAGCCCTTCTGCTGCACGTGAGTGCCCAGCACTTCGCGCAGCGCGGCGTGCAGCAGGTGGGTGGCCGAGTGGTTGAGGATGGTGGCGCCACGGCGCTCGCCATCGACCTGGCCGGACAGCACGTCGCCGACCTTCAGGCCGCCTTCGGACAGGGTGCCGACATGGCCATGGAACTGGCCGGCGAACTTCTGGGTGTCTTCCACCACCAGGCGCACGCCGTTGCCGGTCAGCACGCCGGTGTCGCCGACCTGGCCGCCGGACTCGGCGTAGAACGGGGTCTGGTTGGTGATGACGATGACTGCGTCACCCGCATCGGCCGACTGCACCGGACGACCGTCCTTGAGCAGGGCCAGCACGCTCAGGCCGTCGGCCTGCAGGCGGTCATAGCCCAGGAACTGGGTCGGGCTGAGGGTCGCCACCAGCTCGGCTGGCAGGGTCACGCCGCCACCGAACTTGCCGGCCGCGCGCGCGGTCTCGCGCTGCTGCTCCATCGCGGCATCGAAGCCGGCGATGTCGACGGTCAGGTCGCGCTCGCGGGCGATGTCCTGGGTCAGGTCGAGCGGGAAGCCATAGGTGTCATACAGGCGGAAGGCGTCAACGCCCGGGATCACGCCATTGCTGGCCTTGCCGGCCACGTCTTCGAAGATCTTCATGCCGGCATCGAGGGTTTCGGCGAAACGCTCTTCCTCGGCCTGCAGCGCACGGGTGACAGTGTCCACCGCAGCCGGCAGTTCCGGATAGGCCTCGCCCATCTGCTCGACCAGTGTCGGCACGAGCTTGCTGAAGAACGGCTGGCGCACGCCCAGCATCCAGCCGTGGCGCAGGGCGCGGCGGATGATACGGCGCAGCACGTAACCCCGGCCTTCGTTGGACGGCAGCACGCCGTCGACGATCAGGAACGAGCAGGCGCGGATGTGGTCGGCAATCACGCGCAGCGACTTGTTCTCCAGGTCGGCGGTGCCGGTCAGCTCGGAGGCCTTGCGGATCAGTGCCTGGAACAGGTCGATCTCATAGTTGGTGTGCACGTGCTGCAGGATCGCCGCCAGGCGCTCCAGGCCCATGCCGGTATCCACGCACGGCGCCGGCAGTGGCACCAGGGTGCCGTCGGGCTGGCGGTCGAACTGCATGAACACCAGGTTCCAGATTTCGATGAAGCGGTCGCCGTCTTCATCCGGGGAACCCGGGGGGCCACCGGCGATATGGTCACCGTGGTCGTAGAAGATCTCGGTGCACGGGCCGCACGGGCCGGTGTCGGCCATCTGCCAGAAGTTGTCCGAGGCAAACGGTGCGCCCTTGTTGTCGCCGATGCGCACGATGCGCTCTTCCGGTACGCCGACCATGTCGCGCCACAGCTCGTAGGCTTCGTCATCGGTCTGGTAGACGGTGACCAACAGGCGTTCGGCCGGCAGCTTCCAGACCTGGGTCAGCAGTTCCCAGGCCCAGGCGATCGCGTCCTTCTTGAAGTAGTCGCCGAACGACCAGTTGCCCAGCATTTCGAAGAAGGTGTGGTGGCGTGCGGTGTAGCCGACCTGGTCGAGATCGTTGTGCTTGCCGCCCGCGCGCAGGCAGCGCTGCACGTCGGCCGCGCGCACGTAGCTACGCTTCTCCGCACCAAGGAACACGTCCTTGAACTGCACCATGCCGGAGTTGGTGAACAGCAGGGTCGGATCATTGCCCGGCACCAGCGGCGCCGAGGGCACGATGGTGTGGCCTTTGGCCTTGAAGAATTCAAGGAAGTCGCTGCGGATCTGGGATGTCGTGAATTTGGCGGATGCGTTCATTGGGGGCTGGCAGTCTGCGGGCCGGCGGACCCGGACCACCGGCCGTGTTGGCCAGGGTCGCGAGGGAGCGCCGAAAACCTAAAGGGTATCAGGCCCGGCGCCGCCAGTCTCAGTCATCCGGGTCGTAGCGGGTCGCACGGCGGATGCTGTCGCCGTCGAAACCCCGTCGGGCCAGCAGATCGGCGGCCTTGCGCCGCTGCGTCAGGTCCTGCGGACCGGCCTCGCCAAAGCGCCGGCGGACCAGATCACGGGCATTTTCCTGCCAGTCGCCATCGTAACTGTCCATCGCCGCGGCAATCGCGGCACTGTCCAGGCCATGGGTGCCCAGCTCGGCGCGGACATGGATCGGGCCATAACCCGTATTGGCGCGCATCCGCACCAGGTTCTCAGCAAAACGGGTGTCGTCCTGCCAGCCCGCTTCGGTCAGCTTGGCGACAGCGGCCTGCGCGGCTTCGTCTTCGACGCCACGGGCGGTCAGCTTGCGGGTGAGTTCCTTGCGCGAGTGCTCGCGGCGGACCAGCAGGCCCAGCGCCCGTTGTACGGGAGTCTGCTCACGCTGCCGGCGCTTGCGGCCGGTAGGAATGTCTTCGGCGTCGGACATCGATGCTCCAAGGGTGGCGCCGTCCTTGGCGCCCTGCCCATCCCTGGGCGATTCGAACCTGTGGGACAGGGCGACGTCACTGACGGCGCCGCCCTGCCCCACAGCAAGCCTTACTCGTCGTCGCCTTCGTCGTCGCCTTCCTCGCGGGCCGCTTCGGCCGGCTGGAATTTCTCACGCAGTTCGGCCTCGAGCTTGGCGGCGACGGTCGGGTTGTCGCGCAGGTAGCCGCGGGCATTGTCCTTGCCCTGGCCAATGCGCTCTTCACCGTAGCTGTACCAGGCGCCGGCCTTCTCGACCAGCTTGGCATCCACGCCCATGTCGATCAGTTCGCCCTCGCGGCTGATGCCTTCGCCGTACAGGATCTCGGTGATGACCTGCTTGAACGGAGGCGCCAGCTTGTTCTTGACGACCTTGATCTTGGTCTGGTTGCCGATGATCTCATCGCCCTTCTTGATCGCACCGATACGGCGGATGTCCAGGCGGACCGAGGCGTAGAACTTCAGCGCGTTGCCGCCGGTGGTGGTTTCCGGGCTCTGGCCCGGCATCATCACGCCGATCTTCATGCGCAGCTGGTTGATGAAGATCACCAGGGTGTTCGAACGCTTGATGTTGCCGGTCAGCTTGCGCAGCGCCTGGCTCATCAGGCGGGCCTGCAGACCCGGCAGCTGGTCACCCATTTCGCCTTCGATTTCGGCCTTCGGGGTCAGCGCGGCGACCGAGTCGACCACCAGGATGTCAACCGAGCCCGAACGGACCAGCATGTCGGCGATTTCCAGCGCCTGCTCACCGGTGTCCGGCTGCGACAACAGCAGGTCGTCCACGTTCACGCCCAGCTTCGCGGCGTAGATCGGGTCAAGCGCGTGCTCGGCATCGATGAAGGCCGCGGTACCGCCCATCTTCTGGCATTCGGCGATGGCCTGCAGAGTCAGGGTGGTCTTGCCCGAGGATTCCGGCCCGTAGATCTCAACGACACGGCCCTTCGGCAGACCGCCAATGCCCAGTGCGATGTCGAGCATCAGCGAACCGGTCGGGATGGCTTCGACGGGCTCGACCACGCGGTCGCCCATGCGCATCACCGAGCCCTTGCCGAACTGCTTCTCGATCTGGCCCAGAGCAGCAGCCAAGGCGCGCTTCTTGTTCTCGTCCATCGTATTGGTCCTTGCAGAGGTCATGTCGTTGGGGGTGCTGTCTTTGGGGGTCTTCTTTGCCATGGGTTCACTTTAAGTCGGACGTATCGCACAGGCTGAGATTCTGCCCGGCGCTCTGAAAAGAATTATCGGACATCCGTACCAACCTCAGTGGAACCAGAGAATCGCCACAAAAGACCGCGGGGTAATGCACCATGGAGCGGGTCAACGATTGGGCCGAAGCAGGCCGCAATAGAGGCCTTCGATCGCAAAATCCTGGTCCGGCAGCACCTCGATCGGCTTGTAATCGGGATTGCGCGGCAGCAGGCGGATGCGGTCCTTGGCGATCTTCAGCAGCTTGACGGTGATCTCGTCATCGATGCGGGCCACCACGATCTGCCCGGAACGGGCGTCGCGGGTGCGGTGCACGCCGATCAGGTCACCGTCGAAGATGCCCTCATCGATCATCGAGTCGCCCTGCACTTTCAGCAGGTAGTCCGGCGCCGGCGAGAAGAACACCCGGTCCAGCACCACGAAATCGTCGGAGCCGATGTCGGCACCGATCGGCAGGCCGGCAGCGACCCGGCCCAGCACCGGCAAGCGCAGCACGCTGTCCGGAAGGCCCGGCTCGGCCAGCTTTTCGACCGGCGGTGCCTGCACCAGGCGGATGCCGCGAGCCTGGCCCGGGATGCGACGGATCGCACCGGCCTGCTCCAGAGCTTCCAGGTGGTACTGGGCCGCACGCACGCCCTTGAAGCCGAACGCGCGTGCGATTTCAGTCTGCGACGGCGGTGCGCCTTCGCTCTCGATACGCTCGGCGATCAACTGCAGGATCGCCTGCTGGGTGTCGGTCAGGTCCATGGTTAGTAGTATTACTACTAACGCACACAACTGCAAGTGCCGGGTACGACAAACAGGTGATGGGGATCTGTAGTGCCGAGCCATGCTCGGCAGTTGGGCCAATGGCCGGGCGGCAAAGGCAAAAGCAAGGGCAGCCGACCAGCGGTCGGCCCTACAGGAATCGCGCAGCGATTCCACGGTTCCGATGGGGAACCGCTGCGGCAAGCACACTATGTGTGCTTGCCGCTCCTCCATATGGAGAACAGGATCCACACGCCGCAGAAGCCGGCGCCGATGAAACCGCACACGCCCAGTGCCAGCAGCCAGCGACTGGAGACCCCGCCAACGCTGTGCATCACGATCGAGGACCCGATGATCAGCGCGGCGGTGACGATACCCATCACCAGCCGGTTCGCTGCCCGATTCACCTGTTCGCCAAAGCCCTGCAGCGCAGTGGTTTCCACCTTCAGCTGGAGGCGGCCGCGGCGTGCCGCCTGGACCAGCTTGCGCAGGTCGCGCGGCAGTTCCCCGGCGAAGTCGACCAGGCCCAGCAGGCTGCGTCGGCCACGCTTGAGCAGCGCCTTGGGCGCATAGCGCTGCAGCACCACCCGTTCCAGGAACGGGCGCGCGGCACTGGCCATGTCGAAATCCGGGTCCAGCTGGCGCCCCATGCCTTCCAGGGTCAGGAAGGCCTTGATCATCAGCGCCAGATCGGCCGGCAGGGTCAGGCTGTAGCTGCGCAGCAGCTGGGTGATATCGCCCAGCATCAGGCCGATGCGCAGGTCCTTCAGCGGCACGCCGCGATACTGGTCGACGAACTGGCTGATGTCGTGCTGCAGGCGGTTCTCGTCCACTTCCACGCCGCCGGCCCAGTCCAGCAGCACATCGGCCACGCTCTGCGGGTCCTGCTCGACCAGCCCGTGCAGCAGCTGCGCGACCTGGAAGCGGCGCACTTCGGACAACGCGCCGACCATGCCGAAGTCAATCACGCCGATGCGGCCGTCACGCAGGTAGAAGATGTTGCCGGGGTGCGGGTCGGCGTGGAAGCAGCCGTCCTCCAGCACCATCTTGAGCACGATGCCGGCACCGCGCCGAGCCAGTTCGCGCCGGTCCAGGCCCGCCGCATCGACGCCGGCCAGGTCACGCCCGGGAATGCCGTCGACGAAGTCCTGCACATTCAGGCTTTCACAGGTCCACTGCCAGTGCACGCTGGGGATCAGGATGTCGTCACGGCCGTTGAAGTTGCGTGCGATGCGTTCGGCGTTGCGGCATTCGGCGGCGAAATCCAGCTCGCGTCGCAGCGACACGGTGAACTGCTGCACGACCTCGGCCGGACGATAGCGGCGCAGGTCCGGCAGCCGCGCCTCGACGATCTCGGCCAGACGCGCCAGCAACCGCAGGTCGGCCTCGACCACGTCGCGGATACCCGGGCGTCGTACCTTCAGCACCACCTCGCGGCCGTCATGCAGGCGCGCGCGATGGGCCTGCGCCAGCGAGGCGGCGGCCATCGGGATTTCATCGAGGAAGGCGAACACGTCTGCAGGCGAGCCGCCCAGGTCGGCCTCCAGCTGCTCGCGGATATCGGCATACGGCAGCGCGGGTACCGCGTTCTGCAGCTCGGACAGTTCAGCGATCCATTCCGGCGGCAGCAGGTCGACGCGCGTCGCCAGCACCTGACCGAGCTTGACGAAGGTCGGGCCGAGATCCTGCATCGCGCTGCGTACGCGCACCGGCGCGGTCATCCGCAGCAGTTCCTGGCGATCCTCGTTCCAGTGCAGCAGGCGCCCAGCGCGCTCCAGCGTGGTGGCCAGGCCGATGCGCCGCACCACGTCACCGAAACCATAGCGGATCAGGACAACCGCAATTTCCTGCAGTCGGCCCAGGTCACGGACCGTGCCCAACGTTTCCCACATCATGCGTGCTCCGGACGATTACCGGAGCAGCATGTCACAGCTGGGCGTCGATGCCGCGCAATGCCGCCGCCACGGTTTGCCGGCGGATGGCTTCGCGGTCGCCCTCGAACTGGAACAGCTCGGCGCGGGCGTAGCCGCCGCGCCGCTTCCAGCCGATCCAGACGCTGCCGACCGGCTTGCCAGGGCTGCCGCCGCCGGGACCGGCGATGCCGGTCACTGCCACCGCGATGCCGGCCCCCGAGTTGACCAGCGCACCGGAAACCATTTCCAGCACGGTTTCGCGGCTGACTGCGCCAAACTGCTCCAGCGTCTGTGCGCGCACGCCGAGCAGGCGCTGCTTGGCTTCGTAGCTGTAGACCACCATGCCGCAGTCGAAGAATGCCGACGACCCTGCGATGTCGGTCATGCACTTTGCAATCCAGCCACCACTGCAGCTTTCAGCGGTCACCAGCTGCAGCGAGGCCTGCTCGAGGCGCTGCCCAAGCGCGGCGGACTGGATATTGAGTTCAGCGTCGGTGGGGATGGACATCGGCATGACGGTGGGGTGAAGAACCTGCACGTTGTACCGCAGATGACAGGCAGATGTCGCGCCCATCCGGGACGGTTGCGCTGCCGGCCGGCGGCCGGCACTCGCCGGCCCTGCCAGGTGCTACCTCACCACTCCGGCAGTTTCTCCGGCAGCAGCGCCCGGATCGGTGCGCCGTCGGCACTGGCGGCCAGCTTCTCGGCTTCGGCAATCGGCAAGTCGACATGCAGCAGCCAGCCTTCCTCATCAGCCTGCTCGCTGCGGATCACTTCCAGCTGGTGCAGGCGCGCGCGCAGGCGGCCGGCATCCGGCGGCAGGCGCAGTTCGCCGGTGACATGCTGCAGGCCCAGGCGCTTGCCCAGCACCGCCTGCAGCAGCTCCAAGCCCTGACCGTCACGCGCAGAAATCCACACCCGCTCGCGACGCGATTCGTCCGGGATACCGTCCTGGCCGTCGTGGCGCACGTCGGCGCCGTCAATGCGGTCGATCTTGTTGAACACCAGCAGCTGCGGCAGATCGCCGGCACCGACTGCGGTCAGCACTTCGTCCACCTGGGCGATGCGCTCCTCGCGGTGCGGGTCGGCAGCATCGACCACGTGCAGCAGGAAATCGGCCTCGCGCGCCTCGGACAGGGTCGAGCGGAACGCAGCGACCAGGTCATGCGGCAGGTCGCGGACGAAGCCAACGGTGTCGGCCAGCACCACGTTGCCGCCCGGCACCGCGATGCGGCGCACGGTCGGATCCAGCGTTGCGAACAGCTGGTCGGCAGCATAGGCCTCAGCGCCGGTCATGGCGTTGAACAGGGTCGACTTGCCGGCGTTGGTGTAGCCCACCAGGGCCACGCGCGGCAGCTCGCTGCGCACACGCGCACGGCGCATCTGGGTGCGCTGCACTTCGACCTTTTCCAGGCGCTTCTGCAGCTGCTCCACCCGCTTCTGCAGCAGACGGCGGTCAGTTTCCAGCTGGGTTTCACCCGGTCCGCGCAGGCCGATCGAACCGCCGCGCTGGCGCTCCAGATGGGTCCAGCCGCGCACCAGCCGCGTAGCCAGGTGGCGCAGCTGTGCCAGTTCGACCTGCAGCTTGCCTTCGTGGCTGTGCGCACGCTGGGCGAAGATGTCCAGGATCAGGCCGGTGCGGTCGATCACCCGGCGCTCGAGGAAACGTTCCAGGTTGCGTTCCTGGCCCGGGCTCAATGCATGATTGACCAGGATCAGGTCGGCCCCGCTGGCGTCGGCCGCAGCCTTGATCTCGTCCAGCTTGCCGCTGCCGATCAGGGTCGACGGATTCGGACGGTCCAGGCGCGCAGTGATCGTCGCGGCGATGCTGGCCCCGGCCGAGCGGGCCAGATCACCGAATTCTTCGAGCACATCGTCTTCCAGCTTGCCGAAATGGGGCTGGATCAACAGGGCGTGTTCACCCTTTTTCGAGCGGTCAAACATTCACCGCTCCGGTATTACTCGTCTGCTTCATCACCTGCCTGACCGCCTTCACCCGACTGCACGTAACCACCGCCCGGACCGACCTTCACGTTGCGTGCCGGAACGACGGTGGAAATGGCGTGCTTGTAGACCATCTGACTGACCGTGTTGCGCAGCAGGACCACGAACTGGTCGAACGACTCGATCGTGCCCTGCAGCTTGATGCCGTTCACCAGGTACACCGAAACCGGCACGCGTTCGCGCCGCAGTGCGTTCAAGAAAGGATCCTGCAGCGATTGCCCCTTGGACATTGCACACTCCTGATTATTGTTCTTATTGGGTTGCCGACGGTTGCCGCGGCCCCCGAGCCGCCCGCCGACCGATGATGTTACACGGCTGGCGGGGATTCAGCGTGCGACGAAGGTCGACACCGCGCTGGCCAGGCGCTCCCCATCAACATGGGGGTCGAACCAGCGCGCATCAAGCTCGCCGCGCAGCCAGGTCAGCTGGCGCTTGGCCAGTTGCCGGGTGGCGAAGATCGCCTTGTCACGGAAACGGACGGCATCACCCTCCCCGTCCAGGTACTCCCAGGCCTGCCGATAGCCGACCGCACGCACTGCCGGCAGGTCCAACGGCGCCTCCACGGCTGCCATTTCCGGCATCGCGCGCAATGCCCGCACCTCGTCGAGAAACCCCTGCCCCAGCATGGCGTCGAAGCGCGCCTCGATGCGCTGGTGCAGAACCGCACGGTCGCGTGGAGCGAGAATCAGCTTGAGGGTGCGCACCGGCAATGGCGCTACGCCCGGCCGGCGCTGCCATTCAGTAATGGGGATACCGGTCAGGCGATAGACCTCCAGCGCCCGCTGGATGCGTTGCGGATCGGTCGCATGGATGCGTGCGGCGGCGGCCGCGTCGACCTTGGCCAGCTCGGCGTGCAGTGCCACCCAGCCACGCTCGGCCGCCTCGGCGCTGAGCGCTTCGCGCATTGCCGGGTCGGCCTCCGGCATCGGCGACAGGCCCTGCAGCAGCGCCCGGAAGTACAGGCCAGTGCCACCGGCCAGGATCGGCGTCCTGCCACGCGCCACGATGTCGGCCACGACCCGCCCGGCATCGGCGGCGAACTCGGCCGCCGAGTAGGTCTGCCAGGGGTCACGCAGGTCCAGCAGATGGTGCGGCGCCTGCGCGCGCTCCGTCGCATCGGGCTTGGCCGAACCGATGTCCAGGTGGCGGTACACCAGTGCCGAGTCGACGCTGACGATTTCGCCATCCAGCTGCCGTGCCAGGGCGATCGCAGTGGCGGTCTTGCCACTGGCGGTCGGCCCCATCACGGCGATCGCCAGTGGCCGCCGATCGATACCCATCAGTCTTCTTCCGGCCAGCGGATCGTCGGCGCAGCGTCGGCGCGCGGCGTCGGTACGGCTTGCACCGCCTGCCAGATCTTCAGCGCATCAACTGTGGCCGCCACGTCATGCACGCGTACGATGCGCGCGCCACGCTGGACCGCGATCAGGTGCGCGGCCACCGAGGCCGCTACCCGCTCGGACGGCGTATCGCGACCTGTCAGTTCACCGAGACTGCGCTTGCGCGACAGGCCGGCCAGCATCGGCACGCCCAGTTCCAGAAAGCGCTCCGAACGCGCCAGCAGGGTCATGTTGTGGCCGGTGGTCTTGCCGAAGCCGAAACCGAGGTCGATCAGCAGGTTCTTCCTCGCGATGCCTGCCATCTCGGCAGCGAACAGGCGCTGCACCAGGAAGCCGTGCACCTCGCCGACCACATCGTCGTAGTGCGGATCGGCCTGCATGTGGCCCGGTTCGCCCTGCATGTGCATCAGCACCACCGGCACGCCGGTTTCCGCAGCGGCCTCGAGCGCACCCTCCTGACGCAGGCCGAAGATGTCGTTGATCATGCCGGCGCCAGCGGCCACGGCCGCGCGCATCACTTCCGGCTTGAAGGTGTCGATGCTGATCGGCACATGGGTCCGGGCCGCCAGCTGCTCGATCACCGGAATCACCCGGCCCAGCTCCTCCTCGACCGATACCGGCGTGGCGCCCGGGCGGGTCGATTCGCCGCCGATATCGAGAAGGTCCGCGCCCTCCTCGACCAGCTTCAGGCCATGAGCGATTGCGGCCTCGGTGGTGTCGTGCGCGCCGCCATCGGAAAACGAGTCCGGGGTGACGTTGACGATGCCCATGACCTGGGCACGGTCGAGGCGCAGGATGCGGCCGGCGCAATCGAGCTGGGGCGAGGTATCGAACATCGGTAATCCTGCTGGAACAACGGCGGGTAGTTTAGTTCGGCAGGGCGGCGCCCTGCACCCGCAGAGGCAACGGCCAAAGCCAATGCGGCTCTGGATTGCTGATGGTCTGGCGGGACGGTGGGGGGCTGCAGGACACGCCGTAAACCCATCCTTGGGGGCTCGATGGCGCCATCCATGGCGCCAACGGTCCTGCAGCCCCACACCGCCCCACCTCCGACAGATTCCCGGTGACGGTTGGATGGGGCCCGGTAGATCCACGCCATGCGTAGATGAATCTCCGTCGGAATCGAATATTTCGAATTGGAGTCGAAATGCATCCACGCATGGCGTGGATCTACCGTGTCGACCAAGGTCGACACCTACCAACAGCAGCAGAAATCTGTCAGAGGTGGGGCGGTGTCGGAGGGCGGGGTGTCAGCCGCATGGATGCGGCTGCCAAGCTTACAGGGACGTACTTGCAGCGTCCCCGCACTCCGACACCGCCCCGCCATCCCACGGAAAGCCCGCTTTTGCTTTTGCTTTTGAGGTTGCCGGCCAGCGGCCGGCACTACCACGGGTGCAGGGCGCAGCCCTGCCGACACCCTCAACGGCGGCGACGCTTGCGGTCCACGTACAGGGTCCTGGCGATGCTCAGCACGATGCCGACCGCGATACCCACCACGCAGCCCAACAGCAGATTGTCGGCTCCGAGGCCCACACCCACGCCGACCACGGTGGCGATGACCATTTCGGCGGTGTGGGAAATCGGTTCGGGCTTCGGGGCAGACATGCGGGCTCCAGCGTCAGTTCGGTTCTTCGGAATGGGCCGGTAGCCCAGAAACGACGAAGCCGGGTTGCCCCGGCCTCGTCTGGTGTCACGCGCAGCGGGCCGTCAGTGCGATTCGGCCGGGCCCGCGATCGGCGGCAGCGGGCGGGCGTCGCCGCCCTTGTCGTTGCCACCATCCTTGTTCGACTTGTTCCAGCCGGCCGGCGGCGGCGGATCGCGGCCTTCCATGATGGCGTCGATCTGCGGCGCGTCGATCGTCTCGTACTGCAGCAGCAGCTGGGACATCGCGTGCAACTTGTCCAGGTTGGCCGTCATCAGCTCGGTAGTGCGCGCGTAGGCTTCGTCGAGGATCTTGCGCACCTCCTCATCGATGCGACGCGCGGTGTCGTTGGACACGCTCTTGTGCTGGGTGACCGAACGGCCCAGGAACACCTCGTCATCCTCTTCGCCATAGGCGATCGGGCCGAGCTGGTCGGACAGGCCCCACTTGGTGACCATGTTGCGGGCCATCTTGGTGGCGCGTTCGATGTCGTTGGAAGCGCCCGTGGTGACCTTGTCGGCACCGAAGATCAGCTCCTCGGCCACACGACCACCGTACAGCGAGCACAGCTGCGACTTGATCGCCACGCGGTTCATCGAATACTTGTCGCCCTCCGGCAGGTACATGGTCACGCCCAGCGCACGGCCGCGCGGGATGATCGTGACCTTGTAGACCGGGTCGTGCTCGGGCACCAGGCGGCCGACAATGGCGTGGCCGGCTTCGTGGTAGGCGGTCAGGGTCTTCTCTTCTTCGCTCATGGCCATCGAGCGGCGCTCGGCACCCATCAGGATCTTGTCGCGGGCACGGTCGAAGTGGTCCATGCGGACTTCCTTCTCGTTGCCACGCGCGGCGAACAGGGCCGCCTCGTTGCACAGGTTGGCCAGATCAGCACCGGAGAAGCCCGGGGTACCCCGCGCGATCACCATCGGCTCGACATCGTCGGCGAGTGGCAGCTTGCGCATGTGGACCTTCAGGATGTGCTCGCGACCCTTCACGTCCGGCAGGCCAACCACGACCTGGCGGTCGAAGCGACCCGGGCGCAGCAGCGCCGGGTCCAGCACGTCCGGACGGTTGGTGGCGGCGATCACGATCACGCCTTCACCGCCCTCGAAACCGTCCATTTCGACCAGCAGCTGGTTCAGGGTCTGCTCGCGCTCGTCATGGCCACCGCCCAGGCCGGCGCCACGGTGACGACCGACGGCGTCGATTTCGTCGATGAAGATGATGCACGGGGCATGCTTCTTGGCCTGCTCGAACATGTCGCGCACGCGACTGGCGCCGACGCCGACGAACATTTCCACGAAGTCCGAACCGGAGATCGAGAAGAACGGCACCTTGGCTTCGCCGGCGATGGCCTTGGCCAGCAGCGTCTTGCCGGTACCCGGCGGGCCCACCATCAGCACGCCGCGCGGAATCTTGCCACCCAGCTTGGTGAACTTGGACGGGTCGCGCAGGAAGTCGACCAGCTCACCCACTTCTTCCTTGGCCTCGTCGCAGCCGGCGACGTCGGCGAAGGTGACCTTGATCTGGTCCTCGCCCTGCAGCTTGGCGCGCGACTTGCCGAAGGACATCGCGCCCTTGGCACCGCCGCCACCGCCCTGCATCTGGCGCATGATGAACAACCAGAAGCCGATGATCAGGATGACCGGGAGGAAATTCATCAGGATCGCACCGAGGGAGATGCCGCTGGACGGCTCCTCCTGCACGATCTCCACGTTCTTGGTGCGCAGCACGTTGATCAGGTCGCGATCGAACGGTGCGGTGATGGTGGATGTCTGCCCGCCGCGGGTGGTGTAGGTCAGCTGGCTGGTGCCGCCGCGCATGTCGCCGCCAAAGGCGACCTTCTGCACGTTGCCGCTGTCCACCTGGTCCAGGAACTGCGAGTACGACGCCCCCTGCGCGCCGGCTCCGGAGGACTTCGGCGAGAAGCTCTGGAAGACCACCATCAGCACGACGGCGACGACCACCCATAGCAGGAGGTTCTTGGTCAAGTCGTTCATCCTCATTGGCTCCGGTGTTCCTCTCAGTGCTGGCGTTGCGTGGGGGTCGAACTTGCGTACATTGCGAGCTTACTTCATGTGGGCGCGTTTTCCCTGACCCAAGGCGTACACCTCGGGAGAGCGCTTGCGCGAGGCTTCCGGCTTGCGGATGGAGACCTTGTCGTACCGGCGGCGCATGTCGCGCACGTAGTCGTCAAAGCCCTCGCCCTGGAACAGCTTGATCAGGAATGCCCCACCGGTCTTCAGGTGGTTGTCGGCAAAATCCAGGGCCAGCTCCGCCAGGTGCATCATCCGCGGCTGGTCGACCGCGCCCACACCACTCTTATTGGGGGCCATGTCCGACAGCACAAGGTCTACCGGCTGATCCCCGAGCATGGCTTCAAACTGCGATAGGACGGCTTCTTCCCTGAAGTCACCATGAAGGAACTCCACGCCGGCCAGCGGCGGCATGTCCAGGATGTCCAGGGCCAGCACGCGGCCGGTGTCGCCGATCTGTCTCCTAACCTGCTGAGACCAGCCACCCGGCGCCGCGCCGAGGTCGACCACCACCATGTGCGGCTTCAGCAGCCGGTCACGTTCAAGCAGCTCTTCGAGCTTGTAGGCGGCGCGCGAGCGCATGCCTTCGGCCTGCGCCTTCTTCACGAAGGGGTCGGAGAAGTGTTCCTTGAGCCAGCGCTGGCTGCTTTTGCTGCGGGTAGCCATTGAAAATAGGGGCTGATGGGGTCCTCATGATACCCTGATCGCCCCATTCAACCGTGTTTTCCTGCATGTCCATCGCCCTGACCGCTTCCCAGACCCGTTTCCTGCGCGGCCAAGCCCACGACCTGAAGGCCCTGCTGCAGACCGGCGGCAAGGGTGTGACCCCGGCCTTCATCGCTGAGCTGAACGAAGTGCTGGAGCGCCACGAACTGGTCAAGGTGAAGGTCGCTGCCGAGGATCGCGACGCCCGTGACGTGATGATCGGCGAGATCGTCGAAGCCACCGAGAGCGCTCTGGTGCAGCGCATCGGCCACGTCGCCGTGCTGTACCGCCCGAGCAGGGAACAGCGCCAGATCGTGCTGCCGCGCGGCTGATCGCCCTACCGTCATGCAGCTGAACCACGAACCGCCCGACTACGCCTACAGCCTGCGCGCCGCCAATGGCCGCTCGGCCAAGGTCAATGACCAGGTGCTGGACGGGAGCTTCTTCCTGACCCCGGACCAGCTGGTCGCGCATTGGCCGGTGGCGAGCGCCGCTGCGTTGCAGCTGGCGGACCTGGAGCCGATCCTGGCGCTGAACCCGGCGCTGATCGTGCTGGGTACCGGTGACCGCCAGGTGTTCCCATCGGCGGTGGTGATGGCCGCCTGCCTGTCACGCGGCATCGGCCTGGAAGTGATGAACAATCCAGCCGCCGCACGCACCTTCAACATCCTGGCAGGCGAAGGCCGCAAGGTCGCGGCTGCTTTCATTCTGGAAGGCTGAGTTCTCGAGTCACCGGTGCCTCCGGCCCCTAGCGGCCTGAAGGCGCGCAGCGGAATGCCGAGAACTCCTGGAGCCGTCCGATCAGGTGGCCGCCCTGCCCCCAGCGGATATCCATGACCTTCCAGTCCCGGTCCTGCCGCTGCAGCAGGACCCGGTCGGTCCATCGATAGTCGCCCACTGCCATGTCGACGCGGATCCAGGTCGCGTCACCCCTCGATTCGGGCATTCCCACCGCGACCGTGTCCGGTCGGTCCGGCGCCAGCAGATACAGGCTCTGGTCGAGCATGTGCGGCTTCTCGTCGTGCGCGGCCAGCGCGGTACAGGCCCGCTCGTAAGCATGCTGCGCATCGACCGCCGAGCGCAGGGCATCGCCCAGCAACGGCGGGATGGCTGCTTCATCTGAAGCCGGCGCCTGGACTACGGCGTAAAGACGGGTGACCACGTCGCGCGGATCGCTGGCCGCGGTGACCAGCGGTGCGACGATCAGCAAGGCGAGAACGGAAGCAGGACGCAGCATGGGGTACCGGGTCGACTGGGACCGCTCAAGAATGCCGGGTATCCGGTCCGCCGTGAAGGTGAGCCTGCGGCACACAGGATCGCAAACGACCGCTCCGCAGTCGCTGAGTCGAGCACGGCTCTACAGGTCAGGAACGCCAGGCATGGCCCGGCACTCCCTGTTCCAACCGCGTCAACGTGCCGGCAGGTACTGCTGCGGATCGACCGGCTTGCCGTTGTAGCGAATCTCGAAGTGGACCATGTCGCGGTTCGCACCGGTGCGGCCCATTTCGGCGATCTGCTCGCCAGCCTTCACGCTCTGCCCTTCATTGACCAGGCGCTTGCGGTTGTGACCATAGGCGGACAGCCACTGGTCGCTGTGCTTGATGATGATCAGTTCGCCGTAGCCGACCAGGCCGGCACCGGAGTACACCACCACGCCGTTGGCGGTTGCCTTGACCGGCTGGCCGCTGGTACCGGCGATGTCGACGCCCTGCTTGGTCGCGTCACCGGCCACGTAGCGGCCGACGATCGCGCCATCGGCTGGCCAGCGCCAGGCGATGTTGCTCTTCACCGGCCCGACCGGCGCCGGGGCCGGCGCGGTGCTGCCGCCACTGCTGCCAGCCGAACGCGGCGGGGTGACCACCGTGGTCGGCGCACGGCCGCTGGTGGCCCCCTGCGGATACAGGCGGATCACCTGGCCGGGGTAGATGGTCGACGGGTTGTCCAGACGATTCCAGGCAATCAGGTCGGCCGGGGTGATGTCATGGATGCGGGCCAGCGCATAGATGGTGTCGCCCTTGCGCACCACCACGGTCTGCCCGGGCTTGGGTACCGAGGTCTTCGGCGTGGTCACGCCGCCAGCGTTGCCGCCGCCCGGGCGGACCACGGTGGCGGTACCGCAGGCGGCCAGTGTGGAAACCAGCAACGCCAGCGCGCCGATGCGCACTCCCTTGCTCAGACGATCAGGATTCATGCGAACTTCGACCTCCATACAAGCCAGGCGATCAGCACCACCACCAGCACGGTGGCGATCCAGCCCAGCGGTTCAATCCAGCGACGCAGCGCCGCTTCGGCACGCGCACCACCGATACGGATGACCGCGGCCAGCACGAACACGCGCTTGCCACGACCGATCAACATGCTCAACAGGTACTGCGGCATCGGTACGCCGACGATACCCGATGCCCACGTGAAGACCTTCATCGGGATCGGCATGAAGCCGCCCAGCACCAGGAAGGTGAACACCGCCCACGGCGATTCGGCCATCTTCGCCTGCACGGTGGTGATGCCCTGCTCGATCGCCGGAAGCATGCCCATCGCCTCGAACACCGGCTTGATCGCCTCGAAAGCGTAATGACCCAGCGCGTAACCAACCAGCGCGCCGACCATCGAGCCCGCCAGGCTGAGGGTGGCGAACCACCAGCCACGCCTGGGCTGGGCCACGCACATCGGTGCCAGCATCACTTCCGGCATCACCGGGAAGATGATCGCTTCAAAGAAACTCAGTACCGTCAGGTAGGTCGGCGCGCGTTCGTGCGCCGCCCACTTCATCGCCCGCTCGTACAGCGGCCCGAAAATCTTCATGCAACCCTGCTCCGTGGATTAGTCGAGCATGCCAGACAGCAGCGGCACGAACGTGACCGGCGCCAGCACGCGTTGTTCGATGCTGCCATCGGGCTTGCGGTCCAGCTGCACCAGCGACTGTCCGCCCGGGCCACCCACCGGCGCCACCAGGCGCCCCCCTTCAGCCAGCTGCCCGACCAGTTCATCGACCAGTGCAGGCGCGGCGGCGGTGACCACGATGGCATCGAACGGACCGTGCTCGGCCCATCCGGCGCGACCGTCGTCATGCTTGGTGCGGATGTTCATGCCCAGTGCGCGGAAGCGCTTGCGTGCCTGCCGCAACAGGTCACCGATACGCTCCACGGTGTAGACCTCCAGGCCCAGCGCGCCCAGGATGGCGGCCTGGTAGCCCGAGCCGGTGCCGACTTCCAGCACGCGCTTCGGCGCGACCTGGAGCACCGCCTCGGTCATCCGGGCGACCACCCAGGGCTGCGAGATGGTCTGGCCATGGCCGATCGGCAGCGCGGTGTCCTCATAGGCACGCGAGGCCAGTGCTTCATCGATGAACAGATGGCGCGGCACAACCCGGATTGCGTTCAAGGTGGACTCGTCGACGATGCCAGCTTCGCGCAGGCGATCGACCAGACGGTCACGCACGCGCTGCGAGGTCATGCCGATGCCGACAGCTTCCGGCTGCAGTCGCAGGCGTGGACTCATGCCGGCCGGTCCAGCGCGGCGCTGAGGCCACCCACCCAGCTGGCCACTTTCTCCAGCGCCTGGTAGCGGGTCAGGTCCACCTGGATCGGGGTGATCGAGATGTGGCCGGTGCGCACCGCGTGGAAGTCGGTGCCCGGGCCGGAGTCCTGCTCGCGCCCGGCCGGGCCGATCCAGTACACCTCGTTGCCGCGCGGATCCTTCTGCGCGATGCAGCCTTCGGCACGATGGCGGTTGCCGAGGCGGGTGACCTCGAAGCCCTTGACCTCGCTCCAGGGCAGATCCGGCACGTTGACGTTGAGGATGGTGTCGGCCGGCAGCGGATCGGCCTTGAGCCGGGCCACGATCTCCACTGCGGCGCGCGCGGCGGTGTCGAAGTGCTTCGGATCGTGGTTGCGGGTAACCAGCGAGACCGCCACCGCCGGCAGGCCGAGGAAGCGGCCTTCCATCGCCGCCGAGACGGTGCCGGAATAGATCACGTCGTCGCCGAGGTTGGCGGCGTTGTTGATGCCTGACACGACGATGTCCGGCTCGAATTCAAGCAGGCCGGTCAGCGCCAGGTGCACGCAGTCGGTCGGCGTGCCAGCCACCGAGACGGTGTAATGGTCGATGCGCTTGAGCCGGATCGGCAGGTCCAGGGTCAGCGAGTTGCTGGCACCGGAGCGATCGCGGTCGGGCGCGACCACCGTGACTTCGTGTCCGGCCTCGCGCAGGACCGAAGCAAGCATCCGGATGCCTGCGGCGTCGACACCATCGTCATTACTGACCAGGATTCGCATCTTCGATTTAACCGCTTGATTTTCCAAGAATTCGATTCCGTCACCGTGCAGTGTGGGCGGGACCGTCGTACTCCCCTGCGGAAGCCGTCGACCCTGCAAGGGCATCGTCTATTGTGCCGCATGCGAGCCGCCGGTCCTACCCTGCCGGCGGTCACGGCCGACATCGAACCGTCATAGGCAGACCCGCGCCGGCGGTTTACCCTGTGCGCATGTCGCACCCTGAAGACGAAGATCCGGCCGCGCTGTTCCGTGCGGCCATCGGTGAAGTGACGCCGCTGCGCAAGGATGCCGAACCGGCGCCTGCTGCGCCCCGGCCCAAGCCGCGCGCACGCATGGCCGAACGCGACGAGGCCGAAGCTGCGGGCGAGTTTGCGCGGCTGCTGCGCGACAGTACGCCGCTGGAAGCGGGCGACGTGGCCAGCTACCGCCGCGACAACCTGCCACCGCGCCTGTTCCAGCGTCTCAAGCGCGGCCAGTATTCGGTACAGGATGAGCTCGACCTGCACGGCGCCACCGCCGCGCAGGCGGAAACCCTGCTGCGCCAGTTCCTGCTGGAAGCGCATGCACACGAGTATGGCTGCGTGCGCATCATCCACGGCAAGGGCCTGCAGTCCGATGGCGGTGCACCGGTGCTGAAGAACCTGGTTGATCGCCTGCTGCGGCTGCGCAACGACGTGCTGGCGTTTCATTCGGCGCCGACCGGGCAAGGCGGCACCGGCGCGGTGCTGGTGTTGCTGGCGCGGCGTTGACAAAAAGGGGACGGAGGGAATTAAGTCGTTTGTGCCACAAACGACTTAATTCCCTCCGTCCCCTTTTTCTGTCAGGCCTGCGCGGCGTCTTCGACGGGGCCGAGTTCGTGCAGCACGGCGGTGGCGTAGCAGCCCGGCGGCAACGCGAACGAGAGTTCCAGTACATCACTGGCCAACCACTGATGCTGCAGCAACGCCGGGCGCAGGCGCAGCGCGCGGCGCTCCTGCTTCAGCCGTGCGTCTTCCAGGCCAGCGCGCAGCGCCTTCGATTCCTCGTCGTCCAGCGCGGCCAGCTCCAGCTCACGTGCAGCGTCGGCGCTGCGCAGCTCGCCTTCGCCCCACAGCGGCGCGCTGGGATGGATGTCGAAACGGGCCAGGCGCTCGGCCAGCACGTCGGTGTAGGGTTCGGGGCCGAACACGCTGCGGCTGCCATCGAGCATCCACACTTCACCGTCCAGCGGTTGATCCCAGTTGCCCAGCTCCACGCGCGCGGCGAGCACACGATTGAACAGCGCCGAGCGGGCAGCCGACAGCAACAGCGAACGCTGGTCCTTGCGCATGCGGCGGCCACCGAACATCGCCAATGCGGCAGGCACGTTGCCGCCGTCGCGGCCGAAGCGCTGCTCGCCAAACCAGTTCGGCAGGCCGCGCCCGGCGATCTGCTGCAGGCGCTCGCTGATCGCCGCAGCATCGCCCTGCACCTCGCGCAGCACCAGCCTGAAGCGGTTGCCGGCCAGTGCACCACGCTGCAGCTTGCGGTTGTGCCAGGTCGCTTCGAGCACTTCGATCTCATCACTGGCCAGCTCGGCCAGATCCGGCGCGACGCGCTTGGGCAGGTGCACGCTGAAACGCTGGGTGGTGACCGCATGCCGATCCTTCATGCCGGCGTAGCTCACCGCCATTTCCGGCAGGCCCGCCCACTTGGCCAGCCGCTTGGCCACATGCACGGTGTTGGCGCCGCGCTTGCGGATGTGCAGCAACAGGTGCTCGCCTTCACCGGTGGCCTCGAAGGCCGGCAGTTCATCCACCTGGAAATCGTCCGGCGTGGTGCGGATGCGCGCCGTCAACAGCGGCGCACCAAACGCCAACGGCAGCGGGATCATGCCGCCACCAGCAACACGACCGCCTGCGCGGCGATGCCTTCGCCGCGGCCGGTGAAGCCCAGCTTCTCCGAGGTGGTCGCCTTGACGCTGACCGCGTCCAGCGGCAGCTGCAGCAACCCACCAATGCGCTCACGCATGGCCAGCGCATGCGGGCCAACCTTCGGCCGCTCGCAGATCACGGTGATGTCGGTGTTGCCAACGCGCCAGCCACGCTCGCGCAGCAGGCTGTCGCAATGGCGCACGAAATCGCTGCTGTCGGCGCCCTTCCAGCGATCATCGCTCGGCGGGAAATGCTGGCCGATATCGCCCAGCGCCAGCGCACCGAGCATGGCATCGCACAGGGCGTGCAGGATCACGTCGCCGTCGCTGTGCGCCAGCACGCCGCAGCTGTGCGGTACGTTCACTCCGCCGAGCATGATGTGATCGCCTTCACCGAAGGCATGGACGTCGTAGCCCTGGCCGATGCGGACGGGCGGGAACGGTGCGGTGCTCATGGATGCAGCCCTTGCAGCAGGGCCGCGCGGGCAGTCAGCCGGCGCGGCGGGAAAGTACGAATTCGAACCGGTCCAGATCGGCCGGGGTGGTGACCTTGAAGTTGTCCTCGCTGCCTTCCACCAGCAGCGGGCGCTGGCCCTGGCGCTCCATGGCCATGGCCTCGTCGGTGACTTCAACACCGGCAGCGGCGGCGTCGGACAGCGCGCGGCTGAGCTGGTGGCGGCGGAACAGCTGTGGTGTCAGTGCACGCCACAGCCGCTCGCGCGGTTCAGTGCCATCGATGCCACCGTCGTCGCCCGCACGCTTGAGGGTGTCGCGCACCGGTGCGGCCAGGATCGCCCCGACCGGATCGGCACGCCCGACTTCAAGCAGGCGGCCAAGATCGGCCAGCGACAGGTTGGGGCGCGCGGCGTCGTGGACCAGCACGAATTCATCAGCGCGCACCGAGTCCGGCAACGCCTGCAGCCCAGCCAGCACCGAGGCGGCACGGGTCGCGCCGCCGATGCAGGTCAGCACCGGTTTGCCGGCCCATTCGCTCCAGCCCGGCCAGTCGCCGTCGTCCTGGCCGATCACCACCATTGCGCCGGCCACGGCCGGATGCGCCAGCAGCGCGTCCAGGGTATGAGCGAGCAGGATCTGCCCGCCCGCCTGCAGGTACTGCTTGGGCAGCGGCGCACCAAAGCGGGCGCCACGGCCGGCAGCCGGAACCACCACCCAGATCGCCGCGCTCATGGCACGTCCGCCGGGTGATCGCCGGCCTGGACAGTGACGCCTGCAGCGGGCTGCGCCGGACGGACCGGCGCATCCTCGACCACGCGGTAGAACTTCTCACCGGGCTTGATCATGCCCAGCTCGCTGCGCGCGCGTTCCTCGATGGCGGACTGGCCTTCCTTGAGGTCCTTCACTTCGGCGGCCAGCGCGTCGTTGCGCTGCTGCAGACCCTCATTGTCCCGTTCCTGGTTGGCGACCTGGGCTTCGAGCATCATCACTTCACCCGAATTGCCCGGACCGAACCAGAAGCGGTACTGCAGCCAGCCCAGCAACAGGGCCAGCACCAGCAGCATCCAGCGCCAGTCGCGCATCGGCTCAGCGCTTCAGCGAAACGAACGCGTCACGACCGGCGTAACGCGCGCCGGCGCCGAGGGCTTCCTCGATGCGCAGCAGCTGGTTGTACTTGGCCACGCGATCGCTGCGGCACAGCGAGCCGGTCTTGATCTGGGTGGCGGTGGTGGCCACGGCGATGTCGGCGATGGTGGTGTCTTCGGTTTCGCCCGACCGGTGCGAGACCACGGCCGCATAGCCGGCGCGGTCGGCCATGGCGATCGCTTCCAGGGTTTCGCTGAGCGTGCCGATCTGGTTGACCTTGATCAGGATCGCGTTGGCGGTGCCCGAGTCGATGCCTTCCTGGAAGATCTTCGGGTTGGTCACGAACAGGTCGTCACCGACCAGCTGCACCTCCTTGCCGATGCGGTCGGTCAGCAGCTTCCAACCCGCCCAGTCGTTCTCGGCCAGGCCGTCTTCGATCGTGATGATCGGGTACTGCGCGGCCCAGTCGGCGAGGAAGTCGACGAACTGCTCGGAAGTCAGGCGCTTGTTCTCGCCGACCAGATTGTACTTGCCGTTCTCGAAGAATTCGCTGGAAGCCACGTCCAGGCCCAGCAGCACGTCTTCACCGGCGGTGTAGCCGGCCTTGCCGATCGCTTCGAGGATGGTGTCCAGCGCTTCGACGTTGCTGCGGAAGTCCGGCGCGAAGCCGCCTTCGTCGCCCACCGCCGTGCTCAGGCCGTGGCCCTTCAGCACCGACTTCAGCGAATGGAAGATTTCGGTACCGGCGCGCAATGCTTCGGAGAACGAGGTGAAGCCGACCGGCAGCACCATGAACTCCTGGAAGTCGACGTTGTTGTCGGCATGCGCGCCGCCGTTGATGATGTTCATCATCGGCACCGGCAGCGACGGGGTCACGCCGGTCCGGGCAGCCAGGTACTGCCACAGCGCCTGCTTGCTGGATGCGGCGGCGGCGTGCGCGGCGGCCATCGAAACACCCAGCAGTGCGTTGGCGCCCAGCCGACCCTTGTTCTCGGTGCCGTCCAGATCGATCAGGCGACGGTCGAGGCCGGCCTGGTCGGTGGCTTCAAACCCCTTCAGCGCGGCGGCAATCGTGGTGTTGACGTTGTCAACGGCCTTGCGCACGCCCTTGCCCAGGTAACGGGTCTTGTCGCCGTCACGCAGCTCGACCGCTTCCTTGGTGCCGGTCGAGGCGCCTGAGGGAACCGCGGCGCGACCGAACGAACCGTCCTCCAGGATGACTTCGGCTTCCAGCGTGGGATTGCCACGGCTGTCGAGGATTTCACGGGCGTGGATGCTGCGGATCGTACTCATGGTCGGGCCGGTTACCTGTCTGGAGAGGGGGCGACAAAACGAATGCCGCGTGATTATCCCCGGCTGCCCGCCACTTGCCAAATGGCGTGGCCTGCATCAGCCCCAGCTCGACCCGATCACGATAAGGACCAGCGAGACCAGCATCACCAGCAATGCACCGGCAATCGCCGCAAGGATGGGGCCACGCCGCCGTCGCCAGGCCAACACCATCGCCACCGGGCTGCCGAGAAAGCACAGCACCATCGTGACCAGCGCGCCCAGCATCCACCACTGCGTGGCCTGCACGCCATTGTTTCCGTCCCCGGGCGGCCGGAAGCCGGCGGTGAAGGCCAGCACGCCCACCACCAGGGCCATCCAGGTCAACACGGACAGCGCCAGCGCGATCAGGCCCCAGGGCCAGCCGCGCGCCGATGGGGTCGTATTCATCAAAGCCATCCGTAGGACAGGGTGCCGATCCACAGAGAAAGCAGGATGATCGCCAGCCCTGCCGGTACCTTGCCACGGTTCAATCGCCAGGCCAGCACAGCCGAAGCGACGCACCCTGCGCTGGCCAGCAGCTCTCCGACCACAAGCGCAATGAAATACGCCCGAAGATCGAGCGCGCTGCCGCCATCACCCGGTGGGCGCACTGACGCGGCGCCGATCAGCACCAGGCAGAACAAGCCCACGGTGAACACCGCGGACAGCCCCAGCGCGATCAGGCCCCACGGCCACTGTCTCCAGTGCCGGCGGCGGCGCTGGGTTTCCAGCGCCACCCACGGGTCACGACTCACGCGAAGCGCGAAAAGCCGTGCTTCTTGGTCACCGCGTCGAGTTCCATCAGGGTCTCGAGCAGGGCCTCCATCTGGTCCAGCGGCCACGCGTTGGGACCATCGGACAGCGCCTTTGACGGATCCGGATGGGTTTCGGCGAACAGGCCGGAGATGCCCACCGCCACCGCGGCACGGGCCAGCACCGGCACGTGCTCGCGCTGGCCGCCTGAGCTGGTGCCCTGCCCGCCCGGCAACTGCACCGAGTGGGTGGCGTCGAACACCACCGGGCAACCGGTCTCGCGCATCACCGCCAGCGAACGCATGTCGCTGACCAGGTTGTTGTAGCCGAAGCTGGCACCGCGCTCGCAGACCATGATCTGCTCGTTGCCGGTGGCCTTGGCCTTCTCCACGACCGGCTTCATGTCCCACGGCGCCAGGAACTGGCCCTTCTTGATGTTGACCGGCTTGCCGGCCGAGCACACCTTGCGGATGAAGTCGGTCTGGCGGACCAGGAACGCCGGGGTCTGCAGCACGTCCACCACCGAGGCCACTTCGTCCATCGGGGTGTATTCGTGGACGTCGGTCAGCACCGGCACGCCGATCTGCTTCTTCACTTCGGCCAGCACCTTCAGGCCCTCTTCCATGCCCGGGCCGCGGAATGCGGTACCCGAAGTGCGGTTGGCCTTGTCGAAGCTGGACTTGAAGATGAAGTTGACGCCGAGCTTGTCGGTGATCTCCTTCAGCTTGCCGGCGGTATCGAGCTGCAGCTGCATCGACTCGATCACGCAGGGGCCGGCGATCAGGAACAGGGGCTGGTCCAGCCCGACCTCGAATCCACACAGTTTCATGGCGTTTCCTTGTTGTCCGCAGCACCGGACGGGGCGGTGCGCTGGGGGTTGAAGCATGCAGGATGGGGGCCGAAGCCCCCATTCACAAGTCAGGCGCGCGCTTCGGAAAGCAGCTTGCCGCCGGCCTTGCGCTCGCGCGCGGCACGGATGAAACCAATGAACAGCGGGTGTCCGTCACGCGGCGTGGACAGGAATTCCGGGTGCGCCTGGCAGGCCAGGAACCACGGGTGGGCATCGCGTGGCAGCTCGACCACTTCCACCAGGGTGTCGTCCATCGACTTGCCGGCGATCACCAGGCCCGCATCTTCCAGCTGGGTGCGGTAACGGTTGTTGAACTCGTAGCGGTGGCGGTGGCGCTCGGCGACCACGTCCTTGCCGTACAGCTCGCGGGCCAGCGTGCCCGGCTTCAGGCGTTGTTCCTGCAGGCCCAGGCGCATGGTGCCGCCGAGGTCGCTCTTGTCGTCACGCTTCTCGACATCGCCGCTGGCGGTGCGCCATTCGGTGATCAGGCCGATCACCGGGTTCGGCGACTGGCGGTCGTTCTCGGTGCTGTTGGCACCTTCCAGGCCGACCACGTTGCGCGCGTAGTCGACCACGGCCGCCTGCATGCCGTAGCAGATGCCGAAGTACGGCACCTGCTGCTCGCGGGCGAACTTCGAGGTCAGCACCTTGCCTTCGAAACCACGGTCACCGAAGCCACCCGGCACCAGGATGCCGTCGACATCGGCCAGTGCAGCCATGTCGGTGCCTTCCAGGTCCTGTGCTTCCAGCCACTTCAGGTTGACCTTGGTGCGCTGGCGCAGGCCACCGTGCTTCAGTGCTTCGCCGACCGACTTGTAGGCATCCTGGTGATCGACGTACTTGCCGACCACGGCGATGGTCACTTCGTCCAGCGGGTGCAGGGTCGCATCGACCGCGTCTTCCCACATCGACAGGTCGACCGGACCGGCCTTGTCGGCCAGCTTCAGCTGGTTCACCACGATTTCGTCCAGGCCCTGTGCATGCAGGCCAGACGGGATGCGGTACAGCACGTCCACGTCCGGCACGCTGATCACCGCACGCTCGGAAACGTTGGTGAACTGGGCGATCTTGCGGCGCTCCGAATCCGGCACCGCCTGCTCGGAGCGGCACAGCAGGACGTCCGGCTGGATGCCGATCGAGCGCAGTTCCTTCACCGAGTGCTGGGTCGGCTTGGTCTTCAGCTCGCCGGCGGCGCCGATGTACGGCACCAGGGTGAGGTGCATGAACAGCGCCTTCTCCGGGCCACGTTCGGTGCGCACCTGGCGGATCGCCTCCAGGAACGGCAGCGACTCGATGTCGCCAACGGTGCCGCCGATCTCGACCAGTGCCACGTCATAGCCTTCGGTGGCTTCGTCGATGCAGCGACGGATCTCGTCGGTGATGTGCGGAATGACCTGCACGGTCGCGCCCAGGTAGTCGCCGCGGCGCTCCTTGCGGATCACGTTCTCGTAGATGCGGCCGGTGGTGACCGAGTTCTTGCGGCTGAGGCGGGTGCGCACGAAGCGCTCGTAGTGGCCCAGGTCGAGGTCGGTCTCCGCGCCGTCGTCGGTGACATAGACCTCACCGTGCTGGAACGGACTCATGGTGCCCGGGTCGACGTTGATGTACGGGTCGAGCTTCATCATCGTGACCTTCAGGCCACGGGCTTCGAGAATGGCGGCCAGCGACGCGGCGGCAATGCCTTTGCCGAGCGAGGACACCACGCCGCCGGTTACGAAAATCAAGGGAGTCATGGCTGCAAGCATCCTGTCTGGAAATGGAAAACGGCAGCACCACGCGCACCCGGAGGGCGGGCATGGTGCTCAGAGGGGGTTTTCCGGTTCGCTGTGGCAGCGAGGGAGGTGCGGATCCGTGCGGCGGCAGGCGCCGGACGGGAACCATCGTGCGAGGTCGGGGCGGCCGTGCCGGTCAAATCGACCGTCACCTGCGACCCGCCATGCTGGAAGCCACGCTTGGCCGCTCCAGCCCATTCGCAAAGGGTGGACACGCACTTACTCCCGGAAAGCCATAGTTTACAGATTGATGGCCGCCAACCCAAGGGGCTTGTGCGGCCGATCCAACAAAAAACGCCCCGCTGGGCGGGGCGTTTCGGTGCGCAACCCTTGTCGCAAGGGCGCCTGGCAGGTTGCGGGATCAGCGCTTCTTGCGCGCTTCCTCTTCCTCTTCCTGCTGCGGGGCCGGCTGGCCCTGCGCCTTCATTTCGGCATTGGCCTGGGCCCGACGCTTGGCCTTGGCATCGGCCTCGGCCTGCGCCTTGTCGGCCTGGTCACCCTGCTGCGGGGCCGGCTGGCCGGCGTTCTGCGCCACCACCAGCGGCACTGCAACGGCGGCAGCGGCCAGGATCGCAATGGTCAGCAACTTCTTCATGAGGTCCTCCTCGCGGTATGGCTTGGACGTTCAGACCCAACGGGGCCGCCGGCGTTCAGATTCCAGCGAGGGCTATTTTACCTCCTCTGCGCCGCCGAGACTGAACCGCAGGCGTGCAAATTCCCGTGCCAGACCCCACACTTGCCCGTCGCTCCAAGCTTTCGAAGACAGATGAACGCCCGCTATAACGCCGCCGATATTGAAGTCCTGTCCGGCCTTGACCCGGTCAAGCGCCGTCCCGGCATGTATACCGACACCGCGCGCCCGAACCACCTGGCGCAGGAAGTGATCGACAACTCGGTGGACGAAGCCCTCGCCGGTCACGCCCGTTCGATCGAGATCACCCTGTACAAGGATGGCAGCGTGGAGGTCAGCGATGACGGCCGCGGCATGCCAGTGGACATTCATCCGGAGGAGAAGATCCCGGGTGTCGAGCTGATCCTCACGCGCCTGCACGCGGGCGGCAAGTTCAGCAACAACAACTACACCTTCTCCGGCGGCCTGCACGGCGTCGGCGTCAGCGTCGTCAATGCGCTGTCGACCCTGGTGGAAGTGCACATCAAGCGCGACGGCGCCGAACACCGCATCACCTTCCGCAACGGCGACCGTGCCACGCCGCTGGAAGTGGTCGGCAGCGTCGGCAAGAAGAACACCGGTACCCGCGTGCGCTTCTGGCCGGACCCGAAGTACTTCGATACGCCGAAGTTCGCGGTGCGCGCGCTCAAGCACCTGCTGCGCGCCAAGGCCGTGCTGTGCCCGGGCCTGACCGTGAAGCTGACCGATGAAGCCACCGGTGAAGTCGATACCTGGTACTACGAAGACGGCCTGCGCGATTACCTGAAGCTGGAGCTGGGCGAGCGCGAATCGCTGCCGGCCGACCTGTTCGTCGGCAACCTGAAGAAGGACACCGAGGTAGTTGACTGGGCCGTGGCCTGGCTGCCGGAAGGCGAGCTGGTGCAGGAAAGCTACGTCAACCTGATTCCCACCGCGCAGCACGGCACCCATGTCAACGGCCTGCGCACCGGCCTGACCGAAGCGCTGCGCGAGTTCTGCGACTTCCGCAACCTGCTGCCGCGTGGCGTCAAGCTGGCCCCGGAAGACGTGTGGGATCGCGTGTCGTTCGTGCTGTCGCTGAAGATGACCGACCCACAGTTCAGCGGCCAGACGAAGGAGCGCCTGTCCTCGCGCCAGGCCGCCGGTTTCGTCGAAGGTGCCGCCCATGATGCGTTCAGCCTGCTGCTGAACCAGAACGTGGAACTGGGCGAGAAGATCGCGCAGATCGCCATCGAGCGTGCCAGCGCGCGCCTGAAGACCGAGAAGCTGGTCGTCCGCAAGAAGATCACCCAGGGCCCGGCCCTGCCCGGCAAGTTGGCAGACTGCATCAGCCAGGACCTGTCGCGCACCGAGCTGTTCCTGGTGGAAGGTGACTCGGCAGGCGGCAGCGCCAAGCAGGCCCGCGACAAGGATTTCCAGGCGATCATGCCGCTGCGTGGCAAGATCCTGAACACCTGGGAAGTCTCGTCCAACAGCGTGCTGGCCTCGGAGGAAGTACACAACCTGGCCATCGCCATCGGCTGCGACCCCGGCAAGGACGACATCAGCGGCCTGCGCTACGGCAAGGTGATCATCCTGGCCGACGCGGACTCCGACGGCCTGCACATCGCAACGCTGCTGACCGCGCTGTTCCTGAAGCACTTCCCGGCACTGGTCGATGCCGGCCATGTGTTCGTGGCGATGCCGCCGCTGTTCCGCATCGATGTGGGCAAGCAGGTGTTCTATGCCCTCGATGAGGAAGAAAAGCGCTCGATGCTGGACAAGATCGAGCGCGAGAAGATCAAGGGCGCCATCAACGTCACCCGCTTCAAGGGCCTGGGCGAGATGAACCCGCCGCAGCTGCGCGAGTCGACCATCCACCCGGATACGCGCCGCCTGGTACAGCTGACCGTGGACGATGGCGAGCAGACCCGCTCGCTGATGGACATGTTGCTGGCCAAGAAGCGCGCGTCCGACCGCAAGGGCTGGCTGGAGTCGAAGGGCGATCTCGCCTCCCTGGAAGTCTGACTCCCGCAGCCCTCCTGTAGAGCCGAGCATCGGCTCGGCTCTACAGAGATTCCGCCCCCATCGGCAAACCCGGCGGCGCCATAATGCGCGTCCATCCGTGCGGACCACCGTATTGGCCAGCCACTCGCTGCTGTTCCCCGACCTGCCGCTGCACAGCGCACGGCTGGTCCTGAGCCCGATCCGCCGTGACGACGCCGCCGCGCTGTTCGCGCTGCAGTCCAATCCCGACGTGATGCGCTGGTGGAATCATCCGGCCTGGACGCGACAGGCCGAGGCGCGCGAACAGATCGACGATGATCTCGCCGCCCATGCCATCGGTACCCAGCTGAAGCTGGCCGTGCGCGAATCGCTGGAAGGTCCACTGCTGGGCATCTGCGTGGTGTTTGCAGTGGACCGCACTGCAGCCCGCGCCGAGATCGGCTACCTGCTGGCACCGGATCGCCAGGGCCAGGGCTACATGCACGAGGCCCTGCAGCAGGTACTGGCCTACCTGTTCGGCACCCTCCACCTGCATCGCGTGGAAGCCGAGATCGACCCGCGCAACGCACCCTCCGCGCACGTGCTCGAACGCCTGGGCTTCCGCCGCGAGGGAGTGCTGCGCCAGCGCTGGCGCATCCAGGGGGAACTGGCCGACTCGGCCGTCTACGGCCTGCTGGCCGATGACGACGCGGCAGCCACCCTGCCCGCTTGACCCAATCTGGCCAGTAGCGGGCTCAACGCACGGCCATGCCTTTGGACACATACGACATGGGCCGCCACCGGCCTAGCATCGCAATCCCCTTCCGCTGCCCACCCAGTGCCATGAAGTCCCTGTTGCACACTGCCGCGCTCTGCGTCGGCCTGCTCATCGCCCCAGCCAGCGTGCTGGCCGCGCCTGATGCCGACGCCAAGCCCGATCCGAAGGACGACAAGACCGAGGCACCTGCGTTGCCCGCAGACGCCTCGGCCCGCCAGAGCATGCGCCTGGCCGGCCGCACCCTGGACTACACCGCCACCGTCGGCACCCTGCCGGTACGCGATGCCAAGGGCAAGGTGATCGCCGACGTGGTGTTCACCGCCTACACGATGCCGGGCAAGGACCGGCCGGTGACCTTCGCGCTCAATGGCGGCCCCGGGGCATCGTCGGTCTACCTCAACATGGGCGCGATCGGGCCCAAGGTGGTGACCTTCGGCTCCGAGGGTGACAGCGCGTCGGCGCCGGCGACGCTGCACGACAACCCCGGTACCTGGCTGGACTTCACCGATCTGGTGTTCATCGATCCGGTCGGCACCGGCTTCAGCCGCGCGCGCATCGGCGACGACGAAGCCAAGAAGGCGCTGTACAACCCCAGCGCCGACATCGAATACCTGTCACGCTCGATCTACGACTGGCTGCTGCGCAACCAGCGCATGTCGTCGCGCAAGTACCTGACCGGCGAGAGCTACGGCGGCTACCGCGGCCCACGCATCACCCACTACCTGCAGACCCGGCTGGGTGTTGCGATGAACGGCCTGGTACTGGTCTCGCCATACCTGAGCCCGACCCTGGAAGACAACGCCGATGTCTCGCCGATGGCGTGGATGCAGACCCTGCCGTCGATCGCCGCCGCGCACCTGGAGCGCCAGGGCAAGCTGACCGATGCAGCGATGCGCGAAGTAGTGGAATACACCCGTGGCGACTACGCCACCGCGTTGATGAAGGGCCGCAGCGATCCGCAGGCGACCGAGGCAATGCTGCGCCGGGTGACCGAACTGACCGGGCTGGACCCGCAGTTCGTGCGCCGTGCCGGTGGTCGGCTGGAAACCCAGGCCTACCTGCGTGAAGTGTTCCGCGACAAGGGCACGCTGGGCAGCCGCTACGATTCCAACGTAACCGCGTTCGATCCATTCCCGAACGATCCGGAGCAGCGCGCCAACGATCCGCTGCTGGACAGCATCATCGCGCCGACCACCACGGCGATGGTCGACTTCGTGACGCGCGTGGTCGGCTGGAAGGTGGATGCGCGGTACCAGGCGCTGAACTACGACGTGAACCGGCTGTGGGACCGCAATGGCGAGCTGCGCGATGGCGCGGTGACCCAGCTGCGCCAGGCCGTGGCGATCGACCCGCACCTGCAGGTGCTGATCGTGCATGGCTGGAACGACCTGTCGTGTCCGTTCATGGGTTCGATCCTGACCGTGGACCAGATGCCGACGATGGGCAGCAATCCGGACCGGGTGCAGGTGCGCAGTTATCCGGGCGGGCACATGTTCTACAGCCGGGCCGACAGCCAGGCGGCGTTCCGCAGGGATGTGCAGGCGCTGTTCCAACGCAATTGAGGGGTTCGGCCGGGCCTGCGGCCCGGCACCCGCTGACTGCCACGGCCACTGCAACTGCAAAAGCGGGCATTCCGTGGGTTGGCGGAGCGGGTCCGGTTGCGGGGGACGCCGTAAACCCGTCCATGGGGCTTGGTCGCGGCATCCATGCCGCTCACACCCCCGCAACCGGACCCACCCCGCCTTCGACAGTTTCCCGCTGCTGCTGGTGGGTGCCGACCGTTGGTCGGCACGGGATCGGATCCCTGTTTCTGCTCTGGTAGGTGTCGACCTTGGTCGACACGTTGTGTGCGGAAAAATTCTTTGCCCATGAAAAAGCCCACCGGATATCGGCGGGCTTTTTCGTGTGCACCTTGGCGTGGCGATCAGGTCCAGCCAAACAGCTCGAACAGCTTCAGGATCAGGTACGCACAGCCGCCGGCGGCCGGGATGGTCAGGATCCAGGCCCAGACAATGCGCTCGATCACGCCGAACTTCAGCGAACGCGGGTTCTTGGCGAAGCCCACGCCCATGATCGCGGTGGAGATGCTGTGCGTGGTCGAGACCGGCATGCCGAAGTGGGCCGCCAGGGTCAGGATGGTGGCCGAGCTGGTCTCCGCGGCGAAGCCGTGGATCGGGTGCAGCTTGACCATCTTGTGGCCCAGGGTCTTGATGATCTTCCAGCCACCCGAGGCGGTACCGGCAGCCATCACCACTGCACAGGTCAGTACGATCCACATGGCGATGCCGTCACCGGCGTGCGCGTCCGGGTGCATGAACGCCAGCCAGGACGGCAGATCGTTCAGTGCGCCGGTGGCTTCGGCACCAATCAGGGTCATCGCGATGATGCCCATGGTCTTCTGCGCGTCGTTGTGGCCGTGGGCGAAGCCCATGTAGGCCGCCGAGGCGATCTGCGCCTTGCCGAAGAAAGCATTGACGATGCGCGGACGGGCCAGGCGGCCGATGGCGCCACCGACCTTGGCCAGGCCGGCGATCAGCGCCCACAGCAGCACCATCACCACGATGCCGAGCAGGAAGCCGGCGATCGGCGAGGTGATCATCGGCACGAACACCTTCCACAGCAGGCCCTTGTTCTGCGCCCAGCTGCCCAGGCGCTCCGACCAGATCAGCGCGTCCCAGTTGTTGTGGGCCGCGGCCAGACCGGCACCGCAGAGGCCACCGATCAGGGCGTGCGAGGACGAGGACGGCAGGCCCTTCCACCAGGTGATCAGGTTCCAGATGATGCCGCCCAGCAGGGCGCACAGGATCACCTGCGGAGTGACCTCGACCACGTTGGTGTTGAGCAGGCCCGAGGCGATGGTCAGCGCCACCGCCGTACCGGTCAGCGCACCGATGAGGTTCATGAAGGCGGCCAGCATCACCGCCCAGCCGGGCGAGAGCACCTTGGTCGCCACTACGGTGGCAATGGAGTTGGCAGTATCGTGGAAGCCGTTGATGAACTCGAAGACGAGCGCGGCCAGGATCACCACCAGGACAAGGGTCAACATGCGGCGGCGTCCGTCAGCTGTTCTTCAACACGATCTGGTACGCCACCACGCCGGCCTCGCGGCAACGGTCGATGGCCTTTTCCAGGATCTCGAAGAATTCCTTCAGCAGGAACATCTGCAGGTTGTCCAGGCGACCGGAGTAGATGTCGCGGTACAGCTCGAGCATCAGGCGGTCGGCCTCGTTCTCCAGCGAGCGCAGCTTCTCGTTCAGCGCGGTCATCCGGTCCAGGTTCATGTGGCGCAGGTCGGCCACCATCTCCACCACCACGCCGGCGGCCTGTTCCAGCATCGCCGCGCGCGGCGCGAAGTCGATGTGCTCCAGGTGGGTCGTGGCCAGCGAATAGCGATCGGCGAACTTCTCGATCTGCTTCGGAATCTTGTACAGGGCCGAACCCAGCGCTTCGATGTCTTCGCGCTCGATCGGGGTCATGAAGCTGTCGACCAGCGCCTGGCTGATCTTGTCCGAGGCCGCGCGTTCGCGCAGGCGGGCCAGCTTGAAGGCGTCCAGCGCGGGCTGGCGGTCGGCCTCGCGCAGCATGGAATGCAGCGCCTTGGCGGCATCGGAAGCCGCGACAGCAGCCTCATCGAGCAGGGTGTAGAACTGTTTGCCGGAACCGAAAATGGTCTGCAGAGAGAACATTGAGAAACCTGTCAGCCGTCGCGGGAAGGACGGCACCAGAGCGAATTATGACGGCTAGATGACCATCACGGGTATCCCCGCGCCCTTTCCTGGCTCTGGGACCCCCAACCTGAACAGGCGGTTGCCACCCTGCCACGCCCCTTTGCTAAGATGCCAGCGCGCCTTCGGGCGCACCTTATGGACGACGACCCTTATCCCCCTGCGCCGCGCCGGACCCCGTTCCTGAGCGCCTGCCGCCATCGCAAGCACCCGCCCTCCCTGCCACCAACCGGGGACGACGCCCGTGTTTGAAATGATCCTGATTGTCTTCGCGCTGGTTCTGCTGAACGGCTTCTTCGCCATGTCCGAGATGTCGGTCATGACCTCGCGCAAGAGCCGCCTGAAGCAGATGGCCGCCACCTCCAAGCGCGCCGCCAAGGCGCTGGAGCTTTCGGAGAAGCCGGAGAGTTTCCTGTCCACCGTGCAGATCGGCATCACCGTGATCGGCGTACTGACCGGCTACCTCGGTGGCGATGCGATCGGCGACGCGATCGCCGGCTGGCTGCAGGGCCTGATGCCCGGCTTTGCGTACGCGCGCGAAGTAGGCACCGCTCTGGCGGTCTCGCTGATCACCTTCATCACGCTGATCTTCGGCGAACTGGTGCCCAAGCGCCTGGCCCTGACACGTTCCGAGGCCATTGCCGGCCTGGTCGCGATGCCGATGAGCTGGCTGGCCAGGCTCGCCCTGCCCTTCGTCTGGCTCCTGTCCAAGACCACCCAGCTGGTGCTGAAGGTGCTGGGCCTGGGCAAGGACGAGGCCGCGCAGGTGACTGAAGAGGAGATCCGGATGCTGGTGGCCGAGAGCCACGAGGCCGGCGTGATCGACGCCCACGAGCGCGACATGATGAACCGGGTCATGCGCCTGGGCGACCGCACCGCCGACAGCCTGATGACGCCGCGCAACCGCATCGCCTGGCTCGACACCCAGGCCGGGCTGGAGCGCAATCTGGACATCATGGCCGAGCACGAGTTCTCCCGTTACCCGGTGTACCGCGACAACGACATGGACGTGGTCGGCGTGCTGGAGCTGAAATCGCTGGCCACGCGCATGGCGCGCGGCGACAACGCGCTGTTCCAGACCCTGCGCGAACCGCTGTACGTCTCCGAATCGACCCACGCGATGAAGCTGCTGGAGATCTTCCGCGAGGAACAGCAGTCGATGGCGCTGGTGGTGGACGAGTACGGCGAGATCCAGGGCCTGGTGACCATCAGCGACCTGATGGGCGCCGTGGTCGGCCGCCTGCAGGCCGTAGAAAATGCCGACGAGGATGCGCTGGTGGTGACCCGCGAGGACGGTTCGCTGCTCGTGGATGGCTCACTGCCGATCGAAGACCTGCGCGAGCTGATCGGCAGCAACGAGCTGCCCGATGCCGAGGACGGCGATTACTACACCCTGGCCGGCATGTGCATCCATTATTTCGGCCGCATCCCGCACGCAGGCGAGTACTTCGACTGGGCCGGCTGGCGCTTCGAGGTGGTCGACCTGGACGGTGCGCGGGTGGACAAGCTGCTGCTGCGCACGTTGTCCGACGAGCAGGCCGATGAGCTCACCGCCTGAGGCTGGCCAGGGCCAGGGCGCTCAGCGCGCGGCCTACCGCAACGAGGGCATCCGCACCCTGCTGGAGATGTTCGCCTCCGGCGATCCCGCCGAGCACATGCCGCTCGGCCAGATCCTCAGCAACCTGCAGCAGAGCGCGTTCGGCGTGTTCCTGTTCGTGGCGATCCTGCCCTCGTTCATCCCGATCCCGGGCATGGGGGGGGCGGTCAGCGGCCCACTGGTGGTCCTGATCGGCCTGCAGATGCTGTGTTGCCTGCACCGGCCCTGGCTGCCCGGTTTCATTGCCCGACGCGGGCCGAAGCGCGGCACCATGCACCGCTTCCTGGACCGTATCGATCGCCCGTTGCGGCGGCTGGACAGGATGCTGAAGCCTCGCCTGCCGCAGTTGCTGACACCGCTGCCCGCGCACGCCTTCAGCGGCCTGCTGCTGGTACTGCTGGGCATCCTGCTGTCGTTGCCGATTCCGTTCACCAACTTCCTGTTCGGCTTCCAGCTGCTGCTGTTCTCGCTGGCACTGCTGGAGCGCGATGGTGCATTGATGCTGTTCAACTGGATCGCAGCGCTGGTGGCGATCGCGTTCTTCGGCTTCAGTTCCGGGCAGCTGGTGGGCTATACAGTGGAGCTGTTCCAGCGCTGGTTCTGAAGTGGCATCCGGTAGAGCCGGCCGCGGGCCGGCTGCCACGTTTCCAGGGTTGCCGGCCAGCGGCTGGCACTCCCCGCATCCGGTAGATCCACGCCACGCATGGATGCAGCAATCACCGAAGGTCGACGAATCCGTTGTCCGCCAGCGGTGCCGGATCGTCCTGCACCGCCGACAGCACGAAGCTCAACGCCTTGCCCAGCAAGGTGCCCGGGCCATCCCAGTATTCGGCGCTATCGGCGCGCACGTGGATCAGGCGAAGGTTGGGGTCTTCCTTGCCGGCGGGGAAGAACAGCTTCATCGCCGGCGACCACAGCTCTTCGATCTTCGCGCGATCATCGACAACCCGCGCCCGCCCCGCCACAGACACATAGGTGTTCTTCGATGGCGAGGCATAGGCCACATTGACGCGCGGGTCGAGCGCGATCTCGGCCACCTTCGGGCTGTCGGCGGTGATCACGAACCGCAGGTCACCGTCGAAGGCGACCTGCTGGGTGGCCAACGGCCGGCTGTAGAGTCGCCCGTCGACGCCGGTGGTGGTGAACATCGCCACCTCCACGTCCTTGATCAGTTCAGCCAGCTGGGCAATGTGTTCGGCGCGGGTCTCGGCCATGGTGGGGACTCCAGAAGTGGGGAGCCCCCATCAGACGCGGATCGGCCGCAACGGGCCGTGACGCGGTTGTTCAGCCCGCGTGGCGGCCATGCCAGGCATTCATCGCCAGCTCGAAGGAACGCAGGCGCGCACGATGGTCATGCAGGTTGGCAGTAAGCATCAGCTCGTCAGGCTTGTGCCGCTCAACGAAAGCGGCGATACCCTCGGCCACCTGCTGCGGATCGCCCAGCACGGTGCAGGCCAGGGCCCGTTCCACGCCCAGCTTTTCGTGCGGCTCCCAGAAGGCTTCAATATCGTCGATCGGCGGCGGGATCTTGCCCGGCCGGCCGCGGCGCAGGTTGACGAAACTCTGCTGCTGGCTGGTGAACAGGCGACGCGACTCGGCTTCGCTGTCGCTGGCGACAACGTTCAGCGCCAGCATCGCGTGCGGCTGCTTCAATGTGGCCGAGGCACGGAATTCGCGGCGGTACACCGCCAGCGCTTCGTCCATCGCGTCGGGCGCGAAGTGCGAGGCGAATGCATACGGCAGGCCCATCGAGGCCGCCATGCGCGCACCGAACAGGCTGGATCCCAGGATCCAGGTCGGCACCCTCAGCCCACCACCGGGAACGGCCTGCACGGCCTGGCCGGGCTGCACCGGCTCGAAATAATGCAGCAGCTCGCGCACGTCCTGCGGGAACTGGTCGGCGCTGTCGAAATAGCGGCGCAGTGCACGTGCGGTCGGCTGATCGGTGCCCGGCGCACGGCCCAGGCCAAGGTCGATGCGGTCCGGATACAGCGAGGCCAGCGTTCCGAACTGCTCGGCCACCTGCAGCGGGGCATGATTGGGCAGCATGATGCCGCCCGCGCCGACCCGGATGCGTTGGGTGCCACCGGCAACATGGCCGATCAGCACGGCGGTGGCGGCACTGGCGATGCCGGGCATGTTGTGGTGTTCGGCCAGCCAGTAGCGGCGGTAGCCCAGCGCATCGGCGTGCTGGGCCAGTTCCAGCATGTTGGCGAAGGCGGCAGTGGTGTCACTACCCTCGCAGACCGGGGCCAGGTCAAGGATCGACAACGGGATCATCAGGCGTTTTTCCGTCACAGGATCACCTTTGCATGGGGGCGGCCGGGCGCAGCGGCCAGTGACGGTGGCGGGATGCTGATTCCCGCAGGGCAGGTTCAGCGCCCACCGGATCGTGTAGAGCCGAGCCCATGCTCGGCTGCCTTTCGTCGACCAACAGCAGCCGAGCATGGGCCCGGCTCTACACAAGCGCGGTCAGAACGCGCTGGGGCGCGGCTCGGGCAGCGGCTGGTCGACCATCGGCTTCAGCTCGGCATCCAGCGCCACGCGCTCATCGAACACGAAGCAGCGGCCTTCGTAGCCTTCGCCGCCCACCTCCTCGAAGTAGCCGAGGATGCCGCCATCGAGCTGCAGCACATTGTCCATGCCGTCATTGACCATCCACAGCGCGGCCTTCTCGCAGCGGATGCCGCCAGTGCAGAAACTGACCACGGTGCTGTCCCGCAGCGCATCGCGATGCGGCGCCAGCGCCTCGGGCAGGTCGGTGAACTTGCGGATGGGCAACACCAGCGCATCCTTGAAGGTGCCGTACTCCACTTCCTGCAGATTTCGCGTATCGAGCATCACCACCGGCTTGCCGGCATCGTCATGGCCCTGCCGCAGCCAGCGCTGCACGGTGGCAGGATCGACCGACGGTGCGCGCGGATAGTCCAGCGGCTGGCCGTCATCGCGGCGGAAGCTGATGATCTCGTCCTTCACCTTGGCCTTCAGCCGCGCGAACGGCTGATGCTTGCTCAGGCTGGTCTTGACCCGCATGTCGGCGAAACGCGCATCGGCATGCAATGCTGCATAGAAGCCCTCAACCGCCTCCGGCGCCCCCGCCAGGAACAGGTTCAGTCCCTCGCCCGCCACCAGGATCGTGCCGCGCAGCTCCGCCGTCTCGGCACGGGCCAGCAGCTGGTCGCACAGGGCCTGGGGGGCGTCGATGACGGCGAAATGATAGGCAGCGGTATTGGCGATCATCCCGCCATTTTAGCGCCTCCCGCCCGCACAGACAGATTCAGGGGTCAGAGCCCTCTGCGCGGCAGAGGGATCCGACCCCGGCAGGTACCCAGAACCTGTCAGAGGCGGGGCGGTGTGGGCAGGCGGGACCGTTGGCGCCATGGGCCCGAGGCATGCCTCGGGCGGGTTGGGCAGGACGCCCAACCCCGGTCTTGCCGTGTGCGCAGGACAGCGCACACGAGCAAGGCGCCATCGAGCCCCCAGGGGTGAGGCGCTTTGCTTGCGAAGCACTGCTTCGCAGGCGCCCGAACGCCCAGCCGCCAGCGGCTGGGCCGGACCGCGAAGCGGGGTCTACGGCGTGTCCCGCCTGCCCACACCGCCGCGCCATCCCACGGAAACCAGCTTTTGACATTGCCGTTGCCTCTGCGGGTGCCGGGTGCAACCCGGCCGCACCCCCTTACCCCCGCAACAGCACGAACGGCAGCAACACCAGTGCCGCCGCACCGGCCATCGCCAGCAGCACCAGCACCACATAGGCCGGCCGGCGCCGGAACAGGCTGCCGAATGTCTCCGCCGTCCCCTCGCGCAATGCCTGCTCGCGTTCAGCCCGCACGCGCACGCCGCGCGCCGCCTGGTACTCCGCCATCAACACCTTCGCACGCGGATGATCATCGTCGTCGCGCAGCCACAGGCCACCGTTGGAAATGCCCCACGGACTGGGTTCAGTGCGATACCAGGCGATGCCGTGCTGGTCGAGCAGCGTGCAGACATCGGCATATTCGTCGTCACCGACATTGCGCAGATTGAGCAGGAGTTTTGCCATGACCCCATGATACCCGGCGCCGATGCGCTACCCTTGCCGCCCTCGCCCCGCGCCCTTCTGGAGACGCCCGATGCGCCGCCTGCTGCTTCCCCTGCTGCTGTCCCTCGCCGCCGCTGGCTGCTCGACCGAACCCTCCGGCCCGCCGCCCGGCGGCACGCTGACCACCTTCCAGCGGATCGATACCGTACCCGGCACCGGCGCCGAAGCCATCGCCGGCAACAAGGTCACGGTGCACTACACCGGCTGGATCTACGACAACCGTACCGAAACCAAGCACGGCAAGACCTTTGACAGCTCCTTCAAGCACGGCGAGCCGTTCACCTTCGCGCTCGGCGCCGGCCAGGTCATCCGCGGCTGGGATGAGGGCGTGGCCGGCATGAAGGTCGGTGGCAAGCGTACGCTGATGATTCCGCCGGACTACGGTTACGGGGACCGCAAGGTCGGCCCGATTCCGGCGGGCTCGTCGCTGGTGTTCGACGTCGAGCTGCTCGATGTCAAACCGTAATGCCGCCATGCCCCATCGGGTGGTCGTCATTGGCGGCGGCCCGGCGGGCCTGTTCGCCGCCGAACGCCTGCGTGCCGCTGGGCTGGAGGTCGACCTGTACGAGGCCAAGGGGTCGCCTGGCCGCAAGTTCCTGATCGCCGGCAAGGGCGGCCTCAACCTCACCCATTCCGATCCGCGGCCGTTGTTCGACAGCCGCTACCGCGAGCAGGCCGCTGTGGTCGGCAGCTGGCTGGACGGCTTCGACGCACAGGCACTGCGTGACTGGGCCAACGGCCTGGGCGTGGAAACCTATGTGGGCAGCTCCGGCCGCGTGTTCCCTGTCGACCGCAAGGCGGCGCCGCTGCTGCGCGGCTGGGTGCGCCGGTTGAAGGAGCAGGGCGTGCGCCTGCACGCCAACCACCGTTGGATCGGCTGGAGCGACGACGGCGCCCTGCGCTTTGCCACCGATGCGGGCGAAGTCGATGTCCGCGCCAATGCCACCGTGCTGGCGATGGGTGGGGGCAGCTGGCCGCAGCTGGGCAGTGATGGCGCCTGGGTCGTGCCACTGCAGGCGCGTGGCGTGGACATCGCGCCGCTGCAGTCAGCCAACTGTGGCTTCGACGTGGACTGGACGCCGTTCTTTGCCCAGCGCAATGCCGGCGCACCATTGAAGCCGGTGATCGCGCACTGGATCGACCTGGCTGGACAACCGCGGTCGCTGCAGGGCGAGTGCGTGGCCAGCGAATATGGCATTGAAGGCAGTCTGGTCTACGCGTTGGCCGCCGACCTGCGCGAGACCATCAACCGCGATGGCCACGCAATGCTGTGGCTGGACCTGGTGCCCGGTCGCGACGAGGCGCGCCTGCTGGCCGACCTGTCACGCCCCCGCAAGGGCCGAAGCTTCGGCGAGCACCTGCGCCGCCAGGCAGGTCTGGATGCGGTGAAGGCCGCACTCGTGTTCGAGATTCTTGGCAGGGAGGCCGGCAACGACCTGGCGGCTGTGGCTGCCACGCTCAAGCGCCTGCCGCTGCGCCTGCTGCGCCCAAGGCCGATGGCCGAGGTGATCAGCACCGCCGGTGGCGTGCGCCTGGATGCGCTGGATGACGGCCTGATGCTGCGGGCCGTTCCCGGCGTGTTCTGCGCCGGTGAAATGCTGGACTGGGAAGCCCCCACCGGCGGCTACCTGCTGACCGCGTGCTACGCCAGTGGCCGGCGTGCCGCCGAGGGCGTGATCGGTTGGTTGGCGGAGCGGTGACGCCTGCGGGGTAGCGTCGAGCCCATGCTCGAAGCCACATCACCACGGCCTGCGCATGCTCACCGAGGCCAACGCCACACCGCTGGGATGCGCATAGGCTTCCTCACGCACGCTGACAAAGCCCTGCCGTTGATAGAACGGCACGGCATTGAGCGACGCCGACAGCACCACCTCGCGCTCACGATCGGCCATTGCCAACAGGCGCTGCATCAGCGCCTGGCCGATCCCCTCGCCGCCACGATCGGGATTGACAAACAACGCGTCGACTTCATTGGCATCGACATCAAAGACGCCGAAGCCGAGCAGGCCACCCTGCCCGTCCTCGGCCACCACGCATCCGCCCTGCGACAACAGCCGCGCGTACTGCGACGGTGGCGGCGAGGCCGACCACGGTGCAATGACCTCGGGAGGGTAATGGCTGCTGCAGGTTTCGCGCACACAGCGCGTGCGCAGCGCCCACAGCGTGGCGACATCGTCGATGCTACCGGTCCTGAACTGCATGGCGCCTCCTTGTAGCGCCGAGCCCATGCTCGGCTGCCTTTCTGTAGAGTCAAGCCATACTTGACTGCTTTTCAATCAGTCATCGCGAGGTCGGAACGAAGAACAGCCGAGCATGGGCTCGGCTCTACAACATCACGCTACCGCGACTTGCTGGCGCGCAGAGCCTGGATCTTCGGCGGCGGCTGGAACGAGTCGCTGCGCGCATCGGCCCAGAATGCATGGAACACCGCATGGTCGGGCACCGTGTGCAGCAGCTCGCCCGGTTCCAGGTAACGGTAAAGCGACGCCAGCGAACGGATTTCCACCGGCGACACGCGACGCAGGATGTGCTCCGGCCCCAGCTCGGCCGGATCGTTCAGGCCCGCCGCGCACAACAGTTCCTTCAAGGCATGCAGCGTGTGCTCGTGATAGCTGTACACACGGGTGGCCTTGTCCGGTGCATCCAGATGCTTCCAGCGCGCGGGGTCCTGGGTCGCGATGCCGGTCGGGCACTTGTCGGTGTGGCAGCTCAACGACTGGATGCAGCCCAGCGCGAACATGAAGCCTCGGCCGGCATTGCACCAGTCGGCACCCAGCGCGACGGTGCGCGCGATGTCGAACGCACTGGTGATCTTGCCAGCGGCACCGATGCGGATGCGCTCGCGCAGGTCCAGGCCGACCAGGGTGTTGTGCACCAGCAGCAGTGCTTCATGCATCGGCACGCCGACATGGTCGACGAATTCAGCCGGTGCCGCGCCGGTGCCTCCCTCGGCGCCATCGACCACGATGAAGTCCGGCAGCAGCCCGGTTTCCTGCATCGCCTTGGCGATGCCGAACCATTCCCAGGGGTGGCCGATGGCCAGCTTGAAACCGACCGGCTTGCCACCGGACAACTCGCGCAGCCGGGCCACGAACTGCAACAGTTCGACCGGCGTCGAGAATGCCGAGTGACGCGACGGCGATACACAGTCCACCCCCATCGGAACACCACGGGTCACCGATATTTCGGCGGTCACCTTTGGTGCCGGCAGCACGCCGCCGTGGCCCGGCTTGGCACCCTGCGACAGCTTGATCTCGATCATCTTGACCTGGTCATGGGTAGCGTTGGCGACGAAGCGCTCTTCGCTGAAACCACCCTTCTCGTCACGGCAGCCGAAGTAGCCCGAGCCGATTTCCCAGACCAGATCGCCGCCCATCTCGCGGTGGTAGGGCGAAATCGAACCTTCGCCGGTGTCGTGGTAGAAGCCGCCGCGCCGCGCACCTTCGTTCAATGCGCGGATCGCGTTGGCCGAGAGCGAACCGAAGCTCATCGCCGAGATGTTGAACACGCTGGCCGAATAAGGCTTGGCGCAGTTCGGCCCAATCAGCACGCGGAAATCATGCTTGGCAATGGAGGTGGGAGCCAGCGAATGGTTGATCCACTCGTAATCCACCGCATAGGTACTGCGCAGGGTACCGAAGGGCACCGTGTCCATTTCGTTCTTTGCGCGCTGGTAGATCAGCGCACGCTGCTGGCGCGAGAACGGCACGTCCTCCAGGTCGCTCTGCACGAAGTACTGGCGGATTTCCGGGCCGATTGATTCCAGGCCATAGCGGAAATGCGCCATCACCGGATAGTTGCGGCGCAGCGTGCTGCGCTTCTGCAGCAGATCCCAGGTCCCCAGCGCCACCATCGCGGCAGTCAGGCCGACGCCCCAGTACCAGGCCGGCCAGATCGTGGCCAACCACAGGCAGATGGGAAACATCAGGATGGCGAGCAGGTAGACGATATACCGGTGCATGGCGTTCCTTGGTTGCAACTGCCTGCGAGTCTACCGCGCCGGCCGTCACCGGCGTTTACAGGCGACCGTCAACCACATTGCGCGGCCAGGCCGATTTCACGTCGTAGACGATGCCGCCCGGTGCCAGCAGCGCCTGGATTGCGGCGTCATCCATGGCTTTGAATCTGGCATGGGCCACTGCCAGGACGACGGCGTCGTAACTCCCCGCCACCGGCTCGGCCAGCCAGTGCACGCCCGCGTCGGCCAATGCCGCCGGGCCGACCCACGGGTCGCTGACCTCCACCTGTGCGCCGGCATCACGCAGGCGCTGCGCCAGTTCCAGCGCGCGGCTGTTGCGCAGGTCCGGGCAATCCTCCTTGAAGGTCACGCCCAGCACCAGGATACGCGACTGCGCAGGTACGCGGCCACGTTCGGCCAGCATTGCCAGCACACGCGACGCCACATGCTCACCGACGCGGTTGTTGACCTGCCGCGCGGTGTGGATCAGGTCCGGGTGGTAGCCCACGCTCTCGGACTTGTGCAGCAGGTAGTACGGGTCCACGCCGATGCAGTGGCCGCCGACCAGGCCCGGGCGGAATGGCAGGAAGTTCCACTTGCTGCCGGCGGCGTCGAGCACATCCTGGGTGTCGATGCCGAGCCGGTCGAAGATCAGCGCCAGCTCATTGACCAGCGCGATGTTGACGTCACGCTGGATGTTCTCCACCACCTTGGCCGCTTCGGCCACACGCATCGACGGCGCCGGGAAGGTGCCGGCGGCGATGATGCGCTGGTACAGGCCATCAATCACCGCAGCCACTTCCGGTGTCGACCCCGAGGTGATCTTGCGGATATCGGCCAGGCGCCGCTGGCGGTCGCCGGGGCTGACCCGCTCCGGGCTGTAACCACAGTAGAAGTCTTCGTTGAAGCGCAGCCCGGAAAGCTGCTCCAGCAACGGCACGCAGACCTCTTCGGTGGTGCCGGGGTACACCGTGGATTCGTAGATCACCAGGTCACCCGCACGCAGGTGGCTGGCGATCAGCCGCGTTGCCGAACGCAGCGGCTCCAGATCGGGCTGCTCATAGGCGTCGATCGGGGTCGGCACGGTAACGATGTAGACATTGCAGGCATCGAGCAATGCCGGATCGCTGCCGTACTGCAACTGCTGTGCACTGGCCAGCTCATCGGCCTCCATTTCCAGCGTATGGTCCTGGCCGTCGCGGAGCTCGGCGATGCGATCAGCATCGATGTCGAAGCCCAGCGTGGGCCAGTGCCGGCCGAAGGCCACCGCCAGCGGCAGGCCCACGTAGCCCAGCCCGATCACCGCGAAGCGCGGCGACGCTGCTGCCGCAAGCGGCGCGCTCAACGCCGCATCCCATGCAACGGCTGAAATCGCATGCGTACTGCCATGGGCATGGCCGACCTACTCATTCGCTTTGCCACTCCGGGAAGATCCATGCCAGAAAGGCTACAGCCTAACGGCCCGGGTGCCCGGCCGCCAAGGTGGGGTCAGGAGCCCAGTGCGACCGCGGCCGGCTCCAGTTCACCATCGGCGCCGGTCCAGGCCTGCAGCAGGCGCTCGAAGCCACCGCAGCCAAGCACGAAGCCCGGCCATGAGGCGTCGACGATCTGTACCAGCAGTTCTGCCTCAATGCGCCGGGTCCCCATCGACCAGCGCGGGAATGCCCGCTGCGCCACCGGCGCGCGGCACAGCACCTTCAGTTGTCCATGGCTGCGCGCATTGGCGATGCGCTGGTACACCGAATCGATGCCATCCTCCGGGCCTTCCAGGTACTGCAGGAAACGGCTGCCATCGAACATCAGCACACCCGTGACACCGGCTACTCGGTTGAATGCGGTGGCATCGGCCAGCAGGCGGTCAAGATCGGTTGTCTGCAGGTCGGCGCGGGCCTCGCTGGCATAGGCAATCGCGTGCAGCGACATCGGGTGGCTCCCCCCTGGGAACGATGCTTTGGACTATGACATGAATGGGAGCGACAGTTAAGCACACCGCCGCTCCACTGCAATCGGGTCGGGATCCCGCAGCTGGGCTACAATCGGCGCCGCGCTGCAGGCCCGGATGGCGAAACTGGTAGACGCATCGGACTTAAAATCCGCCGGGGGCAACCCCATGCCGGTTCGATTCCGGCTCCGGGCACCATCGCACTTTTCACGACGAACGTCAGATTGCACGCGAGTAGCGCGGCTGCTCGCAGGCCGCACGCAGGTACGGGTCGAAGCACATCGCCAGCAGTCGCAGCAACGGCCGTCCAGGCTCGCTGGCGCGCACTACACCGTCACGGTACTCGGCCAGACCGTCCTCCTGCAGCCGCTGCACCGAACGCAGGTCTTCGGCGAAGTACTGCTCGAAATCCACGCCATGGCGCTGGCCCAGCACCGCACCGTCCACTTCGCCCTGGCACATCAGCTGCTGGATCAGTTCTGCGCGCAGCTGGTCGTCGGCACTGAGCGCCACGCCGCGCCACACCGGCAACTGCCCCTGGTCCACGGCATCCTCCCATGACGGCAGGTCGCGCGGATTCTGGCTGTAGGTGGCACCGATGTGGCTGATCGCACTCACGCCCAGGCCGAGCAGATCGGTATCGGCGTGGGTGGTATAGCCCATGAAATTGCGATGCAGCTGGCCGGCGCGCTGCGCGCGTGACAGATCTTCTTCCGGCAGTGCGAAGTGATCCATGCCGATGTACTGGTAGCCCGCAGTGGAGAGCCTCTCCACCGCCAGGCCCAGCAGCGCCAGCTTGTCTTCCGGCGAAGGCAAGCGGCGTTCGTCGATCTGCTTCTGTGCGCGGAACAGATGCGGCAGGTGTGCGTAGCCGTACACCGCCAGGCGATCCGGGCGCAATGCCAGCACCCGTTCCAGGGTGCGGCCAAATCCTTCCAGGCTCTGTCCCGGCAGCCCATAGATCAGGTCGACGTTGACCGAACGCATGCCGCTGTCGCGGCAGGCCTGCAGGATGTCCAGCGTCTGCTGCACGCCCTGCACGCGGTTGATCGCTTCCTGTACCTGTGGGTCGAAATCCTGCACGCCCAGGCTGGCGCGGTTGAAGCCCAGCCGCGCCAGCATGGCGACATCGCGGGTATCGATGAAGCGCGGATCGAGTTCGATCGAGAAATCGCGCTGCGGTGAATCGCTGAAATCGAAGCGCCGGCGCAGCCCTTCCACCAGCGTGGTCATCGCCTCGGCCTCGAGGAAATTCGGCGTGCCCCCGCCCAGGTGCAGCTGGATGACCTCACGGCCGTCCTCGAACTGCGGCGCCAGCAGGTCGGCCTCGGCCAGCACGCGCGCGACGTAGCTGTGGCCACGGCCGCGGTCGCGGGTGATCACCCGGTTGCAGCCGCAGTAGAAGCAGGGACTGGAGCAGAACGGTACATGCACGTACAGCGACAGCGCGCGGGCCAGCTGGTTGCTGTCGGCGATTGCCTGGCGCAGTGCCGGCGCATCGAAGCCATCGTGGAAGTGAGGCGCGGTCGGATACGAGGTGTAGCGCGGCCCCGGCCGGTCATGCCGGCGCAGCAGGTCGGGGTCGAAGGTCCAGGCAAGACCGCCGGCGGCGGGTGAGAACGTGTCCATGCCGCCAGCATCGCGCCGGGCGGACGCCACCGCCTTGACCCAGATCAATCGCGGGTGGGGATTTCCAGCACCGGCAGGCCGACCTGCGGCCAGCGCAGCATCTGGTAGCGCTTCCAGAAGGTGTCACCGATGCGCGCGGCCACGTCGTTGGCCAGCGCCTGCATGGGCGGGTTGCCGCACTCGGCGCTGGTGATCCGGAACAGCACCAGCCAGCGGTCGAACAGGTCCTTGTCCAGCTCGATGGCCATGTGCTTGGACATCGGCGAGCCCTTGAAGCGGCGCGTGCCGCGCAGCATTGCCGACCAGAAATCGACCAGCTGCGCCAGATGTTCCGGCCAGTCGTGGACGTGTGCTTCGAACACAGGCCCCAACCGCTCTTCCTCGCGCACGCGTGCATAGAAGTCGTGGACCAGGCGGGTCACTTCCTGCTCAGTGCACAACCCGGGCGAGGAGACGGGCAGGACAGGCGGCGGTATTGCGTTCATCGGGGCACCCAAAGCTTGCCGGCAGTGTGCCGTAGCCGGCCGGCACCGCCGTTGATCCAGATCAATGTCGGCGCAGTCCGCTGCACCTAGTCTGGCATTCCTGCAGGAAGCATGCCCTGCGGATGCTGCGCCAGCCTCGGCGGAGTATACGCGCCGCCCTCATTCCGACCCGGGACAGCATGAACAGACCCTCTCCCAGCCGCCGCCAGCAGCTGATCCAGCACTGGGGCGCCATCCTCTGGCCCAGCTTCATCGCTGCAGGCCTGGCCAGCGTGGTGTTCTTCGCCTTTGTCGACCCGCTGCGTCTGCAGGCGATCAGCTTTCCGGGTACGGCGATCAGCCGCGAACTGGGCTATACGGCAGGATTCTTCATGTTCTGGTCGGTGACCGCACTGTCCAGCGCGGTCACCTGGTACCTGCAGCGACCGATGCCAAGCGACGACGACGACGAGCTGCCGCTGGGATGAGTACGGCCTGCACCGGAATCCCACGCCGCTGGCATTGGCGCGCCGCGCTCAGCATGCTCTTGCTGGCCATGTTCTATGCCCTGCCATGGCTGCGCTGGAATGGGCGGCAGGCCCTGCTGCTGGACATCAACGCACGGCGCTTTGACCTGTTTGGCTGGACATTGTGGCCCGGCGATGTTGGCGTGCTGATAGGGTTGCTGGCGGTGCTGGCGGTGGGCCTCGCGCTGCTCACCCACCTCGCCGGCCGCATCTGGTGCGGCCACGCCTGCCCACAGACGCTATGGCGCCGCGCCTTCGACTGGATTGCGCGCGCCATGGCCCGGGCCTTGCCAGCGCCCGCCGTGCGCCCTGCCACCCAGGTGGCATGGGGGCTGCTGTCGCTGTGGACCGGCATCACGTTCGTCGGTCTGTTCAGCCCGATCGAAGAACTGGTGGTCGCCGCGCCGCATGCCGGTTGGAGCGGCTGGGAAACGTTCTGGGTGCTGTTCTATGCCGCCGCCACCTGGGGCAATGCCGGCTTCCTGCGCGAGCAGGTGTGCCGTTCGCTGTGCCCTTTCGCGCGCCTGCAGCCGCTGCTGACCGATCCGCATACACCCCGCATGTTGTACGACGCGCGCCGCGGCGAACCGCGCGGCATGCGTCCGTCGGGGCTGGGGGGCGTGCTCGGACGCGGCCGTGGCCTGCTCGACCCGACCACCGCACAGGACTACGTGTTCCGCGCTGCACATCCGCTGCTGGCCGGACCGATGCCCACCTTCAGCGCCGACCGCCTGGGCGACTGCACCGATTGCGCTGCCTGTGTCAGCGCCTGCCCGATGCAACTGGATATCCGCCAGGGACCTCAGGCCGATTGCCTGGCCTGCGGCGCCTGCCTGGAGGCCTGCTCGCGGCAGCAGCACCAGGCCGGTTTCGGCCCGGGGCTGGTGCGCTACTGCAGTCCGCAGGCCATGGCCGGGCAACCGCGGCAATGGTGGCGACCGCGGACCCTGGCACTGCTGTCGATACTGCTGGCGCTGTTGGCCTGCGGCGCCTGGCGCCTGCTTTGAATCAACGGATCAACGCGGCCCGTTGGCGTGCGGCGGCACCAGCTGCGCACGTCGCACGATGCCCAGCTGCTCGATGATCAGCGCCATTTCATTGGTGACTTCGGTACGCTCGGTCCCCTGCGGGACCAGGCGGTCCAGCACCTGCTGGTAGGTATCCCAGAACGCCGGACCGCATCCGTGTTTGTGATAACTGGCTTCCAGTTCGCGGCGTACCCGTTCAGCCAAGCCATGCATGCCGTATTCCATACGACCTCCGTTGGACTTGTTCTGCATCGTTGACGGTCTACCGACTCACTTGCGAGCTACTGAAAGACTCCCGGGCTTCACGTCCGGTTGATCCCAATTAGTCATAGATTTCACGACAGGTCAATTACATACCGCGACTTTCGTGATCGAAATTATTAATCGTTCACGAAACCACATACGGGGAGACGGGGTGCCCGGATGGGTCGGACCCGACACACTGCCCCGATTCCCCCGGTTCCGCCCTGGTAGGCGCCATTGATGGGCCAGCCCCGTTTCATCGAAGTTTCCAATGTTGCTAAGCATACTTAGCAAATGCCGCTTAGGGTGCTATATGCGACAAAAGGCGGCGCAGTTGAGGCTTACTCGCCCTGCGCATCCTCAGTCGCGGGGAACAGGTTGGGATAGCGCTGATGCAGGATGTATTGGCGTAGCGCAGGAATCGGGAAGTTCTTGGGCCATTGCGACACGGCAGATCGGCTTATGCCAAAAAAGCGCGCCAGTTCGGCATCGGTCCGGAAACCCAGCCGGGCGCGTACCTGCCCCTTGCTCCAGAATTCGGTCACGGTCGGTCCTTCTGTTAACCAGACTTATTCTTGGAACAAGGGAACTTTGCGATCCACGCGTTAAGCTGGCTTGCATAGATGAATACTCTCGGCCAACGACTCGCCATTGCCATGAAGAAAGCCGGGCACCCTCGCCCGGCCGATCTGGCCCGCGCCGCCGATTCGACGACGGCAACCATCAGCAACTGGCTCAACGACCATGTCAGCCCCGCCCATGTGAAGGCCGAACAGCTGTTCCGCATCGCCGATGCGGCCAAACTGGACGCGCGTGAACTGCTGTACGGCGTGAGCGGGCTTGGCGTCGGTGAGCGGGGCAATACCTATATCCCCAGCCAGGCCCACCTGGATGTCTGGCAGGACGCCTATGAACTGGTCAGCCACCTGGTGGAGGAGAAAGGGCTGGAGATCGACCACCGCCGCCACGCGGCCCTGGACCTGCTGGCCTTCGAACTGCTGATGGACGGCTTCAGCCGCAGCAAGGTCATCCGGGTGCTGACGACCTCGATGACGTGAATGCACTACCACTGGTAGCATGGTCGCGGATGGGGATGGGGCTCCCCCGATAACCGCCTGAAAGGGCTGATGGCTCCTGCCAGGACGAACCGGCGTTCGTCGATGGCGGGCCGTGCCTGTCGTCGGCGTTCGCCATCGAATCAGCGAACCCGCAACCGAGGCATGTGATGCACGCATTGAACAATTATCTGCTGGTCTTCGTCGGCGGCGGGCTCGGCGCCTGCCTTCGCCATGCCTGCAACCTGATCGGTACGCGGGTAGCGGTCGGCAGCCCGTGGCCGTGGTCGACCTTCCTGATCAACATCAGCGGTGCACTGCTGATGGGCGTGCTGGTCGAAGCCTTCGCCCTGCGCAATGGCGCGTCGCCGCAGCTGCGCCTTCTGCTGGCCACCGGCGTCCTCGGCGGCTACACCACGTTCTCCACCTACGCGCTTGAAATCGGTCTGCTGCTGCAGCGCGGCCATCATGGCCTGGCAGCGTTGTACGCCGGCGGTTCGGTGGCACTGGGCCTGGTTGGCCTGTTCGGTGGCATGAAACTGGCCCGGCTGGTGCTGGGCTGAGGCTCAGCCCGCGCCGGCGCGGGCCTGTCCGCGCCACTCCCGCGGCGACTGCCCGGTATGTGCCTTGAATGCGCGCGACAGCGCGGCTTCGCTACCATAGCCAACGTCATCAGCGATCCGCTTCAACGGGCGCCCCTGACGCAGTGCCTGCTGCGCCAGGCCCACCCGCCAGCCCTGCAGGTACTGGCCCGGGGTGGTGCCCATCGCCTCACGGAAACTGGCAGCAAATACGCTGCGTGACATGCCGGCCACCTCGGCCAGGTCTTCCAGGGTCCAGGACTGTGCGGGCGCTTCATGCATCGCCACCAGCGCCAGCCGCAGCCGCGGATGCCCCAGCCCGGCAAACAGGCCACCACGCATCTCCCCCCCTTCCATCAGCTGCCGCAGCACCTGGATCATCACCACCTCGAACAGCCGGTTGACCATCGCCGCACGCCCGCAGCGCTGCTCGAAGGCTTCTTCGAACAGCAGCTCCAGCGCTGCGTTGCCGCCGTACAGATCGGCCAGCGGCAGGCAGATGAAATCGGGCAACGCCGCGCTGATCGGGTTGAGCCGCCCGCCCTCGAAATGCAGATTGGCGCAGGCCATGTCGGCGCCGTGCTGCGGATCGGTGCTGAACCGATGCGGCATCGGCCGTGGGTACAGCAGCAGGCTCGGCACCTCGACCTGGACGGTCTGCTGGCCATGGCTGACCTGAAGCGGGCCACGTCGCACCAGGTGCAGCTGCCCGGCGTCATCCTCGCCCGCCAGCGAGTTGATGCCGCACAGCGCGCCGGCATGGAACACCGAGGCAGTGACCGCAAAGCGGTCAAGCAGAATGGCGAGCCGGTCGACCATAACGGGACCCTGGGTAAAGTAGAAGGAGATCAAGGCGACACATCGTATCGGAATCCTCCCGTAGCGGACGTGATCGACTCGGGGAGCGGGCGCCCCCAGCCCGCCCTTCCTGCGGCAGTGCAGCGCGCGCAGGCTGCTGGCGGCGTCTAAGCTGACGCGATTCCCGGATGGAATGCCCGTGATGTGTCGATGGCTACGATGTGCCCTCAACCTCACCCTCGCCCTGCTATTCCCCACGACACAGGTGATGGCCGCACCCGCTGCATCACCGCGCACGTTCAGCGGCGAACTGCAGGGCGCCCCGTGGCGACTGGATGTGCCGGCTGACTGGAACGGTGACCTGGTGATGCTGGCGCATGGCTACGAGCCGGTAGGCATGCCACGTGCTACGCCAATGGCTGCCAATGACGGCACCGCGCCACTGCTGGCTGCAGGCTACGCCGTCGCGCAGAGCGCCTATGCCAGCCAGGGCTGGGCGGTGGCCGATGCGATTACCGACATGGAACGCCTGCGCCGGCATGCAGCGGGTGAACTCCGGCATGTGCGCCACACCTGGCTACTGGGATTCTCGATGGGCGGAGCCGTGACCCTCGCCAGCCTCGAGCGGTTCCCGCAACACTACGCCGGTGGTGTGTCGCTATGCGGCGCCAATCTCAGTGGCGAACAGATCGCGAGTGATCTGCTGACCACGCTGGTCGCTTTCGATTACTTCTTTGCCAAGGCCGAAGGCCTGCCGGCTGCGGGACTGGTCTCACGCGAAGCGGCTGCGCTGCCACAGGGCGAACTGTACCAAGGCATCTCCAATGCGCTGCAACGCAGCCCGTCGCATGCCGCGTTGCTGGCACAGCGGCTGCAGGTGTCCGCTGATGCACTGGCCGGCACGATCAGCCTGCATGCACTGGTCCTGCACGAACTGGCCACGCGCAGTGGCGGCATGCCGGTGGGCAACAGAGGTGTGGCTTACAGCGGCTTCGGTGACGACATGGCGTTCAATGCCGGCGTACAACGTGTCGATGCCGTGCCTGCCGCGCAGGCCGCTGTCCGCAGGGAGCTGGCATTGAGCGGTGCGTTGAGGCGACCGCTGGTGATCCAGTTCAACAACAACGACCCGACGATCGTGCCGCGCATGCAGACAGTGTATCCGCAGACGGCCGCACGGGCCGGCGCCCGTCCGCTGCCACAGGTGCTGCCACGCGTTGGCGAAGGCCATTGTGGCTTCTCCGGCGCGCAGATCATTGAGGCGTTGAAGGCCGCGCAGCGTTGAGCAATCGCGGCCCGCGCGCAGCTCAGCCGCCCAGCGTGCCCATCGTGAAGGTGTAGCCCGAGCTCATCAGGAATTCGCGCATGCGCATTTCCGCGCGCCGTGGTGAGGCCAGGTTGGCCGGCGCGTACAGGGCATACACCAGGCCCGACCCTTCAATATGCTCGCGGCGCACCCCGCAGCGGGCGGTTTCCGAGGCGATGACCCATCCGTCCTTCAGCCGATCCGGGCCAATGGATTGCCCGTTCTTCAAGCGGAAGGTCAACCAGCGCACATCTGCCGTGACTTTGCTCATTTCCGTTTCGCTCCGTGGCTGGAACGACGCGTGATGTCCTTGCTCGCCATTGCGGCTCCCTGAGACGTGGAACTCGACCATAGCGCCTTTCCATGTCGTGGCCCGCTGAGACTGGTGACCGGGGCGTGGCGGACTGCTGCAGGTGAAGCAGCGCGGCGTCGGAAATGGCGGCGGCAGGGAGCATCCTGCCGGCGCAGTTCACAGGCAGGGAACCCGACTCACGTAGCGCGGTCGCTGCCCTGGTTCAAGGCGTGCAGCGCATCGGCCAGCGCCTGGATTTCGGCACGCAGGGCCAGCCGCTGCAACCACCGCCCGGGGATTCCGCGCGCACCATGGAATGCGCCCGCCAGCTGCCCCGCGATGGCGGCCGTGGTGTCGGCGTCCTCGCCAAGATTGGCCGCCTCGAGCACGACGGCTTCAAAGGTGTCGTGGCGATCAAAGCACCAGAGTGCAGCTTCCAGGCTGTCGGCAACATAGCCATTGCCACGCATCTGCTCACGCGTGGCACCGCGGTAGCCGCCCGCCGCGATCTGCCGCAGCCGCGCGCTCTCGACAGGGACATTGCTGAGATCCAGCACCGCGTCACGGGTGCCACCTGCCAACGCCCGCTCCAGCGCGACCGCCAGCAAGCGGCACGCCTCCAGGCACTCCTGTGCAGCGTGCGTCGTTCGCGAACTCAGCTCGGCCATTGCCTGCAGGTCGGGAGTCCCGGCGTAGCGCAATGCCACCGGCGCCAAACGCATGATCGAGCCATTGCCAGCGCTGCGTGGGTCGTCACTACCCGCCAGCGGTTGGCCGTCCTGCAGGAACCGGTCGATGGCAGCCCGCGTTGCCATACCGATATCGAAGCACTCACCGGTCGCACTCCAGTACCCATGCCGGTACCAGTTGGCGTAGCGGTTCATCTGATCGTGCACATCGAAGCTGTCACAACGCACCAGGCTCTCGGCCAGGCACATCGCCATGGAGGTATCGTCGGTCCATTGCCCCGGCTGCAGCTGGAACGGCCCACCACCCACCATGTCGGTGATCGGGGTGAAGCTGCCACGAGGCTTGAACTCCAGCGTGGTACCGACGGCATCGCCGCACGCGAGGCCGAGCAAGGCGCCGCGGAAGTGATCAATCTGGTTCATCACACGAGTGTAGCGCCACCGCATCTGACATGACTGACTGCCGGGCGGTGATCGCGCGAGCGGGGAATCGATCGCAGCCAAACAAAAAAGCCCTGACCGGAGTCAGGGCTTTTCAATTGGAGGCCTCAAGCGGAATCGAACCGCTGTAAACGGATTTGCAATCCGGTGCATAGCCACTCTGCCATGAGGCCAACGTACTGCGCGCCAGGAACGTAGCCCTGACAAGACAAAACCCCAAGATGGGGCCTGTCGGAACATGGAGCGGGAAACGAGACTCGAACTCGCGACCTCAACCTTGGCAAGGTTGCGCTCTACCAACTGAGCTATTCCCGCGTAAGCCGACATGCTACCGGAAATCCGGAAAACACACCAGCGATTTCACTTTTCTGACTGCGCGTAAAGCCTTGTGGCCCAACGTGCCCCGCCTTGCCGTGGCGGGAGAAAAACAAGGCCCCTACCGGGGCCTGTAGAATCTGGAGCGGGAAACGAGACTCGAACTCGCGACCTCAACCTTGGCAAGGTTGCGCTCTACCAACTGAGCTATTCCCGCAGATTCCATTCGACCTGCGTCGAAGGAGCGCTATTGTGTCCAAATTCCTTCACGCCGTCAACAGTCTTCACATCATGCGGTCACTGGCGTCCGCACTGGGTTACGCTGCTCCGCCCAAGCACGGACACCCCCGATGCCGAGACGCTACGTCCGTCTGTTCTGCTTGCTGGTCGCGCTGACCTGGTTGGCGCTGATCGCCGCACTTGTCAATGCTGGCTTCACTCCGGACTACTGGCTGCTGCATCGCCTGGAAGGCGCCCAGCTGCCCTATCCGACCAGCACCGTCATCGTGTTCGCGTTGCTGGGCACGGTTGAACTGGTGGTGGCGGCACTGATCGTGCGCCCGTGGAAACTCAAACGCCTGTGGCTGCGCCTGCTTATCGCCTTCGCCCTGCTGCTGGTGTGGTCGATACCGTGGATGCTGTCGGCGATGCACCAGCCGCCGGTACAAGGCATGCACCTGCTGTGGTTGCTGCTGCTGGACGTGGGATTGCTGCTGGCGCTGTGCGTGGTGTCGGCGGTGAGCGCGTGGCGGGCGCTCTGGCGGCGCGGGTCACCACAGACTCCCCCGCCGCAGCGCTAGAGGCTTACTTCCGGAACTCCACCCGCACGTGCTGGCCGAAGCGCGCCTTGGCTTGCCCGTCGAACTCCAACACGCACTCCACCACCTTGGCCATGCCACGTCCTGCATCTTCAGGCAGGCGTGCCTGCGCAAACACCGGACTGATGCGCACCACGCGTGCGGGCGGCAGCGTGCCCATGTTCTCCGCACCATCACTGTCCGGCACAACGGTAGCCTTCATGCCCACCTGCACGGCATCGGCGTAGGCGGCGCTCAGTTCGGCACGCACCTGCAGCGGGCGCGCCGGCAGCAACGAGATCGCCGGCTTGCCCGCCTGCACGAAGGCACCGACGCCCGGCACCTGGCCGACCACGGTGCCGGCTTCCGGCGCGCTCAACGACATCTGCTGCAGTTTCAGCTTCGCGTGCTCCAGCTTGTGCTGCGCCATGTCGACCTGCGCACCGGCCACCTCGACATCGGCACGCACACCGGCCAGCTGCTGTTTGGCCGCATCGGCCTGCTGGTTCGAGGACACACCTTCGCTGGCGCCCGTGGACAGGCGGGTGGCGTTGCGTTCCAGTTCGCGCAGCTGCGCCTGGCTGCCCTTCAGGCGGTCATTGGCCAAGGCCAGATCGGCGGTGGCCATTGCCACTTCCTGCTGCAACAGGGCGCCATCCAGCGACAGCAGCAACTGCCCCTTCTTCACCGTGGCGCCTTCCTTCACCGGCGCTGCAGTGATCGAGCCATCCACCGGCGGTGCCAGTGCGATCAGGCCACCTTCGACGTCAATGATGCCCCGCGCCACGGCGACCTTGCCGGCGGCGGCAGTACCCTCCCTGCCTGAGGGGGCCGATGCAGCGGTGGGCGCTTCCCTGGAACAGGCGCCGAGCAGCAGTGCCGCGGACAGGGCCAGGTTGAGGGGAAGCAGATGCGACGTCTTGGTCATGGGGCGGACTCTACGGTTTCGTTCTGGCGGCGGTCATCACGGACCATGCCGTCTTCCATGGCGATCACCCGATCGGCATGCCGGATCAGGCGCGGATCGTGGCTCACGCACAGCACGGTGGCGCCATGCGCACGTGCGTAGCGATGCAGGATGTCGATCACGCGCTGGCCGTTCTCGGCATCCAGCGCGCTGGTGGGTTCGTCTGCGAAGATCAGGGTCGGCGACTTGGCAAACGCGCGGGCAACCGCCACGCGCTGTTTCTCGCCACCGGACAGCTGCGCCGGGCGCATGTGGCTTCGATGGCCGAGGCCGACTTCTTCCAGCGCCTTGCGGGCCAGCGGCTCGCTTTCGCGATTGCGCATGCCGCGGTAGCCCAGTGGCAGCTGCACCTGCTCCAGCGCGGTCAGTGCCGGGAACAGGTTGAAGCCCTGGAACACGAAGCCGACATGGTGCAGGCGGAAACGCTCCACTTCACTGCGGGTCATGTGGCCCACGTCCTGGCCCAGCGCGTGCACGCGACCGCCATCGGGCGCGGACAGGCCGGACAGCAGCGACAGCAGCGTGCTCTTGCCGCAGCCGGACGGGCCGGATACCAGGGTCAGCTCGCCGGGATAGATGTCCAGCGACAGGCCACGCAGCACCGGCACCTGCACATCACCGGACATGAAGCCTTTCTCCAATGCGTCGGCCTGCAGGGTCGGGGCGACGGCGCGTGCGGAAGTCATCGGCCGGTCCTCAACGCAGCAGCAACGATGGATCGGAGCGGACGACACTGCGCACCGCCATGATGCTGGAGAGCATGGCCATCACCGCCACCAGCGCCACGCAGCCGAGGATCACCATCGGCGTCAGCTGCACCGGTACGCGCTGGGTCTGCGCGATCAGCAGCACCACGGTGCTGAACGCCGCCGCCAGCAGCATGCCCACGCCACCAATCAGCAATGCCTGCTCGAACACCACCCGTGCCAGCGCATAGCGGCCTGCACCGAGTGCATTGAGCGTGGCGTACTCGCGTACCGAGCCGGCCACCACCGAGGCGAACGACTGGTTGGTGATCACCGCACCGACGAAGCAGACGATGACGGCCATGAACAACACGGCGATACCTGCGCCGGTATCGAACAGCCAATACTGCTGCGAACGGCTGGCGAACGCCGGCGCGGTCCAGAACTCGACCGGTGTGGCCTGGCCCATCGACGCGGCCAGGCGGTCACGCACGCGGTCGGCCAGTTGCGGCGAGCGCAGGCCCGCCACGAAATAGGTGCTTCCCTCGTGTGGGTCGGTGCCGGCGATGGCACGCGCGGTGTCCAGCGAGGCCAGTACATTGACACCGCCAAGGCCCCGCAGGCCCGGTTGTGCAGCGACCACGCGCACCGCCTTGCCATTGATCCAGGCACGGTTGCTCTGAAGGTCCACGCCCAGCGTATCCAGATCGGCGCTGTCGACGATCACCGCACCCGGCTCGCGCAGCTGCGCGCGCAGGTTGGCAGGGAGGATGCGCGCGAACATCATCGCATCGTCCCGGGTGGAGATACCGGACAGGTACACCGACACATTGCCGGTGCCCTGCGCGCCGGATCGCCATTCGCCATCGACCCACTCGTAGGGCTCGACGCGGGTGACATCCGGGTCCATGCGCAGATGGCTTTCCACATCCGCGCTGATTGCATGGCCGTAATTGACACTCTGGGTGCCGGGGAAACCAGCCCAGATATCAGCCGAGGACGCTTTCACATAGATCGCAGCGGTACCGAAGATGCCCAGCACCAGTGCGGCCTGCACGATCAACAGCACACCGGCGAAACACATCGCCAGCACCACCGGCAGGAACCGGCGCCACTCATAGGCCAGGGTCTTGCGGGCGAGTGCGATCATTGTGGTTCGCCCTCACCCTCGGCAGGCAGCGGGGCACCGCCGAGGGCGCGGTACAGCGATGCAAAGGCCAGAACGCGCGCACCCTGCGCAGCGATCAGATCAGCCTGCGAGGCGAGTGCGGCGCGTTGCGTGTCGAGTCCATCGAACTCGCTGGACAGACCCAGCTGCACCTGCCGCGCCTGGCGCTTGACCTGCTGCCCGGCGGCGTCGTTGGCCGCGCGCAACGACTGGATGCTGCTGTCCTGCCGCGCCAGGCTGCCCAGCGCGCCTTCCACTTCGCTCACGCCTTCCAGCACCGCCTTGCGGTATCCCAGCAAGGCGGCATCCAGCTGCTTTTCATTGGCATGGAAGCGCGCGCGACGCTGGCCCCAGTCCCATAGCGGAATATCGATGTACGGGCCGATCGACGGGCTCGAATCGGAATTGGAGCGGGCGTTCTGGGTGAGGTTGTACGCGTACAGGATGGAGCCGCCAAGGCTGACCCGTGGATACATCGCTGCGCGCGCCGAACCCTTGCTGGCCGCTGCCTGCATCACCTCTGATTCGGCCAGCAGGATCTGCGGGCGGTGGCGCAGCAGATCCGCAGGGACCTGCTGCAGCGAGAATGCACCGAGCTTCGGCGGCGCGCGGTACGCGCGCCAGGCGGGATCCGGCCCGTCACGCCCCAGCAGCAGCGCCAGCGCGCGGGCCGCGTTGTCCGCATTTTCGCGGGCCTGCGCCGTCGCTGCCCGGGTCGCCGCCTGGCGCGCGCGCAGGCGTTCCAGCTCGCCCGGCTCATCCAGGCGCAGGCGCAGGCGAACCCGTGCCAGTTGTTCGCCTCGATCATCCACGGCCTGCTGTCTGACCAGCAGATCCTGCTGGGCCTGCGCTACGGTCAGGTCCAGATAGCTGCGCACCACGTCGGCAATCACCGCCACTTGTGCGGCATTGCGCAACGCCTCGGCATTGCCGGCCGAGGCCTGCGCGCTGAGATGGGCACTCTCGGCGGCGCCGAACAGGCCCAGGTCCCAGATCGCTTCGATGCCTGCATGGAAATAGGTGTCGACCGCGGCGGCGTCCTGTACCTGCTTGGCGCTGGCCGAGATCTCCGGCAGGAAGCGCGAATCCGAGGTGCCGGCGACGATCCGCACTGCCTGCAGGCGCAACGTGGCCTGCTGCAGATCAAGGTTGCCGGCGATGGCTTGATCGACCAGGCCGTCCAGCGCCGGGTCGGCCAGCACCTTCCACCACTGCCTGGCATCCACCGCCACGCCCTGGCCCTGCGGCACCTGGGTCCAGGTGCTGGGGGTGCGATCAGGCAGGTCCGGAGCCGGCACCGACATGCAACCTGCCAGCGCCAGGCTGGTCAGCAGTGCGCCCGGGCGCAGCAATGCCTGCAGGGAGAGTCCGCGCCCGGTCCTGGGCACTGCCACTGGAGTGATACGCCTGACCACCAGCCCGCCAACGTGTAGAAGGAGCATGAAGGCTACCGTGCGATTGTGGAGCGAACATGGAGAATTGGTCCGAAAACGGTCACAACACGCGTGCGGTTCAGGCAACGATGGTGTTGGCCTTTCGCCAGCCTTTCAGTGCATGCGACGCGCGGAACGCTGGTGCAACATCCAGGCCATTGCGTCTTGTTGACGCGCTCTCCGCTTCCCTCGTCTGCGGTCGTCCCCACGACCGATGCGTCCCGCCATTCCGATTGCGACACTGACCTCGGATTCGTCACGCCGGGCGAGTGATATCACGCCCGCTATGAAGATGCCGTGGCGCGACTGTAGCGGCCCCTGCCGCCAACATCATGACAAATGAAAAACGCCCCCTTTCGGGAGCGTTCTTCATGAATCTGGAGCGGGAAACGAGACTCGAACTCGCGACCTCAACCTTGGCAAGGTTGCGCTCTACCAACTGAGCTATTCCCGCAGATTTCGTTCGACCTGCGTCGAAGGAGCGCTATTGTGTCGATATTGCTGCACGGCGTCAACAGGAATTTTCGGCCGCATTGTGGGGCGGCGTTCAGGCCCTTGGACTTGGCCCTCGGGTCCGCAGGCCACGCCGGACTTCCCGCAACAGAGCTACGTTCTCGTTGATGCGCCCCTGGATCATGATCAAGGTGTCTTGAGCAATAACGTTTGAGTACATGCTGTTGGCGATTTCCGTGAACTGGCTGGCCACGTCGCAAATGCGGCCAATCGCCAGACTGGCGTCCCCGTGCTGCACTTCTGCCTCTTCGGCAAGGCGAAGCAGGTCAGCACGGGAAATCTCCAGTGCCTCCCCCATGACGTCCATCTGGTGATATCCGTTGGGTCCTTCGCAGAAGGTCACGTCGTAGGCCGGAGCCAAGCGCCATTGCCCATCCGGCGACATGATGTAGGCAAAGTTTTTCGGATGATCGTCCCGGTTGTTGAACGCAACGTTGAAGACCGCACGTTCGAAGGCCACGGCCATTTGCCGCACGTCATTGGTGCACAACCGGGTCGCGCGCAGGAAGTTGACATAGTCCAACGACCCCGCCGTCTGGTAGTTGGCGCCCGTGAATGCAGCAAGACTCTGCATCGGCACACGCAACCCATCGTGGCGATCAAAGCGCTTGCTGGCGAACGCGGCCAGCCCGTTGGGCAGGCTGAAGTACTGCGTGTCCGGGGTCTCGATGCCACACCTGCGCAGGCACTCGGCGTAGACCATTTCGATGGCGCACACCTCGGCATGCTCTTCTCTGGCCGGGAACTTGATCAACCAGGCTTCGAAGCCGGGCGTGACAGCCGTGGTGAACGCGCCCGATCGCGGATCGCGATAGACCAGGGCCTTGGGCCTTGCACCTTGGGGCGAACCACCCACCAGCAGCAAGGTCTGCAGGAATTCACCTCCCTCTCCGTGGAGCACCTCCTGCACTTCCGCGGAAAGCTGCTCCAGCGGTATATGGACCTGCGGCGCCTCACCTTCGGGCGCCACGGGCTCAAACGTCATGGCCCCCATCGCGTTGCCACCGATATAGGCCAGCCGCTGGAGCGGGCCAATGCGCGCTGCGTTGATTCCGCGGCGCCTGAACATGCGGTCCATCAGCAGCATGCCCCAGCCGTCTGGCAACGCGTCATACACAGGTCCGGGCAGTTGCAGTTGATGGTCCGGCAAATCCCGCCGCAACGGAGGGCCGGCCAGCGGCAGCTTGTACGAAGACAGTTCCAGCCCCCTTCGCCGGGCCTCGTTGCTGTACTCGAACGCGATCAGCGGGCGGCCGGTCAGGGCGAGGCTGGAGATCAGCGTTCCCCAGTGCCATCGCTCTCCCCACCCTTCGTAGAAGACTTTCACCTGTTCAGGCATTACGGGGCTTCCTCTTCGTCCGGAGGCGGTTCGCAGCCTCTTCGTAGCGCCGAATGTCTTCGATGCTGTCCAGCTTTGGCCGGAACAGGCCTTCGAGCTCGTTGATCCGACCAAGGACCATCGCCACGCGGACCACCGCCTCGAAGCCAACATTGCGCCCGGCCTCCAGGTTGGACACGGTGTTGGTACCAATGCCGGCACGCCCGGCCAGATCCGACTGTGTCATGCCCAACGCCATGCGTTCTGTGCGCAAGCGCCCGCAGAGTCGCTTGACGACCTCGCTGGGCTTGCTGAAGCTTAAATCCAACATAGCGTGCATGATCCTCTATCTATGCCATTTAGCACCCCAAATTATAGAATTAACCCCAACTCCATTCAATTGATTTAACTCCCGGATTTTGTGCTTTATTTGCTCATTCAGTTATATAAATACAGAATTCTGGAATTACATTGGTAAAGCGCGCGTCACGTGCGCAGGCCACGGCGGTGGAAGTAGACCTGCTCGGCAATGCGCCGCGTGGCCGCCGTGTGCAGCAGCGCGTTAAGCGGCCAGTCGACCTGCAGATGATCCATCGCCCAGCGCAGCAGGCGCTTGCCATGGAACGCCGGCGCCACCTGCCGCGCCACCCGTTCCGCTTCCGGCCCTTGCCCACGCAGATGGCGGGCCATCGCCTCGCCGACCGCCCAGCCGTGCCGCCACGAGGAGTGAATGCCCCCGGCGGACAGCGGCGAGACGATGCCCGCCGCGTCGCCGGTCAGGATCACGCGTTGGCCGGTGATCGGCCCATCCGGTCGGCCGCAGGGCACCAGGCCAGCGCGGGTGGCCGAGGGACGCGCAAATGGCGGGATGCCGACCACATCGCGCACATGCTCAAGGAAACCATCAATATCCGGCGGCCGCGCCTGTCGCGGATCATGACGCAGGGCCAGCCCGACCTGCAGGCCGGTCGGATTCTGCGCGACCCAGCCGATGTAGCCCGGTGCAAAGCGCTTGCTGACGAAGCAATGCAACGCGTCGCCCTGTGCCACCTGCAGGCCGGCGAACTCACGCTCGACGCCGTAGAGGTTGTCACGCACCTGGCCAAGCCCGGTGCGCTGGGCAACGCGTGAGCGTGCGCCATCTGCGCCGACCAGATAGGCGCTGCGCCCTGTCCCTTCGACCTGCCAGCTGTCACCGCAGCGACGGGCGTCGGTGAAGGACTGCTGCAGGCGCAGGTCGACACCGTTCGCGCGCAGTTCGCTGGCCAGCCAGCGCATCAGGTTCGGCGTATCGGTGGTGAGGAAGTAATAGCCCGGCGCGGCCAGCAACACGCTGCGCAGGTTCGGCGCATACAGACGCACGTTGGCAACGCGCTTCACGAGGTGCTCGGGCATGCGCCCCAGCCAGGTCTGCTCCATCGCCTCTTTCACCACGATGCCGGTGGTGTGCAGGCGCTCGCCGGGGTCAGCCTTGCGTTCCAGCACGCAGACGCGCAGGCCGTACTGGGCAGCAGCCAGTGCGCAGGCGGCACCGGCAAAACTGGCGCCGACGATGACCACATCATGGTCGTAGGCGGAAGGAGTTTGGGGCATGGCTGCATCGTTCTGGAGGAACACAGATGCAGCTTCCAACTGGCGCGTGGCGAGGCCAAGGAGTGGCGGTGAAGTGGGGATGAAGCAGGCTCTACGCAAACGAAAAACGCCCCCTTGCGGGAGCGTTTTTCTTGAATCTGGAGCGGGAAACGAGACTCGAACTCGCGACCTCAACCTTGGCAAGGTTGCGCTCTACCAACTGAGCTATTCCCGCTTGGGAGGCGAAATTCTACCTATTCTGGGAATGGCGTCAAGCGGTTTTTTCGGGGCCTGCGAGGCGCCTTGCACCGCGTATCCACGCATGGCGTGGATCTACTACAGCATCCCCGCACACCGTTGGATCCGCATCATCCGTGGATGCAGCATTTCCAGTAGATCCACGCCATGCGTGGATGGCAGCAACCGTGGGGTCAGAGCCCTTTCCTGCGGAAAGGGATCCGACCCCGGGGCTCAGTTGCCCAGCTTCTTCTGCCGCGAGCGCTCGCGTGCGGCGCGCTCGTCTTCGCGCAGGCTCGGCCAGGCGGCGTGCAGGTACTGCAGGCCCGACCACAGGGTCAGCACCGCGGCAATCGCCAGGGTCCAGTCGCCGATGTGGAACACCGGCCAGCCCATCCAGATGTCTTCCACCGGCACGTTCGGCGCCACCGAATACAGCAGGCACAGCAGCGCGACCATCTGCGCGGTGGTCTTGATCTTGCCGATCATCGCCACGCGCACCTTGGCGCGCTGGCCCAGCTCGGCCATCCACTCTCGCAGCGCCGATACCGCGATCTCGCGGCCGACGATCACCGCCGCCCAGAATGCCATCCACGGCGTCGGATGGCCCTGCACGATCAGGAACAGCGCTACTGCCACCATCAGCTTGTCCGCAACCGGGTCGAGGAACGCGCCGAAGGCCGACTCCAGCTGGTAACGGCGTGCGATCCAGCCGTCGAGCCAGTCGGTGATCGCGGCCAGGCCGAAGATCGCCGCCGAAGCGAAGTTGGTCCAGGTGTAGGGCAGGTAGAACACCAGCACCAGCACCGGGATCATCACGATCCGCAACAACGTCAGCCAGGTGGGCAGGGTCAACTTCATGCTTGCGTGCTTCTCTCTCTACTCGGCCGCATCAGGCGTGGCCAACCCGTGCAGGTTAGCGTAGATACGTGCCGCGAGGGCGTCATTGATGCCTTCCACCTTGGCGATTTCCGCTTCGCCAGCGGCTTTCAGGCCCACAAGACCGCCGAAATGCTTGAGCAGGCTGGCGCGGCGGCGCGGCCCGATGCCGGGGATATCCTCCAGCTTGCTGGTCATCCGCGCCTTCTGGCGGCGCCCCCTGTGGCCGGTGATGGCAAAGCGATGCGCCTCGTCGCGCACCTGCTGGATGAACTGCAGCGCCGGGTTGGCCGCGCCCGGGCGCAGCTCGCGGCCATCGGGCATCACCAGCGCTTCGTGGCCGGCGCGGCGCTCCACGCCTTTGGCCACGCCCACCAGCAGCACGCCTTCCACGCCCAGGTCGGCCAGCGCGGCCTGCGCCTGCGCCAGCTGACCGGCACCACCGTCGATCAGCAGTACGTCCGGCAGCACGCCCTGCTCTTCCACCGCACGGCGGAAGCGCCGATCGATGGCCTGGCGCATCGCGGCGTAGTCGTCGCCCGGCTCGATGCCGCTGATGTTGAAGCGGCGGTACTGCGCGCGTACCGGACCGGCGGCGTCGAACACCACGCACGAGGCCACAGTGGCCTCGCCCAGCGTATGGCTGATATCGAAGCACTCGACCCGCTTGACCGGCTCGGCCAGGCCCAGCATCTCGCGCAGTGCATCGCTGCGCGCATGCTGCGCATTGCGGCTGTTGAGTTCAGTGGCCAGGGTCAGCTGCGCGTTGCGGCTGGCCAGCTCCACATAGCCGGCGCGCTCGCCGCGCACGTTCCACTTCAGCTGCACCTTGCGCTCGGCCGAGGCCGACAGCGCCGCAACCAGCAGGTCGGCATCGGGAATCTCGCGATCCAGCAGGATCTCGCGCGGCGGCTCGAATTCGATGTAGTACTGCGAGACGAACGCGGCCAGCACTTCCTCCGGACTCTCCTCGCCATTGGTGCGCGGGAAGAACGGGCGGGTGCCGAGGTTGCGGCCATCGCGGAAGGCCAGCAGCAGCACGCAGGCCTGCGAACCCTGCATGGCCACCGCCAGCACGTCCAGGTCGGCGGCGCGGCCGTCCACGTACTGGCGCGTCTGCATGCTGCGCAGCGAGGAGATCAGGTCGCGCAGGCGCGCGGCCTGCTCGAACTCCAGGGCCTCGCTGGCGGCCTGCATCTGCTCGCCCAGCTCGCGGGTCAGCTCGTCGCTCTTGCCTTCCAGGAACAGCGCAGCACGGCGCACCGATTCGGCGTAGTCCGCGGCCGGCACCAGCTCCACGCAGGGCGCGCTGCAGCGGCCGATCTGGTATTGCAGGCACGGCCGCGAGCGGTTGCGGAACACGCTGTCCTCGCAACTGCGCAGCTTGAACAGCTTGTGCATCAGGTTCAGCGTTTCGCGCACTGCGGTCACGCCCGGATACGGCCCGAAATAGCGGCCGGGAATGGCGCGCGGGCCACGATGCAGGGCGATGCGCGGCCAGTCCTCGCGGGTCAGCAGCACATGCGGGTAGGTCTTGTCGTCGCGCAGCGAGACGTTGTAGCGCGGCGACAGCGACTTGATCAGCTGATTCTCCAGCAGCAACGCCTCGGCTTCCGAGCGCGTCACGGTCACGTCCATGCGCGTGATCTGCGAGATCATCGACATGATCCGCGCGTTCTTCGGGCTGCCGTTGAAATAGCTGCCGACGCGGTTGCGCAGCGCGCGCGCCTTGCCCACGTACAGCAGGGTGTCGTCGGCCGCGTACATGCGGTACACGCCGGGGGCGGTGCTGAGCTGGGCCGCGAAGGCCTTGCCGTCGAAGGCCGGGGCGGGAACGTCGGTCATTCGCTGATCGGGACTTCGCTGAGCACGCCGCTGTCGGGGTCGAATCGCAGCACGGCATGGGCGTCGGTCTCGGCGATCCACACCGCACCTGCGCCCACGGCCAGGCCAGCCGGGCCGTGCAGGCGGCGCGGCAGCGGCTGGGTGGTCAGTTCACCGCCGCCCAGGCGCAGCGTGCGCAGGCGACCGTTGCCGGTGTCGGCGATCCACAGCAGCGGGGCGTCCGCGCCCAGTGCGATCGCCTGCGGGAACTGCAGGCTGGCCTGCGCGCGCGGGCCGTCTTCACTGCCGAAGCGCCACGGCCCCTGCCCGACCAGTGTCTGCACCAGGTCACCACGCAGTTGCAGTGCACGGATCGAGGATCCCAACGCATCGGCGACGTACAGCACCTGCTGCACCACGGCCAGCGCGGTCGGTTGCGCGAAGGCAGCCAGATGGCCACTGCCATCACGCTCGTCGATGGAACCACTGCCGGCGCGCCATTGCAGGCTGCGCTGGCCCAGGTGGTAGCTCCAGATGCGGTTGTCGCCGGCCATTGCGATGTGCAGCTGGTTGTCGGCGATGGCCAGGCCAACCGGATGGTCCAGCGAGACCTGCCGCGCCTGCGCCACCGGGCCCTCCACCGGCGCGCCGGGTCGCCCGTTGCCGCACAGCGTGTCGACGATGCCGGTCAGCAGATTGATGCGGCGCACGGCATGGTTGCCGGTATCGGCGACGTACAGCGAATCGCGCTCCAGCACCAGCGCCTGCGGGCGGTGGAACGCCGCTTCGGCGAGATTGCCATCCATGAAATCGGCGGTGCCGAGGCCGAACTGACGAAGGATGCGGCCGCCATGGCTGCATTCGAGAATGCGGTGATGACCGCTGTCGGCGATGTACAGACGTTCGGTGCTGACCGCCAGCCCCTGCGGGAAGCGCAGGGCCTGGCGCGGTTCCGGATGCAGTTCGCTGCCGCCACGCGGCGGCGCCGAAGGTGCGCCCTGGCACAGCGCGTTCAAGGCGCGCTCCAGTTCACCGGGCGCGCCCTGCCCGACCAGCCGTTGCTGTTCGCGGCCCTGCGCGTCCAGCAGCACCATGGTCGGCCAGGCGGTGACGCCGAAGCGGCGCCAGCCATCCCAGTCGGCATCGAGCAGCACGGGCATGGTCAGGCCCTGACGGCGCAGCAGCTTCAGTGCGGCCGTGGCATCGCGTTCGAAATCAAAACGCGGCACCTGCAGCACCAGCGGCTGCAGCTTGCCCGGGTGGCGCAACAGCCATTGGCCGAACTCGGCCAGGCGTTGCGCACTCCAGGCGGAGGCCGCATTGACGAACAGCAGCGCGACCGGCCGGCCGCGCAGTTCGGTCAGGGTGCAAGGGGTGGCATTGAGCCAGGTGGCGAATTCGGGCAGGTCCGGGACGGGCTGGACGTTCATGACCTGATTATGCCGGAGTCGGCGTCATGCAACAGTCGTGCCACCGCACGTTTTGCAGCATCGTCGACCAGCGACCAGACCTGTTCGAAATGATCGCTGCCGCCGGTGTAGGGATCAGGGATGGCTACCCGCCCCTGCCCGCCGGACCAGGGCAGATACAACGCCAGCCGTTCACGCTGGGCCGCCGTCGCCAGGCGCCCGGCATCACGCAGGTTGGCCTCGTCGGCACACAGGATCCAGTCGAAACGTTCGAAATCCACGGCCTGCAGCTGGCGTGCGCGCAGGCCGCCGATGTCAACGCCGTGCCCGGCCGCGCAGGCGATCGCGCGGCGGTCCGGCGGCTCGCCCACGTGCCAGTCGCCCGTGCCGGCCGAATCGACCTGCACCCGCCCGGCCAGCGGCGCGGCATCCAGGTGTGCGCGCAGCGCGCCTTCGGCCATCGGCGAACGGCAGATGTTGCCGAGGCAGACGACCAGCAGCCTCATCGCGCGGCCATCGCCTGCAGCAGCCCCTCGGCGCGCTCCAGGTCCTCGGGCGTATCGATGCCCGGCGGGAACGGCTCGGGCGAGATCGCCACGCTGATCGGGTAGCCCGCTTCCAGCACGCGCAGCTGCTCCAGCGATTCGACCTGCTCCAGCTGGCCAGGCGGCATCGCCGCGAACTGCTGCAGGAAGTCGGCGCGATAGCCATAGATGCCGATGTGGCGCAGCCAGTGATGGCCGTCCGGCAGCGTGTCGCGGCTGCGTGCGAAGCCGTCGCGGTGCCAGGCGATCGGCGCGCGGCTGAAGTACATCGCCTCGTTGCGCACGTTGCGCACCAGCTTCACGACGTTCGGGTCGAACAGGGTGTGCGCGTCCTCGACGGTCGTGGCGAGAGTCGACATCGGCGCAGTGCCAGCGACCAGCGCATCGGCCACCGCGCGGATGCCGGTCGCCGGCGCGAACGGTTCGTCGCCCTGCAGGTTGACCACCACCGTGTCATCGGCCCAGCCGGCAATGCGTGCGCACTCGGCCAGGCGATCGGTGCCCGAGGCATGCGTGGTCGCGGTCATCGCCACCTTCACCTCGGCCAACCCGGACAGCGCATCGGAAATGCGTTGGTCGTCGGTCGCCACCCAGACCTCGCGGGCACCGGCCTGCAGCGCGCGGCGCGCCACATGCAGCACCAGCGGCTCACCGCCCAGCGGGCGCAGCGGCTTGCCCGGCAGCCGCGAGGCGGCAAAGCGGGCCGGAATGGCGACGACGAATTCGGTCATGCGGGCGGTTCTCGGCAGGCTCGTTACAACGGGAATGCGGCCAGCGGCGCGTGAATGCAAGCGCCGCCGCGCCACTCAGTTCGGTCGCAGCTTGTCCAGGCGATCGGTCAACGCCACCCAGAACGCGGCGGGCAACTCGGCGCGCAGCGGAACCGCGTAGTGCCAGTCGTTGCCGAACGCCCGGCATTTCACCGCATCCTTTTCGGTCATCAGTACCGGCAACTGGCTGCCGAAGGACAGGTCCTGCGGCTGGTAGGCCTGGTGGTCGGCGAACGCATGCGGCACCACGCCGATCCCGCGCGCGCGCAGCATGTCGAAGAAGCGCTGTGGATGGGCGATGCCGGCCACCGCGTGCACGCGCTGGCCCTTGAAGTACGCCAGCGGGCGCGCGCGGCCACCGGCCAGCGGCTGCGCACTGTCGATGTGCAGGGACATTGGCCACTGGCCGAAGCCACAGGCCTGTGCCGCGGTCTCCTCATCGGCCTGGCCGAGGTTGACCACGCGGAAATCGCACTCGCTCGCGCGGCTGACCGGCTCGCGCAACGGCCCGGCCGGGATCATCCGGCCATTGCCATAGCGACGCTGGGCATCGACCACTTCGATCTCGATGTCGCGCGCCAGCCGGTAGTGCTGCAAACCGTCGTCGCAGACGATCACATCGCAGCCGGCCTCGATCAGCGCCTTGCCGGCGGCGACACGGTCACGGTCCACGCGCACCGGCACGCCGGACTTCCAGGCGATCAGCACCGGTTCGTCACCGCCCTTCGCGGTTGGCGTATCGGCCTGCACCCACAGCGGCTTGTCGGCGTCTTCGCGACCATAGCCGCGGCTGGCCACGCCCGGCTTCCAGCCGGCCGCGCGCAGGCGCTCGACCAGGGCAATCGTCAGCGGCGTCTTGCCGGTACCACCGGCGGTGATGTTGCCGACCACGATGACCGGCACCGGCAGCGAGTGGCGCTTGCGCCAGCCACGCCGATAGGCGCGCCGGCGCAGTGCGGTGACACCTGCGTACAGCGGCGCCAGCAGCCGCATCGCCCACGGAACCGGGGTGCCGTCATACCAGTACGGCGGGGTCTGGGTGCCCTTGCCGGCCATCAGTCCTGCCTTTCGCGGAACTGCATGCTGTGCAGATGCTGGTACAGGCCGCCCAGTTCGAGCAGCTCCTTGTGCGTGCCGCGTTCAACGATGCGGCCATGATCCATGACCAGTACCTGGTCGGCATGCTCGATGGTCGACAGCCGGTGCGCGATGACCAGCGTGGTGCGTTCGGGCATCAGGCGCTGCAGCGCGTCCTGCACCAGGCGCTCGGATTCGTTGTCCAGCGCCGCAGTGGCTTCGTCGAGGATCAGGATCGGGGCGTCGCGCAGGATCGCGCGGGCAATCGCCAGGCGCTGGCGCTGGCCACCGGACAGCAGCGCGCCATTCTCGCCCACCGGGGTCTGCAGCTGCTGCGGCATGCGTGCGATGAACTCCCACGCGTTGGCGGCCTCGGCCGCCGCGCGGATCTGCTCGTCGGTCGCTTCCATGCCATAGGCGATGTTGGCAGCGATGGTGTCATCGAACAGCATGACCTTCTGCCCGACCATTGCCACCTGCCGGCGCAGGTCGGCCAGCGGGTAGTCGTCCAGTGCCACGCCGTCGAGGGTGATGACACCGCCGCTGGGCTCGTAGAAGCGTGGCACCAGCCGGATCAGGCTGGTCTTGCCACTGCCGGAACGGCCGACAATGGCCGTCACCGTGCCTGGCCTGGCAACGAAGCTGATGTCATCCAGGGCGATGCCGCTGTCCTCGCGGTAACGCAGCATGACGTGGTCGAACGCCAGTTCGCCCCGCACGCGCTGCACGTGTCGCTGCCCCTGGTCGCGCTCCACTGGCATGTCGAGAATGCCGAACAGGCGCTCGGCAGCAGAGACACCGCGCGAAATCGACGTCTGTACGCTGGTCAGGCGGCGCAGCGATGGAATGATGGCCATCATCGAGGTCATCAGGCCCATGAACTGGCCGGCATTGAGCCGGCCCGCCAGGGCCTCGCGGGTCGATACCCAGACGATCACCGCCAGCGCCAGTGCGGCCAGGAACTGCACCACGCTGGAGGCGGCGGCGCGGGTGACCTCGACCTTCATGTTCAGCGCCAGCATGCGGTTGGCCAGGCGCGAGTAGCGCGAGATCTCATGCTGCTGGGTGCCGTGCACCTTCACTTCCTGCTGCGCGGCCAGCGACTGCTCGGCAGTCTGCGCCATGGTGCCCATGCCGTCCTGGATGCCGCGGCTGATGCGGCGGTAGCGCTTGCCCACGTAGGACACGATGCCACCGATCAGCGGCACCACCAGCAGCATTGCCAAGGTCACCTTGACGCTCATCTGCAGCATCACCGCCAGCATCGCGATGATGGTGAGGGTGTCGGCCACCACGGTCTTCAGCGCGTCGGCGCTGGCCTGGGTGACCTGCTCGGTATCGAAGTTCAGGCGGCTGACCATCACCGGCGTCGCTTCGGTATCGAAGTGCGACGACGGCAGGTGCAGGTACTTCTGCAGCACCTGCTCACGCAGGTCGCGGACCACGCTGCGGCCAGTCTTGGCCAGCGTGTAGTCACTGACCCAGGTGGCCACGCTACGCATCAGGAACAGGCCGAGGATGGTGAGCGGCAGCACCACGGCCGCGCGCGGCTGCGGGTCGACGAAACCTTCGTTGACCAGCGGCTCCATCAGCTTGGTGAAGTGGTAGCCGGCCAGGGCCTCGACCACCATGGCGATGACCGCGCCCACCATGAACACCCAGTAGGTGCGGGTGTAGCCCAGCAGACGTTTGTAGATCGGCCACACCGGCGCGTGATGGGAACTCATGGACGCACCTCTGGCGCAGTTGCAATGGCGATACGACGGAAACCGAGTTGACCGAGCGCGTCCTGCGCGGTCACCACGGCCTGGTAGGGAGTGCGTGCGTCGGCGCGCAGCAGCACGGGCTGGCTGCGGTCACTGCCGGCCACGGACGCGATGGTCTGCTTGACCGACTCGACGTCGCTGCGCAGCACTTCCTGGTCATTGATGAAATAGCGGCCTTCGGCGTTGATCAGCACGCTGAGCGAACGCGGCGGCTCGTTGTTGGGCTGCTGGCTGGCGGTAGGCAGCTGCACCTGCAGCGTCGAGCGCGCATCGAAGGTGGTGGTGACCACGAAGAAGATGATCAGCACCAGGATGACGTCGATCAGCGGAACCAGATCGATATGCGGCTCATCCTGGGAGCGGTCATTGCCGATACGCATCGATCAGGCCTTCGCCGTCGCGGCGTTGGCCGGTCGCGCCGGCGCGGCCGGGTTCATCACCCCGGGGCGACCGTCGAGCGTGTCCAGCAGGGCACTGGCTTCCTGCTCCATTTCCACCACGTAGCCGTGGATGCGGCCCTTGAAGTAGCGATGGAACATCAGTGCCGGAATGGCCACGATCATGCCCGTGGCGGTGCACACCAGCGCCTTGCCGATACCGCCGGCCAGCTGGTTCACGTCGCCCACCCCATGGTCGAGGATGCCCAGGAACATCTGGATCATGCCGATCACCGTGCCCAGCAGGCCCAGCAGCGGGCCGGCCGAGGCAATGGTGCCCAGCGCGTTGAGGAAACGTTCCATGCGGTGCACCAGATGGCGGCCGGTGTCCTCGATGCGCTCGCGGATCTGGTCGCGCGGACGATTGCGGGCTTCCAGCGCGGCCGCCAGCAATGCCCCCAGCGGCGAGTTGGCACGCAGGGTCTGCAGGTGCGCCGGGTCAAGCTTGCCGCGTGCGGCCCAGTTGCGCACTTCCTGGCCGAGGCCGGGCGGCAGCACTTCAGTCCGCCGCAGGGACCAGAAACGCTCCAGGATGATCGCCAAAGCCAGTACGCCCAACAGCAGCAGCGGCACCATCGGCCAGCCACCGGCCTTGACCAGTTCCCACACGTTTCAACCCTCTGGCCCAACGGCCGCTTGTTTGATCGGCGATAGGATAACAGCCGACCGCGCCCGCCCAGCGGCATCCCACCACCGGGATGCATGGATACGCTGTTCACGCAGCTGCAGCCCTTGTGCGCCAAGCCATACGCGGATCGCCCCGGACTCCGCAGTGGACACCACCTCGGCTCCCTGCGCCTGCCAGCGCCGGACCACGTCCCGGCGCGGGTGGCCGAAGCGGTTCTGGTGCCCGGCCGAAACCAGCGCCAGCCGGGCTGACACCGCCGCCACCCAGGGCGCGCTGGAGCTGCCGCCGCTGCCATGGTGCGGCACCAGCACCACATCCGCCTTCAGCGCCGCCGGAGACGCCCGCAGCAGCGCCTGTTCGGCCGGGCGGCCGATGTCCCCGGGCAACAGGACCCCACCATGCGCGCTGGCCACGCGCAGCACGCAGCTGTCCTCGTTTTCAGCCCGCTGGCTGCCGGCATCCGGGTGCAGTACCTGGAAGTCGACGCCGTCCCAGCGCCAGCGCAGGCCGCGTTGGCAGCGCCCGGCCCCGGCGATCGTGCTGCCCGGCGGCGCCAACAGGGGCAGCTCCGGCAACTGAAGGCGCAGGCTCGGCAGGTTGCCGGCATGATCGAGATCGTCGTGACTGATCAGCACGCGGTCGGGCCGTGCCTGCCCCAGCGCCCGCAATGACGGAACCAGGACCCGCTCGCTGCCCTCACCCCCGATCGGCGGTCCCACGTCGTACCAGAGCGCATGCCGCGCGGTACGCAGCAATACCGCCGTGCCCTGCCCGACGTCGTGCACCAGCAGCTCCAGCTCTCCCTCGGCCGGCCGCTCGCGCAACGGCCACAGCAGCGGCAGGCACAGCAGGAGGCCAGCCAGCCCGCCCCCGGCACCGCGTGGCAGCAGCCACCAGAACACGCCCAGCAGCGCCGCCGGCACTGCCCAGGCCGGTGCCTCGGCCAACCACCACATCGCCTGTGGATGCGCCGCCAGTGGCTGCAGGGCCTGCCAGCTGGTTTCGAACAACCACGCCGCTGCGCGCCACGCCCAGCGCCCGGCGCCGTCATGCAGCACCTGCAGGGCGGTGCCGAGCAGCGACAAGGGCACCACCAGCAATGTCCACCACGGGATGACCGGCAGGTTCACCAGCGGCCCCAGCCAGGCGGTGCCACCGAACAAGGCGATGCCCAGCGGCAACAGGCCGACGCTGGCCACCCCTTGTGCGGCCAGGAACCCGCGCAGGTTTGCGACCACCCCACGCGGACGTCCCTGCGGCAGGCACCAGACCAGCCACAGGACGCCGCCGAAGCTGAGCCAGAAGCCCGCGGAGAGCACTGACAGGGGCGCCGGCAGCAGCAGCGCCAGCGCCGCCAGTGCAAGCCCCTGCACGAGACCCAGTGGGCGCCGCCCGCTACGCGCCAGCGCCACCAGCCCGATCATCAGTGCAGTGCGCACGGTCGGCAATTCACCGCCGGCCAGCACCGCATAGCCCGCTGCGGACAGGGCCGCGGCGCAGGCCGCCGCCTGGGGGCGTGGCCAATGCCGGGCCAGCAGCGGGCACAGCCACCACAGCCCTCGACACAGCAACGCCCCCAGCCCGGCCACTACCCCGACATGGAATCCGGAAATGGCCACCAGATGGGTCAGGCCCAGCGCCCGCAGCTGATCCCAATCGGCGTCGGACAGGCCACGCGTATCGCCCAAGGCAAGTGCCTGCACGAAGCGCGCGGCTGGATGGGCCACCTGCGCGGCGATGGCGGCGCTGGTGCGTTCACGCCATGCCGGCAGGCCATGCGCGGCCTGAAGCTCGCGCGCGCTGGCCGGCGCCCGCACCGTGCCGTTGCCGGACACGCCGCGCAGCAGCGCGTGGCGTTCACCGTCGAAACCACCGGGATTGATCCGCGAACGCGGCGCCCGCACGCGCAAGGCCAGATGCCACTGCGCGCCGGCCAGGACCTGATGGCGCCCACGCCCGGCGTCGGTGGCGTCAGCGGCACGCCAGGCATCGTTCCAGGTGACCTGCAGGCGCTTGCCGCGCAGCGATGGCAGTTCGCTGCTCTCGCTGACCTGCAGCAGGAAGCGGGTGTGCGCGGCTCCATGGTCCGGCAGATCGATGACCCGTCCACTGACCACCACATCCCGTGCTGGCTGGCCTGGCGGCAGCTGTTCCTGCATTGCCCAGTGCCCATGCATCGCCGTCCATCCGGCGCCCAGCAGCACGACCGCGGGCAGGCGCCCCCGCCAACGCAGGCCCCACCCCGCCATGCCAAGCACGATCATCACCGTGCAGACCCACAGCGGCGGCAGCCGCGGCAGCTGCACGCAGGCCAGCGCCCCCAGTGTCAGCGCCGCAGCGGCGCCACTGCCCAGCAAGGGAGACGGGGAAAGCTGGACGGCCATGGGTCCAGCCTGCCGCTACCGGCGGCAGCTTGCCTATCGGGACTTGCCCCGCAAACGCGTCAGCGCCGGACGCTACCGCGATGGAAATTGACCCGGAAGCTTGCGCCGCCTCCCGCAGCCTCACCGACACTGACCGAGCCACCGTGGTGCTGCACGATCTCCTTCACCAGGTGCAGGCCCAGGCCACTGCCGCTGCCCGCCGCGCGCAGGCGATGGAACGGCTCGAAGATCGCCTCGCGGTCGCTCACTGGAATGCCCGCACCCTGATCGCTGACCTCCAGCAAGCCGCGCGCATCCAACCGCACGCAGATGGTGCCACGGCCACCACCATGCACGATCGCGTTGTGCACCAGGTTGGCAATCACCCGCCCCAGCGCCAGACTGTCGCCGTGGATCCACACCGAAGATTCCGGCGCGTCCACTTCGAATCCATAGCCGGCGCCCACCACCAACGGCGCCAGGTCCGCGGCTGCCTCACGCACCAGCAGGGCCAGGTCCAGCCGCTGCAGTGCGCCGACATTGCGGTCAAGGCGCTGCAGATCGAGCAGGTGCTCGGCAACATTGCCCAGCCGCGCCACGTCGGTCAGCAACTGCGACTTCAGCTCGCCCTGCGGCAGCTGAGACAGTCTCGCCTGCACCACGGCGATCGGCACGCGCAATTCGTGCGCCGCGTCGGCGAGGAACTTGTCGCGCGCTGCATAGCCCTGCTGCACCTTGTCGATGGCATCGTTGAAGGCTTCCACCAGCGGCGCCACTTCCGTGGAGACCAGCCGCGCATCCAGCCGCGCACCGGGCTGGCCGATATCCAGTTCCTTGGCCTGCTGCGCAGAACGGCGCACGCCGCGCATGGCACGGTGGATCACGGTCGGCATCACAAGCAGGGTGACCACGATCAGTGGCAGGAAGAACCACAGGCCGATCAGGCGCAGCACCATCAGCGCGCCATCCAGCAGCCCCCCCTTGGGCGCGCCACCGACCATCACGGTGATGCGGCGCCCGTCCTCGTTGCGGATCATCACCCGCGCCACGTCCAGATAGGGGGGCACCAGCGAGCCCAGTTCCGTGGCGCCCACGGTCGGCAGCCGCGCGAGCATCGGCGCGTGGATGGCTGGGATGGTGCCGCGCTCGAGCCACATGCCCTTGTCATCCACCGCGGCGAACCAGAGATTTCCCCCGGCGTTGGCATCGAGCTTGTCCCAGCGCGCCTGGTCCAGCACCAGGCGCCCGCCTTCGCTGTGCACCGCCTTGGCCACCGCCTCGGCAACGAACATGTCCATGCCCCAGGAGTCCTTGTCACCCCAGGTCAGGATCAATGCGACCACCGCGAACAGTACGGTGAAGGCCTGCGCCAGGAAGAGGCGCCAAGCCAGGCCAAGGGTGATCGAACGGATCGGACGGGCCATCTCAGGCCTCCGCCAGCAGGTAGCCGACGCCGCGGATCACATGGATCTCCACCCCCGCCCCGGCCTGCTGCAGCGCTTTGCGCAGCTTGGAGATATGCGCATCGAGCGCATTGGATTGGATCTCATCATCGAACCCGTACACTGCAGCCTCCAGGGCACTGCGGGTAACCGTGCGGCCCTGCCGCATCGCCAACGCCTGCAGCACCAGCACCTGCCGACGTGGCAATGCCAGGGGCTGGCCCTCCACCTGTGCCTGCAGCGATTCGAAATCGAACTCGAGCCGCCCCAGCCGCAGGCTCGGCGTCACCATCGCCGAAGGCCTGCGCGATACAGCGCGGATGCGTGCCATCAGTTCCTCGATCGCCACCGGCTTGACCAGATAGTCATCGGCACCGACGTCCAGGCCTTCGACCTTGTCCGACAGCGTCCCCTTGGCGGTGAGCATGATCACCGCCAGGTTCGGCCGCAGCGCACGCGCCGAGGCGACGAATCCGGCGCCATCGCCATCGGGCAGCTGGCGATCGAGCAGCAGCAGCTGGTGCACCGGTTCGCGCAACGCGAGCGCGGCCTCGGCCAGGCTGCCGACCACATCGGCGACCACGCCCTGCCGCTCCAGGCCCGATTGCAGGGCGCGGGACAGATCAGGATCGTCTTCGACCAGGAGGATGCGCATCAGGGACTCGTCAACCGGAAACGCTGCCGATCATAGTGCCTGGCGCTATGGTTTTGCGCCCATGCATGCCAGCGGTTGCAGGCGCAATGTTCTGACAATGTTGCCCCTTCAGCATGCGCAGCCATCACCCGCAATGTGGCCGAACGATGCTGTCGCTGCCCCTGACAAGGACCCCCATGGCCTCCGTCTCCCCCACCGCAGAAGCCCACGCGATCCTGCGTGCACCGGACCTGGACAGCGCAGAACGCGCCTATCTGGGATTGATGCCCGACCTTGAACATGTGAATGCACTGGCCCGCCGTGCAGTGGGCCTGTCACGCGTTGCCGACGCGGCACGCGGCTATGCGTTGTCGATGACTCTGGTCGGACTGCGCCTGCAGGAGCTGGAGATGGGCGAGCCAACGGCCAGGGAACATCGCCAGGCCACCCTGCGCAGCCTGCGCCAGGCCTTCAGCGCCTGACAGCACCCGCACAGGCACTGCCGCCGCACTGGCGGCAGCGGGAGTGATCGGGTCAGCAGGTCCCGCCACCCGGCAGGCCCGGCGCGGCAGCGTCATTCAGCGCAGCGTGGTCCACGCCAGCAGCGCGCTCAGGATTGCGACCCAGATCACTGCCTTGAACGTGCCTTCCAGCATGTTGCCGCCGAACAGGCGTTCCATGAGCGGATTGGGCCTGGACACCGGGACGTGATCACTCATGCGGCAGTTCCTTGCAGTAATTGCGCAGTTGCGCAGTTGCGCCGAGTCTACGCCTGCGCGGCCCGGATTCATCGCCATCTGCCTGCCTTTGGCGGCCCAATCCCCGCCTTCGTCGCAGGCCGGCTGCGGTGCCCGGCCGACCATGCCAGCCTGCATGCACTTTCCCGCTGGAGCACCGTGCCATGCCGATGCTTGCCCTGATCCTGCTGTTCTCCAGCCTGTTCGGCGACGGCTGCGGGCCCACCGAGGATGCCCTGCGCAGCCAGATCCTGCGCACCGAGGATCGGCAGGCCATGCATGAAGCGCAGCCCCTTCAGCTCTATCACCTGCGCCAGGACCGCGTGCTGCGGCTGGGCAGCCAGCAATCGACAGACGACACTGGCGCCAGCCCTCATCCTGCGCTGGCCCGGGTAGGTGTGGCGCAGCTGTGGGAACGCGTCGACGGCCAGTGGCGCATCCAGCGTTCGATCAGCATTACCCACTGATTTCATTCCACTGAACCGGCACGGATGCAGCTTCGCGGGAACGCCAGGCTCCCCGGAACGAAAAAAGCCGGCCCCGGGGCCGGCTTTCATCGTTTCCACCACTTCACCGGCAACGCCGGGAGCAGGTGGTGGGCGGTACAGGGTTCGAACCTGTGACCCCTACCATGTCAAGGTAGTGCTCTACCGCTGAGCTAACCGCCCATCTTGTTCTTGCCGCCCGAAGGCTGGCCTTGTTACGTAAAAACCCGGCGCCAGGGCCGGGCTTTGCAGTTCACGACAGCCCTCTTCCGAGGACTTCGTGGTGGGCGGTACAGGGTTCGATCCTGTGACCCCTACCATGTCATGGTAGTGCTCTACCGCTGAGCTAACCGCCCGTTTTGCTTCTGCATTTCCGCGATTGCGTCGGTGCAGGCCGCGTATATTACGGATGCGGGCCGTGAAGCGCAACACTTTTGTGAAGATGATGCTGCACTGCCACGTTCAGCCCAGGCTGGCTTCCTTCAGCTGCCGGATCTGGTCACGCACCCGTGCGGCATCCTCGAATTCCAGGTCCTTGGCGTGCTGGTACATCTGTTGTTCCAGCGCCTTGAGACGGGTCGCCAGCTGCGCCGGAGACAGCGAACGATAGTCGGCCGCTTCTTCGGCCACACTCGCCCGGCCCTTGCCCTTACCCTTCTTGGCTTCCTTCTCGGCGGCATCCGAACGCGCGCCTTCGAGGACATCGACGATCGGGCGCGCCACCGAGCGCGGCACGATGCCATGTTCTTCGTTGTACTCGACCTGCTTGGCACGGCGCCGGTCGGTCTCATCGATCGCCGCCTGCATCGAGCGGGTGATCTTGTCGGCGTACAGGATCGCCTTGCCGCGCACGTTGCGTGCGGCGCGGCCGATGGTCTGGATCAGCGAGCCGGTGGAGCGCAGGAAGCCTTCCTTGTCGGCATCGAGGATCGCCACCAGCGATACCTCGGGCATGTCCAGGCCTTCACGCAGCAGGTTGATGCCGACCAGCACGTCGAACTTGCCCAGGCGCAGGTCGCGGATGATCTCCACGCGCTCGACCGTATCCACGTCCGAGTGCAGGTAGCGCACGCGGATACCGTGTTCGGTGAGGTACTCGGTGAGGTTTTCAGCCATGCGCTTGGTCAGCGTGGTGACCAGCACGCGGTCGCCCGCCTTGATGCGCGCGTTGGCCTCGCTCATCAGGTCGTCGACCTGGGTACCGACCGGCCGGATCTCCACCACCGGGTCGATCAGGCCGGTTGGGCGCACCACCAGTTCGGTGATCTCGTCACCGGCTTCACGCAGTTCATAGGGCCCGGGCGTGGCCGACACGTAGATGCTGCGCGGGCAGCGCTCCTCCCATTCCTCGAAGCGCAGCGGGCGGTTGTCCAGCGCCGACGGCAGGCGGAAACCGAACTCAACCAGGGTTTCCTTGCGCGAGCGGTCACCCTTGAACATGGCGCCGATCTGCGGAATGGTCACATGCGATTCGTCGATCACCAGCAGCGCATCCGGCGGCAGGTAGTCGAACAGGGTCGGTGGCGGCTCGCCGGCATTCTTGCCGGTCAGGTGCCGCGAGTAGTTCTCGATGCCGTTGCAGTAACCGACCTCGGCCATCATTTCCAGGTCGAACTGCGTGCGCTGCGCCAGGCGCTGCGCCTCCACCAGCTTGTTCTGCGCGTAGAGCTGCTCCAGCCGCTCCTTCAGCTCTACCTTGATCGTCTCGATCGCCGCCAGCACGCGCTCCCGCGTGGTCGCATAGTGGGTCTTCGGGTAGACCGTGAAGCGCTGCATGTTGCGCAGCGTCTCGCCGGTGAGCGGATCGAACAGGGTGATCTTCTCGACCTCGCCATCGAACAGTTCGAGGCGCAGTGCTTCGCTGTCCGACTCGGCCGGGAACACGTCGATCACTTCGCCGCGCACGCGGAAGGTACCGCGCTGCAGCTCGTACTCATTGCGCGTGTACTGCAGCTGGGTCAGGTGGTTGATCAGGTCGCGCTGGTCGATGCGCTCGCCCTTGGACAGGATCAGGCGCAGTGAAAGGTAGTCTTCCGGCGCACCCAGGCCATAGATCGCGGACACCGTGGCCACCACGATCGCGTCCGGGCGCGACAGCAGGGTCTTGGTCGCGGCCAGCCGCATCTGCTCGATGTGTTCGTTGATCGAACTGTCCTTCTCGATGAAGGTGTCCGACGACGGCACGTAGGCTTCGGGCTGGTAGTAGTCGTAATAGCTGACGAAGTACTCCACCGCGTTGTGCGGGAAGAACGCCTTGAACTCGCCATACAGCTGCGCCGCCAGCGTCTTGTTCGGTGCCATGATCAGCGTCGGCTTCTGAACGTTCTGGATGACGTTGGCGATGGTGTAGGTCTTGCCCGAGCCGGTCACGCCCAGCAGGGTCTGCTTGGCGATGCCGGCCTCGAAGTTGCTGGTCAGCTTCGCGATGGCGTTGGGCTGGTCGCCCGCCGGCGAATACGGCGAGACAAGTTCAAAACTGTCGCTCATGGTGTTGCCAGTTCCCGGGAAGGGTCAGTATACGGGGCGAGGGGTGACGGCCGGCTGAGGGGTCTCCGGGCAGACCGCTACGGGGATTCCCGATGGCGGCCGCACAGCCGGGCGCGGAGGCTGGATGCATGCGCACTGCCCAAGCCCCCTGCCCGCTCGGCCCCCGCTCTGCGCGGGGCGTGCACCTGACCGAACTGCTGGTGGTCATCACTGTGCTGGCGGTGCTGCTGGCCGCGTCCTGGCCGGCGCTGCAGCCCCTGCTGCTGCGGCAACGCGCCGATGCACTGCAACTGACCCTGCATGCCAGCCTGTCCGGCGCACGCAGCGAGGCCGTGCGCAGACGGGAGCTGATCGGCCTCTGCGCCAGTGTCGACGGCCGGCACTGCAGTGACGACTGGAGCGCCGGCTGGATCATCTACCGCAGCGGCGACCAGCGCGGGGAGCCTGCCTCGCCGGAGGCGATCCTGAGCCACCACACCGGGCGCTCGGACGTCTCGATCCTTGCCCAGGCCAGCAGCGGGCGTCCGCTGCTGTTCTTCCAGGCAGATGGACGCAGCCCGGGGGCCAACCTGACCCTGCGCATCTGCGCGGGCAACCAGCTGCATGGCGCATTGATCGTCAACAATGGCGGCCGCGTCCGGAGTGAGCGCGTGAACCGCGATACACCCTGCTGAATGCCTGCGCAGAAAAGCAGAAGCCGCGATTTCTCGCGGCTTCTGCAGTATCTGGCGCCCGAAGTTGGACTCGAACCAACGACCCCCTGATTAACAGTCAAGTGCTCTAACCGGCTGAGCTATTCGGGCGGGGAGGCGCATTGTACTGGTCGATTACAGGAAGATCAACACCTGTTTCACCAGCAGCTGGCAACGCCACCGTCGGCCGTCTTGCGGTTGGCCTGGTCCACGCTCAACTTGCCACAGCTGTCCTTGGCCTGCGTGCCCTGCGGGGTGGCGGTGATGGTGAAGCTGGTGCCGTCTCCCTTGTAATCCAGGTTGTAGCGCGCAGTCCCTCCATCACGCGGCGACACCTTGGTCGGCAGTGCGTAGCCGGTGTAGGAGTTGTTGCTGGTGTGGTAGCGCTCCGCACGCTGCGCATACTCGGCCAGGTCCGCCTTCACCACGGCGCGATGCGATCGGCGCACGTACTCCTGGTAAGACGGAATGGCGATCGCCGCCAGGATGCCGATGACGATCACCACGATCATCAATTCAATGAGCGTGAAGCCAGCCGCGCGGCGAGGCATGGGAGTGTGCAACATGGGCGTGGATCCTCGCACTTGGGTTACTGGAGCTGGCGCCAGGACTGGCGCCCGCACGGGTAAGGCAGATACAGCGACTGGCTGCCCGCAGCACCCACCGCCATCCAGCAGGAGCTGCCACCAGGCGGTGCCTTGTTGTCCGTCGGACGTGGCAACACCGACAGCGAAACGTCACGCACCGGCGCGGTTCCTCCTGTCTTCAATGCAATGGCCGCGGTGCCGGAGGCGGGTCGGCTGCCGGTCGGCGAGCCATAACGGACGTTCTCCAGCATTGGCAGGCCGCTGATCGACGACAACCCGAACAGCCAGTTCGAACCACTGGTCGAACAGCCAACCGTTTCCATGTTGGGTACATAGGTCGGCATGAAGACAATGCCACTGACCAGGATCGGGTTACCTACTGCGCGTTCACCGTTGCCGGCAGGCAGCTGGATCATCCAGCCGCGGGCGTTGGCCGGCGCCGCACCCGCGGTGATCTTGCGCTCATCAACGCCTGCAGCGGCGGCCGCGGCCGTGTACGGTACCAGGTTGGCAGCGGTCACCGTCGAGGTCACCGTCTTGCCCGACAGATCGTTCACGGCGTACAGCGCCTGCTGCGACTTGTCATCCTTGTCGCTGGTGAAGGAGAAGCTGCCGGTGCCGAAGTAAAGCATCACGCCGCCCGAAGGACCGGTCGCGGCGGTCATGCCACCGGTGATCGGCTGACGGTAGGTCCTGTTGGAGGAGTCCTGGGCAACCTGGCTGGTGAACATCGGCACGGTCAACGTGGTATTCGCACTGCTGGTCAGGTCGAACTTCCACACGGCGCCACGCTGATCGGCGGCATAGACGGTGTCGGCCAGGCCATCACGACCGCGCGCATCCTGGTTGGTACCGGTCCAACGATCGACAACGACCACATTGCCCAATCCGTTGTCACCGGAGATGCCAGCGCCCGAGGTACCCTCGACGGCTTCGATCATCCGGATGTCGCCACTGGCCATATCGACCACGAACAACACCGCCTTGCCGTTGGCGCTGCCGTAGCCATTACCGAAGATCGCCTTCCAGGCCACGCCGGTGCCACTCTTCACCGGCACGATCACCGGCTTGCCCAGCACGAAACCGATGTTGTTGCGCACCTCATCCCGCAGCGACGAATTGATGTCACTGATTTCCCACAGCACGTTGCCGGTGCCGAAGCTGCCCGGCGTGGTGACGTCCAGTGCGAACACCGAACGGCCACCCGCACCCGTGGTGCCTACCAGGCTGGTCTGCCAGGCGGTGCCGTTGAACGTATCGGACACCGTCACCGGACCATCGACGTAGTAACGATGGCGGAAGGTCTGGTCGGCCGTGTCGGACTTGTAGGGGAACAGCAGGTTGGCCATGTGGCCCAGCGCGGTGGCCGGGATGTAGGCAAAGCTCTCCGTGCCACCGGTGCCGTCCTGCTTGGCATCGGCCTTCATGCCGCCGTCGAAGGCGTGCAGCATGCCGTCATTGGCGCCGACATAGACCATGTACCGCTGCGACTTGGCCTTGGTGGCCAGGTAGTCCGTATAGCTCTTTGCGTAGGTGCCACCCAACTGGCGGTAACCGTAGTCGTCCAGCGGCGAGCTCACCACCGGCGCCGAATTGACGATGTCACCCAGCGGCGTGGTGCGGTCACGATACTTGCCACCGTTGCGGACTTCGGTCGAGCTGTCGGCACTGAGATAGTTGATCGCGCTGGCCAGATCAGCCTTGATCGCCGTCAGCTTGTCGGTGGAGCACACCAGCATCGTCGCGTACTTGCCGTCAGGCTTGCTGCACAGGTCCTGCAGGCTGATGCGGGCGCTGTTGAAATCCACGGGCGAACCCAGCTTGTTGGCGACGATCCGGCGGCCGGACGATGTCAGGCGGCTGGAGGCTTCCCACACCTCGGTGAGCTCGGCCACCTGGTTGGCGTTGACCTTGACGCTGGACGCGGTCAGCTTGCTCGACCAATCAGTGCCGCTGTTGGTGATGTCATAACGCGGGGTGACCGCCAACGAGCCGGTACCGATGCGTGCACCACTGATACCGATCGTGCCTGAAGGCGACGCACCACCGGTGATCGAGGACAGTACCCGGCGCATGGCCTCGGTGACGTCGGCCGGCGTCTGCGCATTGATGAACTCGCCACGGCTGTTGACGGCCGCGTGCCACAGTTCATCGATGACCGTACCGTCGTCGACATTCAGCGGGTTGCCGTTGCCAGCCCAGTTCGGCGGGTTCTTGTAGGGATCATCGGTCGCTGCCTGGTTGACGCCATAGATCTTGCCCTGCGCGCCCAGGGTCACGCCGTAGAAGTTCATGTGCAGGTCGGTCTGGCAGTCCAGGCGCTTCCAGTCCGGGCTGCTCTTGTCCAGCGAACTGCACTTGTCACTGACCGGCACCTGGCCGGCCGGGAAGCTGGTGCCGGTGCGCAGGGGTGTGCGGGCGCCGGCATAGGCCGCCGCCGCGATGTCGGCGATGGTATTGCTGTAGCCATCGGCGAACGGAATGGACGGCAGGTGCGTGGAATTCACCGAGTCCGCATCACCGAACGATCCGTTGGGTGCATTGCCGGAGTTGGTGTAGCCGTCGGTGAACAGCATGCCGCCATTGCGCTGGCAGGCCAGCTGCACGGGGGCGTCGGCATCGGTACGACGGAACTGGTCGACCAGATATTCAACCGCGCGGCGGTTGGGCGTGCCGCCATTGCCGGTGAGCGTGTAGATCTGCTTGTAGAGATCGGCACGATTGGTGACCATGTCATACATGGTCGCGTTGCTGAGCTTGTTGATGGTGAAGTAGCCCACGCGCATCGTATCGACGCTCACCAGGGCGGCAGTCGACGAACCGACGATGGCCAGCACGCGATTGCGGTGATACTGGAACCAGTTGGAGAAATTCTGGATCGCGGCGTTGTAGGCGGCCGGGCTCGAGTAGTTGCCCGACTTGATCTGGTAGCGGCGCATGTCGCAGCCCGGACCACAGGCACCCTTGATCACCGGGCGACTGGCGTCGTCGGTCTTGTATCCGTCCGGTGCAGGCGCTGCGGCCGGCAGGTAGAAGGTGGCCGGGAAGTAGCTGATCGCGTATGTGGTATTGCCGGTGTTGCTGATCGCAGCGGTCTTCCACCCGCCATCCCACCAGCTGTCGACATAGTATTCATTGCCGGTGCCGGAAAGGTCGGGAATCCGCATGCCGCTGACGAACTGGAACTTCTCCGACGTCTCGGCGCGATTGACGGTCATGTTGTACACGGCATTGTAGCCGCGCTGCCCGGACCGGGGATCGGCGCGGGTCTGGGTGATCGAGGCATTCGGCCACAGCGTGCCGTCGGCATTGGTCCATGGCCGGTAGGTCACGTCCGGGTTGAAGTAGCTGGCGTTGTAGACATGCGAACGCGCGAAACCGTAGATGTCCAACGGCGGAATGGCCCGGCCCGGTGAATATTCCTTGTTGAATTCCGCGTGCGGGTAAAGGTAGAGGTAACAGTCCACCGAGTTGTTGGCACACGCCGAGCCCACGCTGAAGAAGCTTCCGTCGTTGTTGAAGAAGCTGTTGGTGTTGCTGTTCCAGCGCATGCGGCCGTCACCACCGGGGAACATGCGCTCGAAGTTCATCGAACCCGAATCGTCCACCGCCATGATGAACGCCGGTGTCGCGCGGGTCTGCACGTTCATCGGCTCCTGTGCCAGTACGCCCTGCGCCTGTGCGGCAAACAAGGTATGCGCCAGATAGCCGCCAGCGGCCAACACGGCAAGGCCAACGCCTGCCAGGATCCTGCGGTTGCGAGTGTTCATGGGTTCCCCACCCTCACAGCTTGAATACGGTATCGATCGCCGCACGCGACGTCGCATCACTGGTGGTATCACCGGCATAGGTCGTGATCTGGTAGACCGGCGTTGGCTTCTCCACCGACTTGCCCATGTCCAGCGCACCCTCCCCCTGGATGCAACCCTGGATCTCACGGACATAGATGGCCGGCTTGCTGCCCAGCTTGGTTTTCGCGACCCAGGCCGACGGATCGAAGCCGTCATCGCACTGCTGGCTGATGTCGGCGGACGCTACGGCCGGATTGGCACCGGCATCCTTGCGATTGGCGATGTTCTCCACCGCGTTCTCGGCGCTGCGTGCCGCGCCTTCGGCGTTCTGGAACGCCATGTTGGTCGCCCGGTAGCCGGCCGCCATGCGCTCCTGCATGCCGGCCACCTGCATGCCGATGACGCCCAGCAGGGCCAGCAGCACCAGCATGATCAGCGCGACGTAGAGAACGGCACCCTGCTGTCGTGCCTGGGCAACGAAGGGACGGCGTCGGGAGGAAGGATGAGTGCGCATGGTCGTCAGTTCCCGAACAAGCGGTTGCGCAGCGCAACGGACGCTTCATAGGCGCCCCGATGGCGCTGGTCGTAAGGATCGGCCGGGGCAAAGCCCACCCCGAGGATGGCCGGATAGGTGGCCGCGCTGCCCGGCGCCTCGGCCGACGCACGCTGCGGGCTGCGCGCCAGCAGGCCGACCTGCACCATGCCGACGCGGCGCCACTGCCCTGCGGCGGTGGCATCGGTACCGGTGCTGACCGCACTGGCCACGCGCTGGTCGACGATGCGACCGGTCGGCGGCGTGGGCAGGGCGATATCCGGGGTGGCATCCAGTCCGTACAGGAACTGCATGTTCTCGATGCCTTCCACCAGCTCCTCGCCATCGGCGTAGCCGCCGGCGCCATTCGCGCGTGCCCGGTAAAGCGCCGGCTCGCCATTGGGATTGGCCGCGATGTAGTACGCCATGCCATCGGCGCGATACAGCATGGTCATCGCGTTGTTGATCGAATAGTTGCTCAGGTCGACCTTGTCCACCTTCACCGTCGAACCGCTGATGGTGGCCGGGAACACGTCGGCACGGGTGCAGTCGGCTATGCCGAAGACCGTCGGCGCACCTGCGGCGTTGGCCTTCAGCCGGGCCATGCCATCACTGGAGACGGTCAGCGTGGTCGCGCCCGCGGCCACGGAGATGCCGGTCACCACGGCCCCTTCCGGACTCATCAGGCGCAGCACCAGGATGTCGCTGCCCGGCAGTGGCGCCGGCTTGAGGTTGGCGATGCTCTTCGGCACCGACTGCGCCGCGCTCCACGCGCGGCCCAGGGTCAGGGTGGCGCCCGGCGCCGTACCTGCCGCCTCATACCCCTGCACCGGAACCGAGAAATCCTGCGGGTCGCCACTGCCCGAGCTGATGCCCAGGTGATAACCGACATCGCCGGTGTTCTTGACCACATGAGCCTGGTCGTTGACGCAGCCGAAGTGGCCGGCCATGCGCAGGTCACGCTGCAGGAAGTCCAGCGCGAAGCGCGCGTTCTCCTGGGTACGGGCCGCACCTTCGGACAGGCGCGATGCCGCACGCGAGGCGATGAAGATCTGGGTGACGCCCAGCATCAGGACCAGGCCGATGACCATGGCGATCATCAGTTCGATCAGCGACAGGCCTCGGGTGCGCGAAATTGGACTCATGGGCATGTTCACAGGAAGGTCGTCAGGCCGAAGGTGGTAAGGCTGTCGGGGTCCTTCGGATCCCAGCGCTGGTCACCCCAGCTGATGGCCACGGTGACCTCGCCGGTGCTCTGCACGAAGGTCACCTGTGCGCTGGCCTTCTCGCCCAGCGTGCGTGCGACCTCGCACTGCCAGCGCGCGACGTTCGCCTGCGGCGTCACGGCGGCGCCGGTCGGCCAGGCGCAGGCGCCGCTGGGCTTCACCGAGCCGGCCGAGAACGAGGCCGAGGAATAGGCGCCACCGGCCAGGGTGTCGGTGCGCTGCGCGCGCATCAGTTCGATCAGGTCGTTGGCCAGGTTGGTCGCCTGGGTGCGGTAGTTCGCGCTCTGCACGAAGCGGACGTTGGTGGTCTGCAGCAGGGCGAAGCCCAGCAGCCCGAATGCCAGGATCAGCACCGCCACCATCACTTCGATCAGGCTGAAGCCCCCCTGCGACGAACGCGGGCGGGCCAGGTTGCGGCGGCTCATGAGCAGGTTCCCTTGGTCACCCGGACCTGGCCGGATTGGTTGATCGTCAAGGTGCTTTTCGATTCGCCGGCCTTGCACGCATCCGGCGACAGCACCAGCGTCTGATCGGCGACCGCCCTGCGCCGGCCGCGCCCGTCGAAGGCGATGACCGCGCCCGGCGGGCCAACTACGCTCAGCTGCGGATTGCCCTGTGAAAAGCGCAGCGCGACGTCATTGCTGCCCATCTGGCCGTCGCCATCCAGGTCCGACCAGGCCAGTACCCCCTTGGACCAGTCGCCATCACAGGCTTTGCCATCGGCGCTGCCACAGACGCCGCCACCGTTGCTGTTGCGGATGCCTTCGCTGCGGGCCAGGTTGGCCAGCGCGATCAGCTCGTTGTTGGCGGTCGCCAGCCGGTTCGAGCGGATCATGCCGCGGAAGCTCGGATAGGCGATCGACGCCAGGACCACGAAGACGGCCAGCGTGACCATCAGTTCAACCAGCGTGAAGCCGTTTTGCCGGCGCAAAGACATTGGACGCTCCCCAGCGTGTTGGTGGCCACGATGGGCCATCGCCCCGCCACCGGCAAGCGGCGGCAGGATGAACGGTCAATCCGGGGCGACGGGCGTCAAAGGCTTGACGACCCGCCCTTCCCTGCCAGTGCCGGCGCGATCCCCATCGCGCCGGCCCGGGTTCAGGCCAGCACCTGGTAGCAGGGCTGGTACTCGCCGGAGATCTTCATCCGGCGCTGTTCGACGAAGGCGCGCAGCAGCGCATCCAGCGCCTGCATCATGTCCGGGTCGCCGTGGATCTGGAACGGCCCGAACTGCTCGATGCGGCGCATGCCGTCTTCCTTCACGTTGCCGGCGACGATGCCCGAGAACGCGCGGCGCAGGTCGGCCGCCAGCGCGTGCGGGGCACGCCCGTGGTGCAGGTCCAACGCCGCCATCGCTTCGTGGGTGGGTACGAACGGCTGCTGGTACTCCCACGGAATCTCGATCGACCAGTTGAAGAAGAACGAGTCCTTCTGCGCCAGGCGGTGCTCGCGCACGCGCTTGATGCCAGTGGCCATCTTCTTCGCAACCGCCACCGGGTCGCCGATGATGATCTCGTAGCGCTCGGCAGCCGCATCGCCCAGGGTCAGGCGGATGAAGCGATCAATCTGCTCGAAGTACGGTGCCGCTACCGTCGGGCCGGTCAGGATCAGCGGGAACGGCAGGTCCTTGTTCTCCTCGCGCAGCAGGATGCCGAGCAGGTACAGGATCTCTTCGGCGGTGCCGACGCCACCGGCGAACACGATGATGCCGTGCCCGATGCGGACGAAGGCCTCAAGGCGCTTCTCGATGTCCGGCATGATCACCAGGTGGTTGACGATCGGGTTCGGCGACTCGGCGGCGATGATGCCCGGCTCGGTCAGGCCGATGTAACGCGTCACGGTGCGGCGCTGCTTGGCGTGGGCGATGGTGGCACCCTTCATCGGGCCCTTCATCGCGCCCGGGCCACAGCCGGTGCAGATGTCCAGGCCGCGCAGGCCCAGTTCATAGCCCACCTGCTTGGTGTACAGGTATTCGTCGCGCGAGATCGAGTGTCCGCCCCAGCACACCACCAGGTTCGGATCACCCGGATTGAGGATGCGCGCGTTGCGCAGCAGGCCGAACACCGCGTTGGTGATGCCCTCGGATGACTCCAGCTCGGCCGCGTAGGCCGGGCCCATTTCGATGGCCATGTAGGCCAGGTCGCGCACGACGGCGAACAGCAGTTCGGCGACGCCGCGGATGATCTCGCCGTCGACGAAGGCCATCGCCGGCGCGTTGACCAGATCGATGCGCACGCCACGATCCTGCTGCGCCACCTGGATGTCGAAATCAGGGTAGAGATCGCGCGCGGCGCGCGGATCGTCCGAGGCGCTGCCGCTGGTCAGCACGGCCAGCGCGCAGCGGCGCAGCAGCTCATGCATGCCGCCGGCGGAGGCATCGCGCAGGCGGGCCACCTCGGCCCGCGACAGCACATCCAGCCCACCGCGCGGGTAGATCCGGGCATCCTGCACCGGCAGTGCACGGGCCGATTTTTCGTTCGTGGTCATATCCAATTTTTCGCTTCCTTCAAGGTTTCCGACTGTACTGCCGCCCCCTTAAAAAGCAAAACGGCCGGGAAACCCGACCGTTGGATGTGTGCCACCCGCGTCCGCCATTCCGGGACCGCATCGGCGGCGTTGGCACCGCGCACATTTCTGGATGCTACGCCGTTGCCCCACGCCCTGCAAGGACTTTCGCCTGAACGGGAAACGGCCGGGTTTCCCCGGCCGTTTCCACTTACCGCTTCAAGCGCTGATGGATCAGAACTTGTACTTCAGGGTCAGCTGCATCGACCAACGCGACACGGCGGTGTTGCCCTTGTCGTTGTTGTTTTCCTGCACCGACGGGTTGTCGGTCGAACCAGTGAAGGAGTACACGTACTTGCCGGTGGCCGGATCGATACCTGCGTAGTTGGCAACGCGACGGGTCGAGTAGAAGCCGTAGTCGTCGATCAGGCCCCACTTCTTGTTCAGCAGGTTGCCGACATTCATGATGTCCAGGGCGACTTCACCCTTGTGACCCTTCATGAAGCCCGGGAATTCCTGGCTGACGCGGACGTCGAAGCTGTTGACCCACGAGGCGCGGTGGCGGTTGGCCGGGACCACGCTGCCACGGTAGGCATCGAGTTCCGGGTTCTGCGCCAGCCAGTCGAAGAACTGCTTCTCCATTGCGGCACCGCCGGTGAACAGCACGTCGCCCGGACCCTTCGGCACGTAGAACAGGTCGTTGGTGGTGGCACCGTCGCCGTTGGCATCGTTGTAGAAGATGTAGCTGTACGGACGGCCCGAACGGCCTTCGTAGAACAGGCCGACGCGGGTGGCGTTGTCACCGAAGAAGTTGTGCTTCCACTCCAGGGTGCCGGTGACGCGGTCCTTCATCGCATAACGCGAGTTGTAGGCCACGTTCTCGTTGGCATTGAAGATCAGCGTGTTGTTCCAGTTCGAGGTGTTCTGCGAGCTGGACAGCGGGCTGACTTCGGTGGACTTGGTGTAGGTGTAACCCAGCGACCAGCCCCAGTTCTCGGTCAGCGGCTTGGCCAGCGAGAAGGTGGCCTGGGTGCCGCGGCCCTTGTCGGTGTTGCGCAGGACCAGAACGTCGCCGATATCCTTCGGACGGTTGAAACGATCAACTGCATTTTTGGTACCGGTGGAGATGCCGTAGTCGACACCCTTATCGATGCGAGTATTCGCCGAGTTGCGTCCGGCATCGTTCCAGTAGATCGCGCGGCCATCCTGACCGAAGGCGGTCGGCGCCGATACGTCCAGACGGTCGAAGTAGATGCCGTCCTTGACCTTGGTGAACAGCACTTCGGCCGACGCGACGATGCCGTACCACGGCAGCTCATGGTCGAACGCCAGGTTGGCCTTCCACACCGACGGCAGGCGGGTGCCCGGCGCGATGATGTCGACGTTCTGACGGGCCGAAGCCGGGCCACCGGCCGGGATGTACGGGTTGTTGCCGTCCGGAGTGAAGGCACCGGCCGGGATGCTGCGCTCGTCGTACTCGATGTAGTTCAGGCCGGTGTTCTGGTAGGCACCTGCCAGCCACACGTTCGGGGCGGCGCCGCCGAACAGGCCCACGCCACCGCGCAGCTGGGTCGGGCGATCGCTGTCGAAGGTGTAGTTGAAGCCGACGCGCGGCTGCACCAGGTTCTTGTCGACCAGCTTGGTGTTGTTGAAGCCGTACAGCTGCTCGATGCGCGGGTTGTACAGGCGCTGGGTGCTGAAGTCAGGCATGTCGATGCGCACGCCGAACATCAGGTTCAGGTTGTAGTTGATCGCCCAGGTATCCTGCACGAACACGCCGGTGTTCTTCAGGGTGAAGTCGGCCGGGATGTCGCTGCGGCTGCCATCGGCGCGCGGAGCACGCAGCTGGTAGCGCGAAGCCTTGCCCGCCAGGAAATCGTTGACGCTGTTGAATTCGTACACGCCGTTGAGGTTGCGGCCGTAGAAGTTCATCAGGTCATTCTTCGAGTAATCGAAGCCGAACTTGACGGTGTGGTCACCGATGTACCAGGTACCGGCACCAAAGGCGCTCAGTTCCTTCGACTCGACGATGTTGACGTGGGTGTTCTGTTCGGTACCGACGTACAGCGAATCGTTGCCCGACTTGATGCGGATCTGCGGCATGTCGACCAGCGGGACGCGGTTGGCCGAGTAATCCTTGTGCGAGACCTTGAACTCGGTCGAGAAGTTCTCGGACCAGTCACTGAACAGTTCGCCCATCCAGGTTTCGTACTGGGTCGGCTGCTGGTACCAGAAGTTGCTCAGCGAGATGGCGCTGCTGCTGACCTGCGGGAAGCGAACGACGTTCTGCTCCATCTTGTTGTAGCGCAGGGCCGCACGGTGGTTCTCGTTGATGTTCCAGTCCAGCTTGACCGCATACTCTTCGATCTCGGTCTTGCTGTTCGGCGCCGCCAGGCTGCCCGGGTCGTAGCCCAGCTTGCCCAGGAAGTTCTGGACGTCGGTGATCTGCTGCTGGGTGATGGTGCCACGGCCGATCGGCGTGTCGCTCAGGGCGACGCCGGCAGCCGAGCGCTCGTACTTTTCATAGTTGGTGAAGAAGAACAGCTTGTCCTTGACGATCGGACCGCCGAAGGTCATGCCGTAGGTCTTCTCGTCCTCGAAGCCGTTGAAGTCCTGCTTGTCACCTTCCAGGCGCGAGCGGACCATGTCCTTGTCGCGGTACGAACCGTACACGGTGCCGTGGAATTCATTGGTACCCGACTTGGTCACGGCGTTGATCACCGCGCCGGTGCCACCGGCGATGGTGGTGTCGTAGTTGGCCAGGTCGATGTTGATTTCCTGGATGGCGTCCATCGACACCGGCTGACGCTCGGTCGGCAGGTTGTTGGAACCCAGGCCGAACGGATCGGAGGCGCTGATGCCGTCGATGCGGATGGCGTTGTAACGGGTGTTCTGGCCGCCGGCCGAGATCGCGCCGTCCGCCTTGCTGACCTGCGAGATGCGCGGGTCGAGACGCACGTAGTCCTGGATGTTGCGGCTGGCCGACGGCAGCGCATCCATCGTTTCGCGGGTCACGTTGGTGCCGGTGCCCATCTTGTTGGCACTGAACAGGTCCAGGCCGCCGGCGGTGGCAACAACGTTCACCGCGTCCAGGTTGGTTGCAGCCAGGTCACCGCCCAGGTTGGCGTTGACGGTGTTGACCTGGTTCAGGTTCAGGTACACACCTTCCTCGGTCTTGGTGCCTTCACCGGACTTGGTGATGGTGATGGTGTACGGACCACCCACGCGCAGGCCGCGCGCGTTGTATCGGCCCGACGCATCGGTGGTGGCACGCGAAACAGTGCCCGACTCGGTGTGCGTGATGGTGACTTCAGCGCCGGCGACAGGCTGGCCTGCAGCGGACATCACCTGGCCGCCGACACCGGCGGAGGTGCTGCTCTGGGCGAAGGCGGGAGCGGCAGCAAGTGCAGCCACGAGACCAAGGGTAAGCTTGGACATCCGGAGTGGGTGGGTCATTTTTCGGTAGCCTCGATGCGAGTTGGCGATGGCGGAAAAAAAGCGCATCCAAGCAGCCCTGCGGGTGGCTGATCGGAGAGTTATCTGGGGTTCCCTACCGCTCGGCTGAAGGCAGCCCTAACGGTTAACACTAGATTAACACGCTACGCCATCAATGTGACGGTTGTGCGACAAACGGCACCGGTTCGCAACGCAATCGTGACGGGTTCTTCACTCCGTCTTTCCACAGGGCTCACCTTTCCCGGGGCGTCTCACTGGCATCGAGAATCTGCCCGCGCCAGGTGCTCCCAGCGGCGGACAGCAGGGTCACCGCGGCGGCCGCCGCGGCTTCCGGGCCTTGCGCAGCCGGGTCCTGGTCCACGGAATAGGCGCGGGCCCGAAGCGCCGTGCGCAGGGGGCCGGGGTACAGGCCGCTGACCCGGACGGGACTGCGGCCCAGTTCATCGTGCAGGCTGGCGATCAGGCCACGCAGGCCGTGCTGGGCTACGCCATACCCCCCCCAATAGGCCTGCCCCACCCGGTCGGGGGCATCGACCGCGAACACCATGGCGGCATCCTCGCGTTGCCGCAGCAGCGGCAGGCAGGCCTGGGCCAGCCAGGCCGGTGCGGTCAGGGTGACATGGACCGCACGGGCGAAACTGGCCGGGTCAGCCAGTTCAAACGGAGTCAGCCCGGGGAAATGCGCGGCGCAGACCAGCAGTCCATCCAGTCGCCCCAGCTCGCGCTGCAGGGCCTGGGCCAGTTCGGCATAGTCATCGGGGCTGGCGCCTTCCAGGTCCAGCGGGTACAGAAGCGGTTCCGGACCGACCGCCTGGACCTGGGCATAGACCCGGTCCAGACGGCGCGGCTTGCGTCCCAGCAGGACCACGGTGGCACCGGCTGCGGCTGCGGCGACCGCCGCGGCACTGCCCAGCCCTCCCCCGGCGCCGGCGACCAGTACGACGCGATCCTGCAACGGGCGGCCATCGATCGCCCCGTCAGTCGGTGACGTCGACGGCCAGGCACTCATCCCTGGGTCGCCTCTTCGACGATGCGCTTGAGCTCGCCGGATTCAAACAGTTCCATGACGATGTCGCAGCCGCCGATCAACTCACCATTGATGAACAGCTGCGGGAAGGTCGGCAGATTGGAAAAGCGCGGCAGGTTGGCGCGGATCTCCGGCTCTTCGAGCACGTTGACAGTGCGCAGGGTGACGGCGCCGGCTGCCATCAATGCCTGCACGGCGCGGCTGGAAAAGCCGCACATCGGGTATTGCGGGGTGCCCTTCATGAACAGCACGAGCGGGTAACGATCGACCTCGGCCTGGATTTGCTGCATTACCGCCACAACCACACTCCTTGCTTCGCCGGACAAACCGACCGTGATGGTCGGCTAGACTGCCCACGGTAGCCGCCATTGTAAGCGGATGGAACAGGCTACCGCCGTCCCCTGGCCACGAACCTGTCCATGCCCGTCGAATTGCCTGCCCTGCCCTACCTCCCCGGCTCCCTGCAGCCCCACCTGTCCGCGCAGACCGTTGAGTTGCATCACGGCCGCCACCACCGCGCCTACGTTGACGCGGTCAACGCCGGCACTCTCGGCACCGAGTGGGAGGAGGCGTCACTGGAAGAGATCGTGCGCCATGCCCAGGGCACGCTGTTCGATGCGGCCGCCCAGGCCTGGAACCACGGCTTCTATTGGCAGTGCCTGCGCCCGCGCGGCGGCGGCGAGCCGCAGGGCCGGCTGGGCGAGCTGGTCAAGCGCCAGTTCGGTGATGCGCAGCGCCTGCGCGAGGAATTCAACCGCACCGCGCTGGGCCTGTTCGGCTCGGGCTGGGTGTGGCTGGTGCAGCACCCCGGTGGCCAGCTCGGCATCCAGGCCACCCGCAACGCCGGCACGCCACTGACCGGCGAAAGCACCCCGCTGCTGTGCTGCGATGTCTGGGAGCACGCCTACTACACCGATTACCAGAATGATCGCGCGCGTTACCTGGATGCCTTCTGGCAGATGGTCAACTGGGAATTCGCCGAGAGCCAGCTGCGCTGAGGCAGCGGCTCGGTCACAGGGTAGTGCCGGCCGCTGGCCGGCAACCCACTGGACGTACAAGGATGCCGGGGTTGCCGGCCAGCGGCCGGCACTACCGAAATGCAGAGCGGAGCTTCACGCGTTCTCGTGCGCAGCCACCGCGTCCATCACCCGCGCCGAGTACACCAGCGCCGCGCCGGCGTTGAGCGACACCGCCACGCCCAGTGCTTCGGCGATTTCCTCGCGGCTGGCGCCATGCTTCAGCGCCGCGTCCACGTGCACGGTGATGCAGCCGTCACAGCGGGTGGTCACCGCCACCGCCAATGCGATCAGCTCACGGATCTTGGCATCCAGGTGGTTGGTCTGGGCACCGGCATTGGCCAGGGTGGCGTAGCCCTTGACCGTGTCCGGCGAGAGCTTGCCGATCTCGCCGATGCGGCCCTTCAGTTCCTTGCGGTAGGCATTCCAGTCGAGCATGGTCGTGACTCCTGTGAAAGGAGCTCCACGCTACCACCGGCAATGGTGCGCCGATGCCTGCACCGGCGCGCCACACCGTTGCAGGCATACAAGGTTGTGCCGGCCATTGGCCGGCACGCCCGGGCTCAGCGGTTGCGCAGCGCGTGTACCGCCGGCGCCACCTGGGCCTGGCGGTCCAGCTCCAGGCCGACCTGGTCCAGCGCATCGGCCAATGCAGCGGCATCATCGTCGCGCAACGTGGCGTGGCCGACCTTGCGACCTTCGCGCGGCTCCTTGCCGTAGTCGTGCCAATGGCCACTGGCCTGACCCAGCACCGGCGCCGGATCGGGCATCGCGCCCAGCCAGTTCAGCATGCAGGCATGGCCGAGCATGCGGGTGCTGCCCAGCGGCAGGCCCAGCACCGCACGCAGATGGTTCTCGAACTGCGAGGTCTCGCTGCCTTCGATGGTCCAGTGGCCGGAGTTGTGCACGCGCGGTGCCATCTCGTTGGCCAGCAGCTCACCATCACGGCAGAACAGCTCCAGCGCGAACACGCCCACATACTGCAGGTGCTCGGCGACGCGGCGGGCATAGCCGATCGCTGCCTGCTGCTCGGCGTCGGACAGCACCGCCGGTGCCACGCTGGCCGACAGCACGCCGTCGACATGCCAGTTGCCGGTGACCGGCCAGGCTTCGAAGCTGCCATCGCGGCCACGCACGGCCACCACGCTGACCTCGCGCTGGAAGGCCACGAAGCCTTCCAGGATCAGTCCGGTGCGCTCGACCTGGGCACCGAGCGCATCCCATGCGGCGTCGATGTCGGCTTCGCTGCGCAGGCGGAACTGACCCTTGCCGTCGTAGCCGAGGCGGCGGGTCTTGAGGATGCACGGCAGGCCGAACTCAGCCACCTTCGCCGCCAGCCCGTCGCGGCTGCGGATGTCGGCGAAGGCCGGCAGCGGAATACCCAGCTGCTGGAACAGGGTCTTCTCGCTCAACCGGTCCTGGGCCACCGCCAGCGCGGCCGGCGGCGGATAGACCGGCACGCGGTCGGCCAGGAACTGTGCACTGTCGGCAGGCACGTTCTCGAAATCGAAGGTGACCACATCGACCTTGGCGGCGAAGTCCGCCAAGGCCTGGCGGTCGTCGAAGGCGCCCACGGTGAGCGGCGCCAGCGGGCCGCTGCAGGCGTCGGCGGCCGGGTCGTACAGTTCGAAGCGCAGCCCCAGCGGCGCACCGGCCAGGACCATCATGCGGGCGAGCTGGCCGCCGCCCAGGATGCCGACAGTCAGGCTCATTGGCGCGGATCGTCGTGGGCCATCACGTCTTCGGTCTGGCGTGCACGGAAGGCATCGAGCGCCTGGCCGATCGCCGGCTGGTCGCTGGCCAGCATCGCCGCCGCGAACAGCGCGGCGTTGGAGGCGCCGGCGTTGCCGATGGCGAAGGTGGCGACCGGGATGCCGGCCGGCATCTGCACGATCGACAGCAGGGAATCCATTCCGTTGAGGGCCTTGGACTGCACCGGCACGCCCAGCACCGGCACGGCGGTCTTGGCCGCGATCATGCCCGGCAGGTGCGCGGCCCCGCCGGCACCGGCGATGATCGCGCGCAGGCCACGCGGGCCCGCCTGCTCGGCGTAACTGAACAACACATCCGGCGTCCGATGCGCGGACACCACCTTCACTTCGAACGGAACACCCAGGGCTTCAAGCTTCTGGGCGGCGTGCTGCATGGTTTCCCAGTCGGAACGGGAACCCATGACGATGCCGACAAGCGGCGCGATCGGGTTGGGGGTCATTGGCCGTCACCTGCCTTAAAGACGTATTCTAGCCGTCTTCCACGCAAGACGAAGAACCATGGATCGCAAGCTGCTCGACCTGCTGGTGTCCCCGGACACCCGCCAGCCCCTGTCCCTGCTGGATGGCAAGGGCCTGGAAGCCCTCAACAAGGCCATTTCCGCCGGCACGGTGACCAAGGCCGATGGCAACCCGCTGGCGCAGCCGCTGCGCGAGGCGCTGGTCACCCGTGACCGCAAGCAGGTGTTCCGCGTCGACGACGGCATCCCGGTGCTGCTGGCCGAGGAAGCCATTCCGACCGCCCAGATCGCCGACTTCCCGGCCGCATGAGCACGCTGCCGACGCCGGATGCGGCCGTTGTCGCCGCCGATGTCGCGCGCGCGCTGGCCGAGGACCTGGGCAGCGGTGATGTCACCGCCGCCCTGCTCCCCGACCAGGCCGACAGCGCCTACCTGCTGTGCAAGCAGGATGCGGTGATCGCCGGGCGCCCCTGGTTCGACGCTACCCATCGCGCGCTCGACCCTGACGTGCGCATTGAATGGCACATCGCCGAAGGCGGTGCCGTCACCGCCGGCACCGTGCTGGCCCTGCTGCACGGGCGCAGCCGCAGCCTGGTCAGTGCCGAGCGCACTTCGCTGAATTTCCTGCAGACGCTGTCCGGCACCGCGACCACCACTGCCCGCTACGTGGCCGCGGTGGCCGGTACCGGTACCCGCATCCTCGACACCCGCAAGACCCTGCCCGGCCTGCGCCTGGCGCAGAAGTACGCGGTGCGCTGCGGCGGCGGCGAAAACCACCGCTTCGGCCTGTACGACACGGTGATGCTGAAGGAGAACCACATCCGCGCCGCCGGTTCGCTGGCCGCGGCGGTGGCCGCCGCACGCCGGCAGTGGCCTGCGCTGCCACTGGTGGTCGAGGTCGAAGACCTGGCACAGCTGCGCCAGGCGCTCGAAGCCGGTTGCGAACGCATCCTGCTGGATGACTTCAGTCCCGACCTGCGCCGCGAGGCGGTGCGCATCACCGCCGGACGCATTCCGCTGGAAGTCTCCGGCAGCGTCGGCCTGGGCGGCCTGCGCTCGATCGCTGAGGATGGCGTCGATTGCATCTCCATCGGCGGGCTGACCAAGCATGTGCAGGCCATCGATCTGTCGTTGAAGCTGGGCCCGCCGCCGGCTTGAGGCCTACGGGAGACCTTGTGGAGCCGAGCGTAGGCTCGGCTCTACACGACCCGGGCGCCTTCACGGCTCGGCTACGCCAGCCTCTGCGACGCTGCGGGCATCCCCCACAGGAGCCGCGCATGCGCCGGATGCTCTTGCCTGCCTGTCTGCTGCTCGCGGCAGCCCCCTTGTCCGCCGCAGCCGCTGAAGCCTGCGATGTCCCTCCCCGCTTCGGCCTGAGCCCATTGGCGGTGGCCATCCGCAATACCGCCTGCAACGAGCACCGGTTGTGGTTCCGGCCCTTCATCGATCGCGATGGCCGCGCCGCCAGCCTCAGCGTCACCGAAGCCGAAAGCGATCACCTGGCCGACAACGGCCTGATCGCCTGGCAGCGCGTGGCCGGCTACTGGCGCAACAGCGGCACGCTCAACGCGATGGGCAGCATCGCCGGCGCCAGCAGCTGTCTGGCACCACTGGGCACGCGCTACACCGACAGCGACTGCCGCGCGTTCCTGATCGACAACCCGTGGTCGGCCGCTTTCATTTCCTGGGTGATGGTGCAGGCCGGCGTTCCCGGCTTCAACACGTCGCCGCGCCACATCGACTACATCCGTGCCGCGTACCAGGGCGGCCCCTCGGGCGTGCCGTACCGGCTGGTCGATCCCGCGACCGCAAAGCCCGCACCGGGCGACCTGTTGTGCTTCCTGCGCGACCGCAGCACGACGCTCAGCTACAGCGGGCTGGTGCAGGCGCTGGGCAACGGTTCGGTGGGCCACTGGAAATCGCATTGCGAAGTGGTGGTGGCTGCCAACCTGGGAGGCGACCAGACCCTGTACCTGGTCGGTGGCAACGTGATGAACACCGTGGCGATGCGGTTGCTGCCGCTGGACCGCACCGGGCTGATCAAGCTGCCCCCGGCACGCGAACGCAACAGCACCGGCATCGACCCCAGCTGCACGCCGGGCCGCGAGGACGAATGCAGCTTCAACCGCCAGGACTGGGCAGCGCTGCTGCAGCTGACCGCGACTGCGCCATTGGTGATGCCGTCACCCTCCGCAGCGCCGATGCAGGCCGTACCGGCCAACGCGCCCGCAGCGGCGACGACGGGCCAGCCACCGCCGAGGCGGTGATACCCGTGCTTGATCCAGCGCACGTTCGCCGCCATCTTTGCCGGATCGACCTCTGACGGCTGACGCCATGCCTACCCTGCTGCTGTTGTTGATTGCCGGCGGAATCATCTACTTCTTCTGGAACGCCGCACGCTCGGCCGCCGAGCGCGCGGTCGAGCTGGGACGCAATGCCTGCCGCGCCGCCGACGTGCAGTGGCTGGACCAGGCGGTGCACGCCACCGGCCTGCGACTGTCGCGTGGCGAAGATGGCCGGCTCGGTTTCGAGCGCACCTTCAAGTTCGAGTATTCCTACGATGGCATCGATCGCCACGTGGGCCGCATGGTGCTGCGTGGCGACCAGCTGATCTCGTTCACCGGCCCCGGTGCCGCGCGGATCAGCCAGATCCGGCCGGATGTGGAGGACGCCGAGGATGTGTAAGAACTGAAGGTGTGCCGACCAACGGTCGGCACCCACACAATTCCGGCACCCACCGGTAAAACCTGCAAAGGAAGACGCCGCCCATCGGGGCGGCGTCGGAAGGGTTACTTGACCACGCGCAGGTTCGGGCGGCCCTTCGGCGGCGGACTGGCCGGCGGCGTGTCGTCCGGCGGCGTGCCTTCCTCGTGCAGCAGCTCATCGCGGGTCGGTGCGGTTTCGTTGCCCGGAATGTCATCCGGCAATGCCATGCCCTGCCCGGTCTCGCGGGCGTAGACCGCCAGCACGGCGCTGATCGGCACCTGCACCGGGTAGCTGGTTCCGGAGAAGCGGGCCGAGAAGCTCACCATTTCGTTGTCGATCATCAGCCGCACCACGGCACGTTCGGCGATGTTGAGCACGACCCGGCCATCCTTGACCGCCGAAGGCGGGACCTGCACGCCGGGGACGCCGGCGTCGACCAGGATGTGCGGGGTCAGCTGGTTGTCGTTGATCCATTCCACCAGCGCCCGCAGCAGGTACGGGCGGTGGCTGGTCATGTGGAAGAAGTCTTCGGTCATGCGTGAAGTGTACGCGCCCGGCGCCCCGCCGGGGCGGATCGTCTGCACGCCGGTCGGCGTGCAGACGGGTAACGCGGGGCCGGATCAGACCGGCAGGTCGCGCAGTTTCTTTTCCTGCTCGGTCAGGCTGCGGACAAATCCCGGATGGCGGAAGATGCGGTTGCCGTAGTCCTCGATCGCCTTGCCGTCCTTCGGCAGCGGCACATCCAGCGACTGCAGGCGCCAGATGATCGGCGCCATCGCGCAGTCGGCCAGGCTCATTTCCGGGTTGAGGAAGAACTTGCTGGCCTTGAACAGCGGCAGCGAGGCGGTCAGCAGTTCCTTCAGGCGCTTGCGCCCGGCCTCGGCCTGGGTCTTGTTGCCCAGCTGGATGGCCTGCACCTGCGGCACCCAGTCGTGCTCGATGCGGAGCATGGCCAGGCGGATGCGTGCACGCGACAGCGGGTCGACCGGCATCAGTGGCGGATGCGGGTAGCGCTCATCCAGGTACTCGCTGACCACCGATGCGGCGTACAGCACCAGCTCGCGTTCGACCAGGGTCGGCACCGAGTGGTACGGATTGAGGTCGATCAGGTCTTCAGGCGGGTTCTGCGGATCGACCGGAACGAAGTCGAAGGTGACGCCCTTGGCCGCCAGGACCAGGCGTACACGGTGGCACAGTACGTCGTCGTTCGAGGAAAACAGCGTCAGTGTATTGCGCATGCGTACGCTCGCCGCCATCAAAGGCTCTCCCACGACAGGAGACCGCCTGCCGCATCGGCGCCGCCGGCACCGTGCCAGCGGTCGACTCCTCCCCGAGTGTGCAACCGACCATCACAAAAGCCAATAGGCCCATGCGATGGCCGGTGGCAGAATCAGTGAACGTCCTTCCAGTATTCCTTCTTCAGCAGGTACAGCAGGAAGGTCAGCAGGGCCAGGAACAGGATCACCCACACGCCCAGCTGCTGGCGCTTGAGTGCGGCCGGTTCGCCGGCGTATTCGAGGAAGTTGGTGATGTCCCGCACGGCCTGGTCGTACTGCCCGGCGTCCACCGATCCCGGCGTTTCAATCTTCAGGCCGGTCACCGGCGGGTCCATACCGGGCGCTTCCGCCTTGCCGTGCACCGCATGCTGCAGCCCCTGCATCTCCCACAGCGGGTTGGGCATGGAGGCGTTGGCGAACAGCGCGTTGTTCCAGCCCAACGGGCGGCTGCTGTCCAGATAGAACGACTTGAGATAGGTATAGACCCAGTCGCTGCCACGCACACGCGCGATCAGGCTGAGATCGGGCGGCATCTTGCCGAACCACTTCTCCGCGTTTTCCTTGGGCATCGCCACCGGGATCGGGTCGCCGATCGCCGAGCCGGTGAAGTTGAGGTTGTTCATCACCTCTTCTTCGGTCAGGCCCAGGTCCTGCGCCATCCGCGAGTAGCGCAGGTACTTCAGCGCGTGGCAGCCGGAGCAGTAGTTCATGTACAGCTGCGCACCCCGCTGCAGCGAGGCGCGGTCACCGAGGTCGTTGCCGGCCTGCAGCAGCTTGGTGCCGCCCTCGGCGGCGGAGGCCAGGAAACTGCCCAGCATCAGGGTGGCCGTCAGGGCCAGCCGGACCATCCAGCGCTCAGTCATGCGTGGTCACCCTCTCCGGTACCGGCTTGGTCTTGTCCAACCTTGTCCATAGCGGCATGGTGATGAAGAACGCGAAGTACAGGAAGGTCAGCACCCGCCCGATGTAGGTTTCATGCACGTCGGTGCCCGGGCCGGAGCCGATCACGCCCAGCCACACGAAGCACACCGCCAGCACGCCCAGCATCACCTTCGAGATCCAGCCGCGGTAGCGCACCGACTTCACCCTGGCCTTGTCCAGCCACGGCACCAGGAACAGGATCGCGATGGCCGAGAACATCACCAGCACGCCACCGAGCTTGTTCGGTACCACGCGCAACATCGCGTAGTAAGGCGTGTAGTACCAGACCGGCTTGATGTGTTCGGGGGTCACCAGGCGGTTGGCCTCGGTGAAGTTGTCGTGTTCCAGGAACAGGCCGCCAAAGCCCGGTGCGAAGAAGATGATGAAGGCGGCGATGATCAGCAGGAAGCCGGCGCCGACACCATCCTTGAGCGTGTAGTACGGATGGAACGGAATACCGTCGGCCGGAGCATTCGGCGACCAGCGGTTGCCCTTCGGCCCCTTCTTGATCTCCACGCCATCGGGGTTGTTCGACCCCACTTCGTGCAGCGCGCCCAGATGCAGCACCACCAGCAACAGCAGCACCAGCGGCAGTGCGATGACATGCAGCGCGAAGAAGCGGTTGAGCGTGGCGTCACTGGGCAGGTAGTCGCCCATGATCCATTCGGTCAGGCCGTTGCCGATCACCGGTATCGCGCCGAACAGCGAGATGATCACTTTGGCGCCCCAGAACGACATCTGGCCCCACGGCAGCACATAGCCCATGAAGGCCTCGGCCATCAGCACCAGGTAGATCAGCATGCCCAGGATCCACACCAGCTCGCGCGGCTTCTGGTAGCTGCCGTACAGCAGGCCGCGGAACATGTGCAGGTAGACCACGATGAAGAACAGCGAGGCGCCGGTGGAGTGCATGTAGCGGATCAGCCAGCCCCACTCCACATCACGCATGATGTATTCGATGGAGCCGAACGCCTCGGCGGCGTTGGTCTTGTAGTGCATCGTCAGGAAGATGCCGGTGACGATCTGGTTGACCAGCACCAGCAGTGCCAGCGAACCGAAGTAGTACCAGATGTTGAAGTTCTTCGGCGCGTAATACTCGGTAACGTGCTTGCGGTAGACCGGCATCAGGCCCGGCGCGCGGGCATTGACCCAGTCGGCGACGCCGCTGGCGGTACGGGCGAGGATATTGGCCATCAGGCTGCCCCCTGCGGATCGACACCGATGATGATGGTGTTGTCGTCCTGGTAATGGTGCGCGGGCACCTTCAGGTTGATCGGTGCCGGCACATCCTTGAAGACGCGGCCGGACATGTCGAAGCGCGACTTGTGGCAGGGGCAGAAGTAGCCCCCCTTCCACTGCGGGTCGTAGGGCTCAGGCCGGATCTCGGCGACCATTTCCGGCGAGCAGCCCAGGTGCGTGCACAGGCCGACCAGCACGGAGATGTCCGGCTTGATCGAGCGCAGCTCGGGATTCTGCTTCAGCACGTAGTCCGGCTGCTGGTCCTTCTCGCCGGACTCAGGGTCCTTGAGGCGGCCATCCAGCCCGTGCAGTGCATCCAGGATCGCCTTGGACCGCTTGACGATCCAGATCGGCTGGCCACGCCACTCCACGATCAGGCGTTGGCCTTCCTGCAGGGCGCTGATGTCGGCCACCACCGGTGCACCGGCAAGCTTGGCACGGGCACTGGGGTTCCAGGATTTGATGAAAGGAACGGCGGTGAATCCGACGCCGACGGCGCCAACCACAGCAGTGGTGGCAGAAAGAAAACGCCGACGTCCGGTGTTGACTGGATCGTGTACCCCATCGTTGGCCATCCGGCACTCCGATATTGATTAGGTAGCTTTAAGGCTGCCAGCGGATCCGGTGGGGGCCAGAGCCGCATTGAATCATGGGCGAGTGTAGCGGAACCGTCGCGCGCCACACAACGCATTGCAACAACATTGATTACGGGGTTGCCGGCCAGCGGCCGGCACTACTGGTGTGTCAATGCGGTGCGGTAACGCTCGGCCAGCTGTCCGACCCGGCGCACGTAGTACTGGGTCTCGCTGTAGGGCGGCACGCCACCGTGGCGGTCGACCGCGCCTTCGCCGGCGTTGTAGCCGGCCGCAGCCAGGGTCAGGTCGCCATTGAAGCGCTTCAGCAACCACGCAAGATACTGCACGCCACCACGGATGTTCTGCGCGGCATCGTAGGAATCGCTGACCCCGAAGCGGGCCGCGGTCGGCGGCATCAGCTGCATCAGGCCCTGCGCGCCGGCGCGGCTGAGCGCAGTCGGGTTGTAGGCCGACTCGGCGTGGATGATGGCGCGCACCACGGCTTCTTCGACGCCGAACTCGCGTGCGGCCGAGGTGATCTCGGTCTGGAACGCGGTGGTGTTCAAGCGCACCGAACCGAAGTCCACGCGTGGGTTGACGCCACAGGCATAACAGCGCTCCATGAAACTGTAGCGGATGGTACGCACCGGGCCGAGGTTGGCGACCTGGGTCGGCCGCGCACTGGTGTAGTGGCGCACCCCATCCTTCATGAAGGAATAGACCTGGCCGCTGACCATCCGCCCGGCCCGCGAGGCCGTCGGTACCGCGGCAGGCGCGGGTGCAGCAGGCGTCGGCGCGACCGCAGCGGGCGCAGCGGCGCTGGCCGCCACGGCGACCGGATTGCGTTCGATGCTGGCCACCGAGGTCGGCGCAGGCTTCGGTGCGGCCACCACGGGGCGCGGTGCCGGGCGGGTATCACGGCTGTAGCTGATGCTGCTGCAGCGCGCGCCGGCCACTCGCATGCTAACGTAGCTGGTGACCCCGTCGGCGCCCTGGCACTTGTACAGGGTGCCAGCGCTGGCCGGCGCAGCGGTCAGCGCAGCGATGATGATCGCCGTTGTCCCCAGTATCCCCTTCATGCCGCGAGTGTCCCAGCTTCGCCGGGGCTTGCCAAGCGATGTGGCTCAGCCTGTGACCGGCGGCACAGCCAGCGCCTGGCCCAATCCGGCCAAACGCTGTGCCAGCTCATCGCGCAGGCCCGGCGGTGTGGTCCACAACGCCACCGGCACCCGGTCCAGGCTGAGGATCTGCGCCAGCATCATGCCGCGGCTCTCGGCGCCCATGCGCAACAGGCAATGGTCGGCACCATCAGCCTCCAGCACACCACACCACGGCGGGATGCGCCCTTCCAGCTCGGTGCGGCTGCCGGCCAGGCGGACGATGGCCTGCAGCGCGAAGGGCGCCTGGCTGACCGCCTGCCGCACCATCACGTCCGGGGGCGCGGGCGGGCGCCGATGCATGCCCGGCCCGGAGCATTCGCGCACCGCGCCCATCCGGTCCACGCGCAGGGTGCGCCAGTCTTGGCGGCCCAGGTCCCAGGCCAGCAGGTACCAGCGCCGCCCATAGTTGACCAGGTGCTGCGCCTCGACCTCGCGCTGGGTCACCTCCTCCTGCGCACTGCGGTACTCGAAGGCCAGCCGTGACGCCTGCCGGCAGTGCTGGGCCAGCCGTCCCAGCAGGCGTGCGTCGGTGGAGGGAAGGTCGGACAGGGTGGCCGTCGCCGCATGCACCTCGCCGGCCTGCCGCCGGCGACGGGTGGGGACCAGCGGATCGAGCTTGGACAACAGGCCCCGCGCGGTGTCGTCGATGCCAGCGACGGTCGCTGACGCGGCACGCAGGGCGATCGCCAGGGTCGTCGCCTCGTCCTCGTCCAGCAGCATCGGCAGCACCGGTGCCCCTGCCCCGAGCTGATAGCCGCCGCCGACCCCCGATGAGGCCCGCACCGGATAGCCCAGTTCGCGCAGGCGTTCGATATCACGGCGGATGCTGCGCCGGTCCACGCCCATGCGCTCGGCGAGCTCAGCCCCGGACCACTGGCGGCGGGCCTGCAGCAGGGCGATCAGGCGCAGCAGTCGATGGGCGGTATGGCGCATGAAGAATCGAGGACAGAAGTCGTCCGCAATAGTGCCTCAGGATGGCTTCCAGTTCACCCACCCACCGCAAGGAGCAATGCCATGAACTCACGCCAGATCACCCTGTACCACGCCGCCAGATCCCGTTCGAGCGGCGCCGTGGCCCTGCTCGAAGCGCTGGGTGCCGACTACCGCATGCAGGTGCTGGACCTGAAGGCCGGTGCCAACCTGGCCCCGGCCTATCTGGCCATCAACCCGATGGGCAAGGTGCCAGCCATCGTCCACAACGGCGCACTGGTGACCGAGCAGGTCGCCATTTATCTGTACCTGGCCGACCTGTATCCGGAGGCCGGGCTGGCCCCGCCGATCGGCGACGCCCTGCGCGGCCCCTACCTGCGCTGGATGGCCTTCTACGGTGCCTGTTTCGAGCCGGCGATGATCGACAAGGCGATGCACCGCGAGCCGCCGCCGCGCCTGATGTCGCCGTACAACGACGCCGAGACCGTGCTGCAGGTGGTCGAGGCCCAGCTGGCGCAGGGCCCGTACCTGCTCGGCGAGACGATGAGTGCCGCCGACGTGCTGTGGGGCAATGCGCTGGCCTGGACCACGGCCTTCGGCCTGGTGCAGCCTGCGCCGGCCACGGCTGATTACATCGCACGGATGAGCGCGATGACCGCCTTCGACCGTTCGCGGCAGATCGATGCGGAGCTGGCGGCGGCGTAAGCAGCGCCCCCTTGTAGAGCCGAGCCCACGCTCGGCTGGCTTCAATAGAGCCAGGCCATGCCAGGCTGCCCCATGGGAAGCGGGAAGAGCAGCCGAGCGTGGGCTCGGCTCTACAAGGGCGCGGCGGCTGGCGCGGGATGCGGGTAGAATTGCCCGCTTTCCCGCCACCCGAATGGATTAAGCGCCATGACCGGGACGCCAGACGTCTTTCCGCCCGCCACGCCGGGCGGTACCCCGCTCGTTGCCCTGCCCGCTGGTCCGCGCAAGCCTGACCAGGTCAAGGGCAAGCTGTACATCAAGACCCACGGTTGCCAGATGAACGAGTACGACTCGGCCAAGATGGCCGACGTGCTTGCCGCCAGCGATGGCCTGGAACTGACCGACAGCCCGGACGACGCCGACGTCATCCTGGTCAACACCTGCTCCATCCGCGAGAAGGCGCAGGAGAAGGTGTTCAGCCAACTCGGCGTGTGGAAGGGCCTGAAGAACAAGGGCCGCGAGGTCATCATCGGCGTGGGCGGCTGCGTTGCCTCGCAGGAAGGCGAAGCGATCATCAAGCGCGCCCCGTTCGTGGACCTTGTGTTCGGTCCGCAGACCCTGCATCGCCTGCCGGAACTGATCCGCGCACGCCGCGAGCAGAAGCGCCCGCAGGTGGACATCAGCTTCCCCGAGATCGAGAAGTTCGACCGCCTGCCCGAGCCACGCGCCGAAGGTGCCTCGGCGTTCGTGTCGATCATGGAAGGCTGTTCCAAGTACTGCTCGTTCTGCGTGGTGCCTTACACCCGCGGCACCGAAGTCAGCCGCCCGTTCGAGGACGTGGTGGTGGAAGTGGCGCAGCTGGCCGCGCAGGGCGTGCGCGAGATCAACCTGCTCGGCCAGAACGTCAACGCCTATCGCGGCCCGTATGGAGACGGTGAGTTTGCCGACCTTGGCCTGCTGATCCGCACCATCGCCGAGATCGATGGGGTCGGCCGCATCCGCTTCACCACCTCGCACCCGCTCGAGTTCAGCGATTCGCTGATCGATGCGTTCCGCGACGTTCCGCAGCTGGCCAACTTCCTGCACCTGCCGGTGCAGGCCGGCAGCGACCGCGTGCTGTCGGCGATGAAGCGCGGCTACACCGCGCTGGAATTCAAGTCGAAGATCCGCAAGCTGCGCGCGGTGCGCCCGGACATTTCAATCAGCTCGGACTTCATCGTCGGCTTCCCCGGCGAGACCGATGCCGACTTCGAGAAGACCATGAAGCTGATCGAGGACATCGGCTTCGACCACAGTTTCTCCTTCATCTATTCGCGTCGACCGGGTACGCCGGCGGCCGATCTGGAGGACACGATCAGCGATGCCGAGAAGCATGCGCGCCTGTCGCGCCTGCAGGAGCGCATCAATGCGCACGCCGCCAGCATCTCGGAGAAGATGGTCGGTACCGTGCAGACCGTGCTGGTGGAAGGGCCGTCGCGCAAGAACCCGAACGAGCTGACCGGCAAGACCGAGAACATGCGGTCGGTGAATTTCCCGGCGCCTGCGCGCCTGATCGGGCAGTTCGTGGATGTGGTGATCACCGAAGCGCTGACCAATTCGCTGCGCGCGCGGGTGGTTGCGGAATAAGGCGTGCCGACCCACGGTCGGCACCCACCGGGGTAGATGCCGACCGTTGGTCGGCATTCACTAATCCAACCGCTTGCGGAAACGCAGGATCGCCAGGGCCATCATCACCACGATGAAGGCCAGCAGCGCCAGTGCGTCGTGCCACAGCTCCCACAGCGAGGCGCCGCGCAGCATGATGCCGCGCACCAGGCGCAGGAAGTGGGTCAGCGGCAGCACCTCGGCCAGCCACTGCACCGGCCGCGGCATGCCGGCGAACGGGAACATGAAGCCCGACAGCAGGATCGACGGCAGGAACAGGAACAGGGTCATCTGCATCGCCTGGAACTGCGAACGCGCGCGCGTGGAGATCAGCAGGCCCAGCGCCAGGTTGGCCAGCACCAGCAGCACCGCGGCCAGGTAGATGTCGAGCAGGCTGCCGCGAATCGGCACCTGGAACAGCCAGGTGCCCAGCACCAGCACCAACGTGGTCTGCAGCAGACCGATCGCTGCATAGGGCAGCACCTTGCCGACCATCAGTTCGCTGCGCGATACCGGCGTGGCGATCAGCAGTTCCATGTTGCCGCGCTCGCGCTCGCGCACCACCGCCACCGCCGTGAACATCACCAGGGTCATGGTCAGGATCACCCCGATCAGGCCGGGCACGATGTTCACCGCCGAGCGCCGTTGCGGGTTGTAGAAACTGGTCACGCTGACCTGGCCACCGGCAATGCTGCCTTCGCGCAGCGGCCGCGTATTGCTGGTCGGGCGCGTATCCAGTGGCACCTGCGCCAGCTGGATCGCTGCACTCTGCACCACGGTGTCGCTGCCATCGACCAGCACCTGTACCGCTTCGCGTCCATCGAAGCGGCGACGCTCGAAGTCGGCCGGCACCACGATGCCGACGCTGATCTCGCCGCGGCGCAGCGCCTGCATCAGCTGGTCCGGCGTGTAGGCCTCGCTGCGTGGCGTGATCACGCCGGTGGCGACCATGTCCTGCACCAGCGCGCGTGAGGCGGCGCTGTTGGCCTGGTCGGCGATACCCGCATCGAGGTGGCGCAGGTTGAGGTTGATCGCATACCCGAACAGCAGCAGCTGCATCACCGGAATGCCGACGATCATCGCCAGCGTGATGCGGTCGCGGCGCAGCTGCCGCAGCTCCTTGAGCATGATCGCCCACAGCCTGCGCAGGTTCATGCCGCTGGCTCCCTGCCACGGCCACGGGTGGCGGCCACGAACACGTCCTCCAGGTTCGGCGCCACGATTCCGATATGCGCTTGCGGGTCGGCGCTGGCCAGCGCGCGCCGCAGCACTGCGACATCCGCTGCGCCCTCATTGCACAGCACGCGCAGATGGGTGCCGATCTGCGCCACGCTCAGCACGCCGGGCAGCTCGGCCAGCACGCGGCTGGCCTGGCGTGGCTGCGATGACGTGACCTGCAGCGTGCGTCCTTGCAGCCGTGAACAGAGCTCGGCCGGCGTGCCGTCGGCCACCAGTGCGCCGCGATCAAGGATCGCCAGGCGATGGCAGCGCTCGGCTTCGTCCATGTAATGGGTCGACACCAGCACCGTGGTTCCCGCGTCGGCCAGTTCGAACAGGGCCTCCCAGAAGTCGCGGCGCGATTCCGGGTCGACCGCGCTGGTCGGCTCATCCAGGAACAGCAGTTCGGGCGAATGCACCACGGCGCCGGCCAGGGCCAGGCGCTGCTTCTGTCCACCACTGAGCGTGCCGGCCAGCTGCGGCTGCCGGTCCTGCAACCGGTACTGCTGCAGCAGCGCATCGACCCGTTGCCGGGCCTGGTTGCGCGGCAGGTCCTGGATGGCGGCGAGGAATTCCAGGTTCTCGCGTACCGACAGGTCTTCGTACAGCGAGAAGCGCTGGGTCATGTAGCCGATGCGCCGGCGCAGTGCTTCGGCCTGCTCGGGAACCGCCAGGCCCAGCACCTCGATCTGCCCCGCACTGGGTTCCAGCAGGCCGCACAGCATGCGGATGGTGGTCGACTTGCCTGACCCGTTCGGGCCCAGGAAGCCGTACACCTGCCCGCGCGGGACGGTCAGGTCGACCTTGTCCACGGCCAGCAGTTCACCGAAGCGGCGAGTCAGGCCCTGCGCATGCACCGCGATGTCCGCACCGGTGTTCAGAAGCGCACCTGCACCGGCAGTCCGGCCGGAAGCTTCTGCATGTCGCTGGCTGCATCCACTTCGATCTCGGCGAGGTAGCTCAGGCGCTCGACGTCATCGCCGGTCAGTGCGTAGTACGGGGTGAAAGAAGGCTCGCTGCGGATCGCGCGCACATGGCCCTTCAGTACGGTGGTGCCCCCTCCCTCCAGCTGTATCTGTGCCGGCTGACCGACCTTGACCTGCAGGCGCAGCGGCTGCGGCAGGTAGACGCGCGCATAGGGGCGCTCGCCGACCAGCATCACCGCCAGCGGCGCCCCGATCGGTGCCTGGTCACCCTGCCGGTAGGGCAAGGCATCGATCACGCCATCGCGCGGTGCGCGCAGCTGCAGCTTCTGCAGGTTGACGCCCTGCACCACCTGCTGCGCCTGTGCGGCGTCGGCGGCCGCCTGGCCCTGAGCGATGTCCTGCGCGCGACTGCCGTGCACCCGTTCCAGCCAGGCCTGCTCGGCGGCACGCACGCTGGCCGCGGCATTGCCGGCGGCTGCCCGTGCACGGTCCAGCTCGGCGGCGGCGATCAGGCGCTGGCGTGCCAATGGTTGCACCCGACGATAGTAGGCAGTGGCTTCAGCAGACTGCGCGCGCAACGCGGCCAGTTGTGCCTGGGCCTGTGCGATCTGTTCCTGCCGCGGGCCGAGCTTCAGCTCTTCCAGCTGGGCCTGCGCGCGCGCCGTGTCGGCCTGCGCCGCCGCGAACTGCGCGTCGCCGCGGGCGGGGTCGAGCTGCATCAGCACGGCCCCGGCCTTGACCCGCTGGCCCTCGCGCACCTCCACCGTGGCGATCACCTCGGCCGCCGGCGCCGGCACCGTGATCCGGTCCCACTCCAGTGTGCCCAGCGCCGTTGGCGTTGACTGCCCACAGCCCGCCAGCAGGCCGATGCCCGCCAGCCCGAGTCCACGCATCCCGTTGCCGATGCCCATGCCATCCCCTCCTGCGACGGCGACACGGTGCCACCTGCCCCGTGCACCCTCAATGATTCCGATCAGCCCTGACGGTTTTTTAGCCACGTACGGGCGAGCCTTTTGCTGCAAGGTTCCTCGCCACCTATCCACAGCTTGATTCAGCATCATTCCACAGCCGGTGTGGAGAACCGGACGGGGGCGGCCGTACTGGCTGCCTGGCAGCGGAAGATGCGCTGCCGTCACAGGAGCGGCCGACCGTGACGGTTTTTTCACCACCACCTCATACGCCTTGTGGCACAAGCACTGCGAAGGCCTATCCACAGCTTTTCGCGCCCCCCGTCCACACCGGGTGTGGAAAACCGCGTATCGGCCCGCCGCTGGCCGCATGCCCGGTACGCGCGTAACCTTGTCACCCCGAGTCCATCGTGGTGGACGGCGACCCCGCCCCACCCCAAGCAATGAAAAGCATCGATCATCGAGACTTCACCCTGTCGCCGGAAGACAACGAGCGACTGGCCAACCTGTGCGGCCCCTTCGACGGGCACCTGCGCCAGATCGAGCTGAAGCTCGGCGTGGAGATCGCCAATCGTGGCTTCGTGTTCCGCATCAGCGGGCCCAACGAAGCCATCGTCGAGGCGCAGAAGCTGGTTGAAGCGCTGTACGCCGAAGCCGGCGAAACCACCTTCGACAACCACGCCATCCACCTGCGCCTGGCGCAGGCCAACGTCGAGCAGATCGCCGAACGCTCCTACGAAGCGCAGGACGTGGCAATCAAGGTCAAGCGTGGCACGGTACGTGGCCGCGGCGCCAACCAGGGCCGCTACCTGCACCAGATCGCCACGCATGACATCAACTTCGGCATCGGCCCGGCCGGAACCGGCAAGACCTTCCTGGCCGTGGCCAGCGCGGTCGAAGCACTGAACGAGTCACGGGTGCAGCGCCTGATCCTGGTGCGCCCGGCGGTGGAAGCCGGCGAGAAGCTGGGCTTCCTGCCCGGCGACCTGAGCCAGAAGGTCGACCCGTACCTGCGACCGCTGTACGACGCCCTGTACGAGATGATGGGCGTGGAGAAGGTGGTCAAGCTGCTGGAGAAGAACGTCATCGAGATCGCGCCGCTGGCCTACATGCGCGGCCGCACGCTCAACGATGCGTTCGTGATCCTGGACGAGGCGCAGAACACCACCATCGAACAGATGAAGATGTTCCTGACCCGCCTGGGCTACGGCTCCACGGCGGTGGTCACCGGTGACCTGACCCAGACCGACCTGCCCAAGCACGTGAAGTCCGGCCTGCGCGACGCGATCGATGTGCTGCGCGAGGTCGAGGGCGTCAGCTTCACCTTCTTCGAATCCCGCGACGTGGTCCGGCATCCGCTGGTGGCGCGCATCGTCAGCGCCTACGACCGCCGCGACCTGCATCAGATCCAGCCTGGAGCAACGCCATGACCCGTGGTCCCGTGCGACTGGACGTCGCCGTCAGTTATGCCCTGCCGCGTACCGGGCTGCCGGCGGCAGTGAGCTTCCGCAAGTGGGTGGCCGCTGCGTTGAAGGGCCGCATCCGTGAGGCCGACCTGGCCATCCGCGTGGTCGATGCCAAGGAGGGGCAGTCGCTGAACCGCCATTACCGTGGCAAGGACTACGCCACCAACGTGCTCAGCTTTCCGGCCGACGTGCCCGAAGGCCTGCCCAAGGGCGTCAAGTTTCCATTGCTCGGCGACCTGGTGATCTGCGCACCGGTGGTGTCCCGCGAAGCCGACGAACAGGGCAAGGCGCTCAACGCCCATTACGCGCACCTGACCGTGCACGGCGTGCTGCACCTGCTCGGCTGGGACCACGAAGACGACAAGGAAGCCGAGGCGATGGAGCAGCTCGAGCGCGACATCCTGGCCGAGCTGGGCATTGACGACCCGTACGCGGGCGAGCGCTGACGGCCACGCATACCGGGTTCATCACAGAGGACACCCCCATCGCGCTGTTGCCCGCACTCATTGCCGCTCTTCTGCAGGTAACCACTGCCCCGGGCATCGACCCCGACCGGGAACGACCGTCGCCGTTCCCGGCCAGCGACAGCGCCGCCGACATTGCCGCCAAAGTCGCCGAGATGCAGGCCTTCTTTGACGTCAGCCAGCAGACGGCGCGCCAGGCGGTCGCCAATGCGCAGCAGCACGCGTTGATGGAACGCTTGAGGGCGCGCCACGCGGCACGCCTGGCCGGTATGTGGGTGGACAATGCGACGGGGTGGAACGTCGTCGTGCGATTGACTGGCCCAGCCTCTGAGGCGGATGAGACCCATCCAGGGGCGGACGGCCCGCAACGCGTGCGCTACATCATCGGCGCTTCAATGACCGAAGCGGAGATGCAGCGCCGTCTTCAGGCGCAGCAGGGCTGGTTCATCCCGCAGCTGCCCGGCCTGACCGGCTATGGCCTGGACGTCATGACCGGTGAACTGGAGCTGGAACTCCGGGATACCGCTGGCGCGCGCGCAACGGCGGCGACCGTGCGCGACCACCTGCAGGCGCTGCTGGGCTACCCGGTCAGGCTGCGCTGGTACCCAGCGGCATCGCACCTGCAATCTCCCTGACTGCGTAGAGACGCTCGCGATAGCCGACCGGGACCGGTACGATCACCGGCCTGCCTTCCGTTGCGGATCCAGTGCCCGTGCTGCGTATTGTCCTGCCCCTGCTGCTCGTCGCGTCCGCCCCGGCCGCTGCCTTGGACCTGCCGGCGCTGATCGAATGCCGCCAGGGCGTAGCCGATCACGCTGCACTGGCGCCGCTGCTGGCTGATCCGCTGAAGGCCGTCGCCCACGGCCTGCAGCCGCTGCCCCAGGGCAACCAGTTCATGAGCGAGTACCGACTGGCCCAGCCGATCAGCGTGTTCGGCGACCGCACCGAACGGGTCGCCGTGGCCGGCTCCAGCATCATGGCGATCCTCGACCAGGCTGACCCGCGGCCGTTGGCCAAACGCCTTGCGCTGGAGACCGGCTACGACCAGGACGGCAAGTTCATGGCCGGCCGCGAGCTGGTCAGCCGCGACGTGACCGACCCGAAGAGCGGCGAGGCCCAGATCGAGTCGATCATCCTCAGCGTCTCCACCGTGGCCTCCCATCCGGGCAAGACCCTGGCCGGCTGTACCTACAGCCTGGACCTGCCTGAAGAAGAAGCCCCTGCCCGGCCTGAACTGGCCCCGCCGCCGATCACCGGACCGGGCAGCGACGGTCACTGACAGGCCGCCACATCCTGCTAGACTTGGGCCAACGCCCGGCCTGCCGGGTGCCTTTTTTCCAGAGATGTCAGAAGACGACAGTAGTAGCTCCCCTGCGGAGCACAGTGAAAAGAAGCGCGGTTGGCTTGAACGCCTGACCTCGGCCTTCTCCGGCGAACCCCACACCCGCGACGAGCTGGTCGCTGTCCTGCACACCGCGCAGGAAGAGGGTCTGATCGCCGCCGATACCCTGAAGATGATGGAAGGCGCCATTTCGGTGGCCGAGCTGACCGTGGGCGACGTGATGATCTCGCGCTCGCAGATGGTCTCGCTGCCGGTCGAAGCGCCCTTCCTGGAACTGATGAAGCAGGTGGTCGAATCGGGCCATTCGCGCTTCCCGGTGCACGGCGAGAACAAGGACGACATCCTTGGCATCCTGCTGGCCAAGGACCTGCTGCGCGGCGTGGTCGCCGACAACGGCCCGGCCAACGTGCGCGAGCTGCTGCGCCCGGCGGTGCTGATCCCGGAGGCGAAGAAGCTGAACGTGCTTCTGAAGGAGTTCCGCCTGTCGCGCAACCACATGGCCATCGTGGTCGACGAGTACGGCGGTGTTGCCGGTCTGGTCACCATCGAGGACGTGCTGGAGCAGATCGTCGGCGAGATCGACGACGAGCACGACGAGGCCGAGGATCCGTCCGCGCAGATCGCCATCCAGTCCGACGGCCAGTACGTGGTCGACGCGCTGACCCCGATCGGCGACTTCAACGAGCGCTTCGGCGCGACGTTCTCCGACGAGGACTACGACACCATCGGTGGCCTGGTCACCGAGGCCGTGGGCCACCTTCCGGAAGTCGGCGATGAGCTGGCACTGGACCGCTTCATGTTCCGCGTGGCCCGCGCCGATGCGCGCCGGGTTCAGGCCTTCCACGTGACCGTGCTGCCGCCGGACGCGCAGGACGACGCTTGAAACGCCGCGGCCTGATCCTCATGGTGTGGCTGGCACTGTGGGTGCTGGCCATGGCCCTGCCGCTGGCGGCCTTCGCGCAGCCGGCGGCAGCCGTGCCCGCACCGGCCACCGCCAACGCGGAGGCCCCGGCCCCGCGCATCGGCGTGGTGACCATGCAGCCGGGCACGGTTTTCTTCGAACGCTTCGGCCATGACGCCATCGTCGTGGTCGATCCGGCCAGTGGCGAAGCGACCTCATACAACTTCGGCTACTTCGATCCGTCCGAGGACGACTTCATCAGCCGCTTCGTGCGCGGCGACATGATGTATTACCTGGTGGCGCTGCCGCTGCAGCAGGACCTGTCGTACTACGACGAGACCGGCCGCGGTGCCAGCGTGCAGTGGCTGGACCTGCGCCCCGAACAGGCGCATTCCCTGGCCGCTGACCTGGCCGAGCGGGCCAAGCCGGAAAACGCGCGCTACCACTACGACTACTACACCGCCAACTGCGCCACGATGGTACGCGACACGGTGGACAAGGCACTGGGCGGTGGCCTGCAGTCGCAGTTGTCGGGGCGTTCGCGCGGCAACACCTACCGCAGCGAGTCGGTGCGCCTGGCCTCGCCCGCCCCGTGGATGTGGCTGGGCTTCGATGTCGGCCTGGGGCCGTTCGCCGACCAGCCGCTGTCGCGCTGGCAGGAAGCGTTCGTGCCGATGCGCCTGGCCGATGCGCTGCGCCAGGCACGCAACAGTGATGGCCGGCCGCTGGTGCAGTCCGAACAGGAACTGCTGCCGCACCGCATTGCTCCGGAGCCGAAGGAGTTCGCGCGCCGTTGGTGGCCGTGGCTGCTGCTTGGCCTGGTCGTGGCCGGCGGCGTGCTGGCGCTGCGCAACCGGCCGCGCCTGCTGGCCGGGCTGGCCCTGCCGTTCTGGCTGTTGTGCGCCGTCGCCGGCAGCCTGCTGGTGTTCCTGTGGGGCTTCAGCACCCACTACGCCGCCTGGGCCAACCGCAACCTGCTGCTGCTTTCGCCGCTGGCCGTGCTGCTGCTGCCCGGAGCAATCAGCCTGCTACGCCGGCGCGTGCCGGGGCGCATGTTCAGGATCGTGCTGTGGCTGCTGGCGGTACAGGCCGTGGCCGCGCTGGTGCTGCACTGGCTGAGCCTGCAGGCCCAGTACAACGTGCAGTGGATCGTACTGCTGTTGCCCGTGCACGCGGCACTGGCCTGGGTGTTGGGGCGCCGTCCTCACTTGTCCGAAACACGGCGCTGACGCACGATGGCGGGCATGTCATTGCCCGCCTCCGCTTCCGCCCCTGCTTCAGCCAACCCCGCCTGCGTCATCAACTGCGTCCACTATGATGACGAGGGCATACGCCACGACATCAGCCTGGACGCCATCAGCGATGTCATCGCCAGTGGCAATGGCTTCGTGTGGGTCGGCCTGTACGATCCCAACGACGATGTGCTGCTGAAACTGCAGGAAGAATTCTGCCTGCACGACCTGGCCATCGAGGATGCGCGCAACGCGCACCAGCGGCCCAAGGTCGAGACCTACGGCAATTCGATGTTCGTGGTGGTCACCACCGCGCAGATGGTCGACGAGCGCATCCAGTATGGCGAAACCCATGCCTTCCTCGGCCCGCGCTTCCTGGTGACGGTGCGCCACGGCGCCTCGCTGTCCTACGCGCCGGTACGTGCTCGGGTCGAGCGTGAGCCGCAGCTGCTGAAGATGGGCCCGTCGTACTGCCTGTACGCGGTGACCGACTTCGTGGTCGACAATTACCTGCCGATCGTGCACCGCTTCCGCGACACCCTGGACCTGCTGGAAAAGGACATCTTCGCCGAGAACTACAAGCGCAGCACCGTGGTGCGCCTGTACGAGCTCAAGCGCGAACTGAACAAGATGCGGATGGCGGTGGCGCCGCTGCAGGATGTGCTGGCCCAGCTGCGCCGTTACCAGGGCGAGCTGGTTCCGGACGAAGTGAAGCTGTACATCCGTGACGTGCACGACCACGCGGTACGCATCAGCGATGTGATCGACACCCTGCGCGAGATGCTGGGCACCGCGCTCAGCGTGAACCTGTCGCTGGTGACGCTGGCGCAGGGCGAGACGGTCAAGCGCCTCGGTGCGTGGGCCGCGCTGCTGGCGGCACCGACGCTGATCACCAGCTGGTACGGGATGAACTTCAGCCACATGCCGGAGCTGAGCCAACCGTGGGCCTACCCACTGATGATCGTTGGTGTGGGCGGCGTCTGCGTGGGCCTGTACCGGTTGTTCAAGCGTTCGGGCTGGCTGTAGCGCGTATCGACCCGCGGTCGATACCCACGAAACCGGGGACATATCGACCAACGGTCGATACCCACCAGACTGGTAGGCCACGACCGTTGGTCGTGGCGCATTGCATGATCCATCAAGCCACGTAAACGGTCTTGATGTTCATGAACTCATGGATGCCGTGGTCGGCCAGTTCCCGGCCAAAGCCAGACTGCTTGCTGCCGCCGAACGGCAGCCGCGCATCGCTTTTGACGATGGCATTGACGAAGGCCGCACCGCATTCCATGCGTTGCGCGAAGGCTTCGCCGCGCACCGGATCGCGCGTCCACACGCTGCCGCCCAGGCCGAAGCGCGTGTCGTTGGCCACGCGCAGTGCCTCGCTCTCATCAGCGACCCGGATCACCGCAGCCACCGGACCGAACAGTTCCTCGTCGTAGGCCGGCATGCCCGGGCCGACCTGGTCGAGCACCGTGGCCGGATAGCCGGCATGGGTGCCGGCAATCGGCTCGCCGCCTATCAGCACCCGCGCACCCTTGGCCACGCTGGCCTGTACCTGCTTGTGCAGTTCATCGCGCAGATCGGCACGGGCCATCGGCGCCAGCGTGGTGCCCCGCTCATCGGGGTCGCCGTACTGGCGCTCGGCCGCAGCTTCAACGAAGCGACGGGTGAATTCATCGGCTACCGCCTCGACCACGATGAACCGCTTGGCCGCGATGCAGGTCTGCCCGCTGTTGTCGAAGCGCGACTTCACCGCTGCCGCAACCGTCTTGTCGAGGTCGGCATCGTCGAGCACCACGAAGGCATCGCTGCCACCCAGCTCCATCACCGACTTCTTCAACTGGCTGCCGGCGTTGGAGGCGATCGAGCGCCCTGCCCGCTCGCTGCCGGTCAGCGTCACCGCCTTCACCCGTGCGTCGCGCAGCACGTCGGCGGCCTGGTCGTTGTCGATGTGCAGCACGTCGAACACGCCGTCCGGCAGGCCGCCATCACGGCACACCGCCAGGATCAGGTCGGCACACTGCGGCACGTTGCTGGCGTGCTTGAGCAGGGCCACGTTGCCGGCCATGAACGCCGGTGCGAGGAAGCGGAACACCTGCCAGATCGGGAAATTCCACGGCATCACCGCGAATACACAGCCGATCGGCTCGTAGCGCACGTAGCTGCGCTGGGCTTCGGTGTCGATCAACTGCGGCTTGAGGTAGTCGGCCGCGTGGTCGGCGTAGTACTCGCAGGCGGCAGCGCACTTGTCGACCTCGGCCAGCGCTTCGGCCTTGAGCTTGCCCATCTCGTGGGTCATCGCCTGCTGCAGGTCGTCGCGGCGCGTGCGCAGCTGCGCCGCGATCTGGCGCAGGATCACGCTGCGTTCCTGCAGCGAACGCTCGGCCCAGCCAGGGAACGCATCGGCGGCGGCCTGCAGGCGCTGCTCGATGTCGGCAGCGCCCATCAGTTCATGGCGGTAGGTCACCTGGCCGGTGGCCGGGTCGACGATCTCGACGGTCATGGGGGATCTCCATCTGGAAGACCCCCATTGTGCGCCGCCGGCCGTGAGCCGGGTGTTGCCGGCACAGTGGACGGATCGTGTACTCAGCCGTTGTCCTGCCGCGCCAGCTGCAGGTCGCGCTGGCGCCGCTTCTCGGCGCGGGCATTGATGTACCAGCCGATCACCGCGGCGATCGATACCGCCGACACCAGCAGCGTGGCCAGTGCATTGATCTTCGGGCTGATGCCCATGCGCACCGACGCGAACACCTTCATCGGCAGCGTGGTCGAGCCCGGCGTGGCGACGAAGCTGGCCACCACCACGTCATCCAGCGACAGGGTGAACGCCAGCAGCCAGCCCGCCACCAGCGCCGGCGCGATGATCGGCAGGGTGATGCGGGTGAACACGGTCAGCCGGCTGGCCCCGAGGTCCATCGCGGCTTCTTCCAGCGACAGGTCCATTTCCTGCAGGCGCGAAGACACCACCACGGTGACGAAGCACAGGGTGAAGGTGACGTGCGCGATCCAGATGGTGGCCAGGCCGCGCGCCGGGAAGCCCGGAATCGCGCCCATCGAGGCCAGCAGTGCCATCAGCGAGAAGCCCAGGATCACATCCGGCATCACCAGCGGCGCGGTGACCAGCGCACCGAACAGCGGCTTGCCACGGAAGCGCTTGAAGCGGGTCATCACCATCGCCGCCAGCGTGCCCAGCACGGTGGCGGTACAGGCGGTCCAGAACGCCACCACCAGGCTGGTCCACATCGCATCCATCAGCGCGCGGTCGGCGAACAGGTCGCTGTAGGCGCGGGTGGAGAACCCGGCCCAGACCATCGCCAGCCGCGAGCTGTTGAACGAATAGAACATCAACAGCAGGATCGGCAGGTACAGGAAGGCGAAGCCCAGCAGCAGCACGCCCAGCCCCAGGCCCTTGGCGGTACGCGGGCTCATGCCTGCTTCCCTTCCAGCAGGCGCTGCTGGGAACGGTTGAACAGCAGGATCGGCACCAGCAGCAACAGGATCATCGCCACCGCCATCGCCGACGCGCCCGGCCAGTTGCGGTTGTTGAAGAACTCGTTCCACAGCTGGCGGCCGACCATCAGCGTCTCCGAGCCCCCCAGCATTTCCGGAATCACGAATTCACCCACTGCCGGGATCATCACCAGCATGCAGCCGGCGATGATGCCGGCCTTCGACAGCGGCAGGGTGATGCGGAGGAAGGCCTGCCATGGCTTGGCACCCAGGTCGTAGGCCGCTTCCAGCAGGCGGTGGTCATGCTTGACCAGGTTGGCGTACAGCGGCAGCACCATGAACGGCAGGTAGCAGTAGACGATGCCGATGTAGGCCGCGGTCGGCGTATCGATCAACTGCAGTTTCGGCAGGCCCATCGACGTCATCAGCGCCTGCAGGCCGGTGAACTGCAGGAACTGGTCAAGCAGGCCGTTGCGGTCCAGGATCGCCTTCCACGCATACACGCGGATCAGGAACGAGGTCCACGACGGCAGCACCACCAGCATCATCGCCACGTTGCGTGCGGCCGGCGACAGGCGGGCGATGGCATAGGCCATCGGGTAGCCGATCAGCAGGGTCAGGAAGGTGGAGATGGCCGCGATCCTGATCGAGCTCAGGAAGGCCTGCGCATAGATCGAATCGCGGAACAGCGCCAGGTAATTCTCCAGGTTCAGCTTCAGCGAGAACCCGCCGTCCACGTACTGCAGCAGCCAGGTATACGGCGGCGAGCCGACCCGGCTGAGCGAGAAACTGATCATCAGCACGATCAGGAACGGCACTGCGAAGAACAGCAGCAGCCACAGGTACGGAATGCCGATCACCGTGGCACGCAGCCCCGGCAGCCAGCGCTTCAGGCCGGCGACGCTCATGAGGTGAGCACCACGCCGTCGTTGTCGCGCCAGTGCACCCACACCTCGTCGCCCCAGGTGAAGCCATCACTGGCCCAGCGCTGCGAGTTGGCGAAGTTGGCCAGCACCTTGGCGCCGCTGGGCAGGCGCACGTGATAGACCGAGTGGCTGCCGAAGTAGGCGATGTCCTCGATCACGCCCTGCGCCTTGTTGGTGTGCCCTTCCGGCTCGTCCTTGCCGATCATCACCTTCTCCGGGCGCAGCGCGAACGCGACCGGCTGCCCTTCATAGCAGGTGATGCCATGGGCAATGTAGATCGGCGCCGGGAACAGCGGCGAGCGCACGGTCACGTACTCGGGCAGGTCCTCGTCGATCACCCCGTCAAACAGGTTGACCGAACCAATGAACTCGGCGACGAAGCGGTTGGCCGGCTGCTCGTAGACCTCGTCCGGCTTGCCGACCTGCTGGATCCAGCCGGCATCCATCACCGCGATGCGGGTGGCCATGGTCATCGCTTCTTCCTGGTCGTGGGTGACCATCACGCAGGTCACGCCCGACGATTCGATGATGCTGACCAGTTCCAGCTGCATCTGCGAGCGCAGCTTCTTGTCCAGCGCGCCCATCGGTTCGTCCAGCAGCAGCAGCTTCGGCCCCTTGGCCAGCGACCGCGCCAGCGCCACGCGCTGCTGCTGGCCACCGGACAGCTGGTGCGGCTTGCGCTTGCCCAGGTGGCCCATCTGCACCAGGTCGAGCATCTCGCCGACGCGCTTGCTGATCGCGTCCTTGCCCAGGCCATCCTGCTTCAGGCCGAAGGCGATGTTCTGCTCGACCGTCATGTGCGGGAACAGGGCATAGGACTGGAACATCATGTTGACCGGCCGCTGGTACGGCGGCAGCGCGTCCAGGCGCTGGCCATCGACGGTGATGCTGCCCTTGGTGGGCGTCTCGAAGCCGCCCAGGCAGCGCAGCAGGGTCGATTTACCACTGCCGGAGCCACCGAGCAGGGCAAAGATCTCGCCCTTGCGCACGTCCAGGTTGACGTCGTCGACGGCGACGAATCCGTCGAATTCCTTGCGCAGATCACGAATGGAGAGATAGCCGGGCGCACCGGTCGTGTCGACGACGGCGGCTACCGGCTGGGCTTCAACGGGCATGGGGGCTCCGGGAGCGGGCGGTGGACAGCGGCGGCCATTCTAACGGCCGGGGGCCGAAGGGGATATGACGGCAGTGGGTGGAAGCGGCCGCTGGCGCGCCCAGGCCTCCCGAGGTGTGTCGGTTTCCCCCGCCATGGTGGCCTGTGCGCCGGAAGGCCCGGGCTCTCCTCGACGCCCGGACGGCCGTCCCGGCCAGATACCACGGGCGGCGGCCCGATCTGCAACATTTTTCAGAGCGGGATCCATTGAAAGCCCGGGACATTCCCCGCGCAATGCCCCGGATCTAGGCCTTGCATGGACCGACCCTGGTGATTTCCCCGGACAGCCCCTCCCCTTTCCCGCCCCGCCTGCCAGGCTGCCTGCCTGCACGGCTGCCGCTGGTCATCATCGGCGCCGGCCAGGCCGGGTTGTCGCTCAGCGCGCTCCTGCAGGAGGCCGGCGTCGAGCATCGCGTGCTGGAGGCCGAAACCGTGGGTGCCAGCTGGCGGCGACGCTGGGATTCGTTCCAGACCAACACCGCCAACGCGACCATGGCCCTGCATGGCCCTGCATGGCCATGCCTATGCCGGGGATGACCCGGAAGGGTTCATGGGGGCCCCGGAAGTGATCCGCAGGCTCCGCGACTATGCCGACGAGCGCTCGTTGCCGATCAGCGAAGGGTGCGTGGTCCATCGGGTCGGGCCCGGGTCCGGTGGTTATGCCATCGACAGCAGCCGGGGGCTGATCCATGCCCAGGCGGTGGTGGTTGCCACCGGTGAATACCGCCGGGCGCGGTTGCCCCGGGCCCCGTTCGCGCCCGCACCAGGCCTCACCGTGCTGCACTCCAGCGACTACCGCGGTCCCGGCCAGCTACCCGAGGGCGCGGTGCTGGTCATCGGCGGCGGCCAGTCCGGCGCGCAGATCGCCCAGGACCTGCGCGACGGTGGTCGCAGCGTGTACTGGTCATTGGCCGATCGTCATTCGCACACCCGTCGGCTGCGCGGCAAGGACTCGATGACCTGGTGGGACATGGCCGGGCGCATCCATCAACACGTAAGCCAATCGGCGGCCGTACTGGCAGGCGAGCCGGACGCGCTGCGCAAGGCCCGCACCGCGGAGTTCCCCCTGATTTCCGGCAAGGGAGGCGCCGGCCTGGGCAGTTCGATCAGCCTGCTGGCGATGCACCGTGCAGGCATCAGGTTGCTGGGCCGGTTGCAGGAATTCAATGGGAACACCGCCCGCTTCGCCGATGTCCGCCCGCAACTTCGCGCCGCGATCGAAGCGACGCGGGCCGAGTATGCCTATCTCGATTCGCTGGCCAGCGCGTACTACGCCACGCGGCCCGAACCGCGCACCGACGATGCCCGCTACATTCCCGAAGAGGTCTACTTGCACTGGGAGCCGGAACCGTCCCCGTGCGAGCTGGATCTGCCGTCCGCAGACATCCGCTCGGTGGTGCTGGCCACCGGTTTCGTCGCCGAGTGGCCCTGGCTCGATGTACGGGGCGCGCTGGATGCCCACGGCTATCCGCTGGGCGAGTTTGGCGTTTCCCCGCAACCGGGCTTGTTCTTCATCGGCATGCACAACCTGCAGCGGATGAGTTCGTCGTTCCTGTGCAACGGCGGCCGCGATGCACGCGACCTGCTGCCGGCCATCCTGAGGCACCTTGGCGAGGGCGGCGGTACCGATTCCGGCACGGTGAAGCAAGGCGGCCGCCGGGCAACGCCCGGCGGCGCCAGACCCGCTTAACGGCCGGTCTTCACCTCGGTCCACAGCCGGGTGTAGAGCTTGTCGGTCTCCGGCGTGTTGATCGAGTAGGTGAACATCTTCTCGGCCACGTCAGCCGGCGGATAGATCGTCGGGTCGGTGCGGATCGCCTCGTCCACCAGCGGTGTCGCGGCCGGGATCGGGTTGGCGTAGTGGATGAAGTTGGTGTTGGCCGCGGCGACCTTCGGTTCCAGCAGATAGTTGATGAACCTGTAAGCCGCTTCCGGGTGCTTGGCGTCCTTCGGGATCGCCAGCATGTCGAACCACTGCGGCGCACCTTCCTTCGGGATCGAATAAGCCACGTGCACGCCATTGCTGGCTTCCTCGGCGCGGTCGCGGGCCTGGATGATGTCACCCGACCAGCCGACCACCAGGCAGGTGCCGCCATTGGCCAGCGAACCGACGTACTGCGAGGAGTGGAAATTCTGCACGTACGGGCGGATCGACTTCAGCAGGTCGGCCGCCTTCTGCAGTTCGGCCGGGTCGCCGCTGTGCGGATCCAGGCCCAGGTAATGCAGCGCGATCGGGATCATGTCGGCCGGCGTGTCCAGGATGGTCACGCCGCAGTCCTTCATCTTGCTGATGTTCTCCGGCTTGAACACCAGGTCCCAGCTGTTGGCGATATCGGTGCTGCCGCCGAAGCGCTGCTTCAGCATGTCCACGTTGTAGCCGATGCCGGTGGTGCCGATCATGTACGGCACGCCGTACTGGTTGCCCGGATCCTGGGTGGCGATGCGCTTCATAACCGCCGGATCGAGGTTGGCCAGGTTCGGGATCTTGCTCTTGTCCAGCGGCAGGAACACGCCGGCCTGGATCTGGCGGCCGAAGAAGTTCAGGGTCGGCACCACCACGTCGTAGCCGCTGTTGCCGGCCAGCAGCTTGGTCTCGACCATCTCATCGCTGTCGAACACATCGTAGGTCACCTTGATGCCGCTCTCCTTCTCGAAGGTCGGAATGGTGTCCTCGGCGATGTAATCGCTGTAGTTGTAGACGTTCAGGACCTGGCTGTCCTGCGCGCCGCCGTTGCCACCGCCACAGGCGGCAAGCATGGCGGAGGCCAGGCCGAGCGTGAGGATACGCAGCTTCATCGGGTGCTCCAGAATGCGGGAAGGGGGGCCGGCGGGGCCGGCGACGGGTGCCAGCCTACCCCCCGGCGGCGGATTTTTCTATTCCAGATGCTCAGACGTTCAGCAGCAGGAACTCGCGCTCCCACGAGCTGATGACGCGGAAAAAGGTCTCGTATTCCTTGCGCTTGACCGAGATGTAGGCGCGGCAGAAACGCTCGCCCAGCAGGGCCTGGAGCTCGCTGCACTGCTCCAGCCCGTCCAGCGCCTCGCCCAGCGAGCGCGGCAGGTTGTAGCCCAGTTCCTTCGCGCTGCCGGTCACCGGCGCGTCCGGCGCCAGCCGCTCGCGGATGCCGAGCAGGCCGCAGGCCAGGGTGGCCGCCATTGCCAGGTACGGATTGGCGTCGGAACCAGCGAACCGGCTCTCCACGCGCATGTTTTCCGGTGTATCCAGCGGCACGCGCAGGCCGCAGGTACGGTTGTCGAAACCCCAGTGCACGTTGCTCGGCGAGACCTCGCCGAACACCAGGCGCCGGTAGGAATTCACGTTCGGCGCGAAGAACGCCATCGCCTGCGGCGCGTACTTCTGCAGACCGCCCAGGTAGTGGCCGAACACCGGGCTGAACTCACCCTCAGCATCGGTCTCGCCAGCGAACACATTGCTGCCATCGCTCACCCGCACCAGGCTCTGGTGGATGTGCATGGCACTACCGGGCTCGTTCTCCATGGGCTTGGCCAGGAACGTGGCGTACACCCCGTGGCGCATCGCCGCCTCGCGCATGGTGCGCTTGAACAGGAACACCTGGTCGGCCAGGTCCATCGCATCGGCATGGGTGAAGTTCACCTCCAGCTGTGCTGCGCCGGATTCGTGGATCAGCGTGTCCACGTCCAGCTTCATCGCATCGGCGTAGTCGTACATCAGGTCGAGGATCGGGTCGAACTCGTTGACCGCGTCGATCGAGTACGACTGCCGCGCGGTCTCCGGGCGCCCCGAGCGACCGGCCGGTGGCAGCAGCGGGAAGTCCGGGTCGGTGTTCTTCTGCACCAGGAAGAACTCCAGCTCCGGCGCCACCACCGGGCGCAGGCCCAGTTCCGCATAAGCCGCCAGTACGCGGCGCAGCACGTTGCGCGGCGCAAGCTCGTGCGGTTCGCCGTTCTTGGTGTAGCAATCGTGGATGACCTGCGCGGTGGCGTCGGCCGCCCACGGCACCATGCGCACCGTGTCCGGATCGGGCCGCAGCATCATGTCCGAGTCCGACGGCGAGGTCAGGTCGTAGTAATCGTCAGGGAACTCGCCGGTGACGGTGGTGGCGAAGATGCCTTCCGGCAGGCGCGTACCGTAGTCGTGCGAGAACTTGTCGGCAGGAATGATCTTGCCGCGCGCGTTGCCGGTGATGTCCGGCACCAGGCATTCCACCTCGGTGATGCGCCGCTCCTTCAGCCAGCGCAGCAGGCTGCTTTCCTGCGGTGCGGGGGGCGTGGCCGTCTTGCGCGGGCGCGTTCGGGAACTCATCGGGAATCCAGTCGGTTCTGTTGGTGCTGCCGGCAAGCTTGGCCGAACGCACGGAAAATAGCGTGATAGAACGGCGTCTGCGTGACACGCCACTCCGGATGCCACTGTACGCCGAGCACAAATCCATGGTGCAGGCTGCGCGCTGCCTCGACCAGTCCGTCATCGGCCATGGCCTCGACCTGCAGGCCCTGCGCGAGGCGGGCGATGCCCTGTCCGTGCACCGAATTGACCTGCGCGCGGCCACTGCCGTGCCACTGCGCCAGCCAGCCATCGGTGGCCAGGGTCACCGCATGGGCCGGCCCATACTGCACTTCCACCAGCGCCTGCGGGTCTTCGCGATGGTCGGCCAGGCCGGGCACCGCATGCACCTGCGGATGCAGGCTGCCACCCAGCGCGACGTTCAATTCCTGGAAACCGCGACAGATCGCCAGCACCGGCAGGTCCAGCGCCAGCGCTTCGTGCAGCAACGCAAAGGCATTGGCATCCCGGGCCGGATCATGCGGATTGCCTGGCCAACTGCGGCCACCCTCGTAGTGCTGCGGTTCGATATTGCTGACCGCGCCGGTCAACAGCAGGCCATCGAGCCCAAGCAGCCAGTCGCTGGCCGGCAACGGTGGCTGCAGGCTCGGCAACACCACCGGGGTCACCTCGGCCGCCTCGGCCAGCGCGCGCACGTACTTCTCGCCGGCCAACGCGAAACGGTGGTGGCCGAGCACGGTGCTGTCGGTGGGCAGGCCCACCCAGGGCAGGCGGCGCATGGGGACACTCCTTGGCGTGCCGACACGTTACCCGTCGCCTGGCAACGGCGGCAAGTCGCTGCCGTCACACCGCAGCTGCCGCGCATCGGCGAAACTACCGGGGTGAACGCTGATCGACCTGCCCTGCTCCGCCCTCCCGCACTGCACCCGCGAGGCCTGCAGTGAGCGCCGCGTTTCCGCCCAGCTGGTATGCCTCCAGCCTGCCCGAACCGCCCGCACTGCCCTCGTTGCAGGGGCAGGTGCAGGCCGACGTTGCGGTGCTGGGCGCCGGCTATACCGGCCTGACCGCCGCACTGGAACTGGCCGCGCGTGGCCAGCGCGTGGTGGTGCTGGACGCACAGCGGGTCGGCTGGGGCGCGTCCGGCCGCAATGGTGGCCAGGCGCTGGCCGGCTATGGCTGCGAGGTGGACGAACTGGAGCGTCAGCTCGGCCGTGACGATGCGCGCCACCTGTTCGACTGGTCGCGCGAAGCGGTACAGGCGATGCGCAGGCGCATCGATCGCCATGGTATCGACTGCCATTGGGTGGAGGGCCACGCCAGCGTCGCCATCCGCGAACGCCACGAGCGCGACCTGCACGCCAACTGCGAGCACCTTCAGCGCCACTACGACTACCCGATGCAGTGGTGGGACCGTGATGCCCTGCGCGCGCAGCTGGACAGCCCGCGCTACCGCGCCGCGATGTTCGATCCGCACAGCGCGCACTTGCACCCGCTGGCCTATGCGCGTGGCCTGGCCGATGCGGCGCGCGCGGCCGGCGTGGTGATCCACGAGAACTCCGCAGTGACCCGCGTGCAGCGCGGACCGCAGCCCACCCTGCATACCGCGCGGGGCAGCGTGCGCGCTGCGCACCTGGTGGTTGCCGGCAATGCCTGGCTGCAGGGCCTGCTGCCCGAGCTGGAACGCCGGATCATGCCGGTCGGCACCTATATCGGCGCCAGCGCGCCGCTCGGTGCCGAGCGCGCCCGCGCCCTGATCGGCAACAACATGGCCGTGGCCGACACCGCGTGGGCACTGGACTATTTCCGCCTCAGCCACGATCACCGGCTGCTGTTCGGCGGTCGCGCCAGTTACTCGGCGTTGCCCCCACCCGGCCTGCACGGGGTGATGCAGCGGCGCATGCACCAGGTGTTTCCACAACTGGCCGACGTGCCGCTGGAGCAGGTCTGGGGCGGTTACGTGGACATCACCCGCAACCGCGCCCCGCATTGGGGCCGGCTGGACGGCAACCTGTACTTCGCGCAGGGGTTCTCCGGCCATGGGGTGGCCGCCGCCGGGCTGGCCGGCGAAGTCATCGCCGCCGCGATTGCCGGCCAGAGCGAGCGCCTGGACGTGTTCCAGCGGCTGCGGCATGCGCCTTTCCCTGGCGGCCGGCTGCTGCGCACGCCGCTGCTGGTGGCGGCGATGTCGTGGTACAAGCTGCGGGATGCGTTGTGGTAGCGGGCCCCTCCCAGCCACATAATCGGCGCAGGAGCTGGGGAGCACGTGAATGCAGTGGTGGAAGGACGGCTTGCAGGTGAGGATACGGGTCAGCCCCGAGGGGCTGGCGCTGGCGCTGCTCTATGCCCTCGCCTGCTGGGGCGCACGCAAACTGTCACTGGACCAGTTCTTCCTGCCTGCTGGCGTCCGGGTGGCCGCCCTGTTGCTGTGCCCGCCCCGTCTTTGGCCCTACCTGCTGATCGGTGAATACGCCTACTTCGCGCATCTGCGCATCCCCCTGATCAGCAAGTACAACCTGACCTGGGTGATCCTCGCCTCAGTGTTCCTGATGCCTGCCGTGATGCTGATCGTGCGCCTGCACCGGAAACTGCTGGTGCGCACCACGATCGTGGGCGTGATTTCCATTGCGATATGCGCCGCATTGGTCATCAGCCTGCTCAACCTGGGAATTTCCTACCTGCTGTGGGAACCGTTGCATAACGCACCATTTGTCACCAACCTGCTGCGCTATGCATTGGGCGACTTCACCGGCATCCTGATCCTGGCACCGCTGGCACTGCTGTGGATCCGCCGCGCCGAGGAACAATGGACGGCCCGGTCTGTTGCGACCACGGTCGGAGCAGTCGGAGCCATGCTGGTCATCGGCCTGCAGGCGACACCCGTTCCCACTTTGATCGTGGCAGGAGGCTCGCTGCAGTTGCTGCTGATCCTGCCCATTCCCGCGATCGCCCTGACCTGCCTGCTGGGGTGGCGTGGAGCAGCCATTGGTGTTGCCGCCGTGAACATGATCCTGGGCCTGAGCACCCCTTCGGACCACCCGGCGTCATTCGATCAGGCGACCTTCGCCACCCAGCAGGCCATGGCCATCGCCAGCGTCGCACTGCTGCTGCTGGGCGCGCGCATCACCCACTTCCAGAGCCAGCACCGGTTGCGCGAGGAAGATGGCCGGGCGGCCCTGCAGCTTGCGCGGAATTCACACCTGGCCAGCGAGATGGACCTGCGTGAACGGGCGGCGCATCTGCGCCAGCTGGGCGATGGCATGGATCTGTCTCTGAACGAGATGGTGAACTGGCTGCACGCCCAGGGTCATCACGCCGTGGCCGACAGCCTGCGGCATACCTCGGAGGTGCATTCGCGCCTGTTCAGGGCCCAGGCCAGCATGATCTATCCCGCCGCCCTGGAACGACTGGGCCTGTATGTGGCACTGCAGGCAGGTGGAGTACGCGAAGCTTGGGACGCCACACATCGGATCGGGCGACCTAGGTTGATGGGTGATCCCTGCTCGCTCGGCGTCGGCCTGCAGCTTGCGGCCTATCGACTCGTGGTTGACGCGGTATCACTGCTTCTGAAATGCGAATCCGGACAGATTTCCGTCAGTATCCGCTGCGGAAAGTTCATCCAGAAGCCCGGCGTATTCATCTGCATTGCCCTCGTGGGCCGAAACGAATCATTGGGAACACGGACCTCGGAACAAGCAAACGAGCATTTGCTGGGCCGAATCCTGGTGCATGGTGGCCACATGGACATCACGGGCAACAGGCTCAGGATCGTGTTGACGGAAGCACAGGGAGATTCCCGCCAGGCGGAGGCCAACCAAGCCCTGGGGGGAAGTACGCGCTCCATCGATCCAGGCGCCCCACGGACCGCGACCTGACTCCCCAAGGAAACGAGATGCAGATCACTACTCGAAAGTGATCTTTGTTGGGCGCCCCTCGCTTTCCCCGCCAGGACTGCGCGCCACCGTGTGATTGCGCCCCCGTGCTTCTATCGATACTGTCACTCAATGGCGAGTTCAAGCAAGCAATGGGGCCGCCGCCATGTCACGAGCAATGGAGGCTTGGGTTGAACTGGTGGAAAAGGGGAATTGAGCTGACGTTCCGCGTACGGCCCTTGGGGCTGGCGATTGCCGCGATGTACGCGATCACCTGTTGGGCCGCCTGGCGGGTCTCTTTGGACCAGTTTTACCTGCCCGCCGGCATTCGTGTAGCGGCTTTGCTTGTGTGTCCACCTCGCCTCTGGCCCTACCTGCTTATTGGCGAATACGCGTTCTTCGCACAACTGCGCTACCCGCTGATAGATGAGTATGGACTTGCGTGGGTAATCCTGGGTTCGGCGTTCCTGCTGCCAGCCGTCGCGCTGGTTGTGTACGCGCATCGAAAATTCATGACTGCAAAGGCAGATGGATGGCTGCTTTCAGTCGCAGTTTCAGCCGCCATGATTGCCACCGCCTTGAAGCTTGGGCTGTCTCACCTGCTTTCAGAGAACCCTTCAAGCGTGCCGATTGCGACAAGGGCTGTGCGCTTCGCCCTCGGTGACTACATTGCCATTCTGACCGTCGCACCGCTCGCAGTTCTCTGGAGCAGACGCCACGCAATGTACGAATGGAGGCTCTGGCGCTCCCCTCCCACACTCGCTGCTCTTGCAGTGATGCTGGGGCTCGGCCTGGTTACCGCAATGGCCCCCGGCTTGTCGGATGCGAGCAAAACAAGCCTGCAGTTGACCATGGCACTGCCCGTGATCGTGTTGACATGCATTCATGGCTGGCAGGGAGCGGCCATTGGTGTTCCCCTGTTGAACATTCTCATTGCGGTGGTCACTCCCACATCCGGTCTCCTTGGCTCATACGATGAGCGAACGTTCACAACGCAGCAGCTGATTGCCATTGCAGGAACGGGGTTGCTGGCCCTCGGTTCCCGGATCACCCGGCACTATCATCAGCGGGGACGTAGAGACGCAGACGGACACCAGATCGCTCGGCTATCAAGGTCGGCTCATATGGCGAGCGAAATGGATCTGCGGGAGCGCGCCCTGGATCTCAGGAGAATTGCGGATGGCATTGAAGTTTCCTTGAACAGGACAGTCGACTTGTTGAAGACACACGGCCATCACTCGCCGGCGCTGGATCTGCTTCTTACGTCCACCGCGCATTCCCGCCAGTTCCGCGAATTGACCAGCATGGTGTATCCGACCGAAGTCGAGCACGTCGGGCTCTATCTGGCCCTGCAGGTCAGCGGCATTCGCGAAAGCTGGGATCAGACCCACAGGGTCACCTCTCCCATCCTGACCGGGGATCCCTGCAGATTGAGCATTGCCTTGCAACTGGCGGCCTACCGCACGCTCACCGAGGCCGTTTCATTGCTGCTCAAACAGGAACAAGGACAGATCCAGATACATGCGCGTTGTGGGCGACTGAAGGGGCAACAAGGAATTCTGCTCAGAATTGCTCTACTGGACCGTGATCGCGAGCTGCTCGTCGACACCACACGGTTGGCTATTGAACGCCTGAGTTCGCGTGCACAAGCCTATGGGGGAAAAGTGCACTGCGAACGGAACCGCGTGCGTGTGCTGCTTCTGGAAACAGCGACCAGCAACGCGCAAAGCAGCATGCAGGCTGCCTGGACAAGCCGAGTGGACATCGCCTGACTGTCGCCAGCCACCAGAACACAAGGCCGGGACGATCAGATCATCGCAGGAGCCGGCTCCCCGGCTCCTGCTTCGTCGATGTGCCCCGTCGTGGCGCCCACGAAGAGTGTCCTCAGCCTGCAGCATCCACGGGTTCGACGACCCATACAGCGCTCGCGCCTTCTCCATAGACAACCAACGAGAACTGGGCGCTCTGGAACACCACGCGTCGGACACTCTTTTCGGGCAGGCGCAGTCGATGCGAAGGCAAAGATACCTTTGCAGCGCTATTGCCCGCTGGAAGCGTCCAGAACGTCGCATCGACATTTCCCACGATAAGGACGACCTGTCCCGAGAGATCGTTCACCTGGTAGTAGCTGATCCCATCACGTTCAAATCCATAAACAAGCCAGTTCGGGTTCGAACTCAGATTCGTGGCTGGCGGCAGAGCCTCCCCCAGACCGCTCTGAGCCATATGGATTCCGTTGTCGCCACTCGGGCAACACGCCGAAGCGCTGAAAGCGGACATGGAAAGCAGGACAGCGGCAGGTAGCAACACTCGCAATTCAGAAAATCTCACGCTCACCCCCATGGATGGTTGGAAAGACAACTCCAGGCAATTCCGTTTCGCCACCCGGCGACTGGATGGCTCTCGACCTCGCTTGAAGGGATCCTTCGTTCGGCGCAGTCGTGCCCAAGACACCAGTAAGGATGGCGCAACCCAGCATAACCACGCTGCACTGCAAGCGCCATGAAGGGAATTGCTTCCAGACCTGACCGTGTCTCCCAGCGATGCCCGGTACCCCCGCCAGGACCGTGCAGGGCAGATCTGTCCGCAACCAAAGGCGCCGCTAAAGTTACACCCGAAACCGCCGCTATCCGTGCCGAGCCCCTCCCTCGTGAGCCACCGCATCATGCCCGTGCTGCCGCAGGCCGCCGTCGATGGCGACCTGGCCGATCCGCTGCCGCAGCGGATCCTGCTGGTCGAAAACTCCCGTGCGTTCACCGGCATGCTGCGCGAAGCCATCGAGCAGCGCCTGGAACTGCCGGTGGTGATCGCCTCCACCCTGGCCGAGGCCGACCGGCTGCTCAGCGAAGGCGGGGGCTGGTTCCTGGTGCTGACCGGACTGGTGCTGGCCGACGGCGACCGCGATGCGGTGGTCGAGTTCTTCCTCAAGCGCGACCTGCCGACGGTGGTGGTCAGCGGCGTTTACGACGAGGACCTGCGCAAGCGCGTACTACAGCAGCAGATCATCGACTACGTGCTGAAGAACACCCCGGGCAGCATCGACTACCTGGTGTGGCTGGTGCAGCGGCTGGAACGCAACCGACGCATCGCCGCGCTGGTGGTGGACGATTCGCCGTCCGCGCGTGGCTATGCCGCCGCCCTGCTGCGCATGTATGGGCATGAGGTGCACGAAGCCGCCGACGGCAACGAGGGCCTGGCTGCAATCGAGGCGCATCCGGCGATCCGCCTGGCGGTGGTCGACCAGGAAATGCCCGGCATGCAGGGCGTGGAATTCACCCGTCGCCTGCGCACCCTGCGCTCGCGCGACAAGGTGGCGGTGATCGGCATCTCCGGCAATACCGACGCCTCATTGATCCCGCGCTTCCTGAAGAACGGCGCCAACGATTTCCTGCGCAAGCCGTTCTCGCGCGAGGAGTTCTTCTGCCGCGTCTCGCAGAACGTGGACCAGCTGGAGCTGATCGGCACCCTGCAGGACCTGGCCACCCGCGATTTCCTCACCGGCCTGCCCAACCGACGCTTCTTCCTGGAGCAGAGCCAGCGTCAGCTGCCGCAGCTGCAGCTGCACGGCCAATGCGTGGCGGTGGCGATGATCGACATCGACCACTTCAAGCACATCAACGACACCCATGGCCACGAAGCGGGCGACGACGCGCTGCGCGCGGTGGCCGGCGCGGTGACCGCGCATGCACGCAGCCACGACCTGATCGCGCGCTTCGGCGGCGAGGAGTTCTGCCTGCTGGTGCCAGACATGGAACAGGACGAGGCGCTGCTGTACTTCGAGGAGCTGCGCCAGCGCATCGCCGCACTGGAGGTGGACATCGGCACCGCTACCCTGCGCATGACGGTCAGCATCGGCCTGTGCTGCCTGCGCCCGCAGCGCGATGCGCTGCACCGGCTGATCTCCGAGGCCGACCGCCAGCTGTACCTGGCCAAGGCCGGTGGCCGCAACCGGGTCAGCTGCACCACGGTGGCCAGCCCGCTGCGTCCACGCGAGCCTGCGCTGACCTGACCGGCTCGCTTTGATCCAGATCAACGCCGTTCCCGCACGACAGCTCTACAGTCGGCCCCGACATACGCATGAAGGGGAGCCGGGGATGGCACTACTGGTCTGGCAGGACGATCTGAACATCGGCATCGATGTGATCGACCAACAACACCGTCGCATCATCGAGATGCTCAACCACCTGCACGTGGCCCAGTCCAGCCTGCAGCGCGCGGCAGTGGGTGAAGTGATCGACGAGGTGGTCGACTACACCATGTCGCACTTCGCGTTCGAGGAAGAGCTGATGGAGGAAGCGGGCTACCCGTTCTGTGCCGCGCACAAGCGCGTGCATGAGATCTTCATCAAGCGTGTGGCCGAGTACCGGCTGCGCTTCCAGGCCGGCGAGGACATCAGCGATGAACTGCGCACGATGCTCTCGCGCTGGTTGTTCAACCACATCCGCGGCGATGACCAGGCCTACGCCGAACAGGTCAAGGCACACCTGAACCAGTTCACCCGCGAGCACCAGGGCGGTGGCTGGCTGGGACGCACGCTCAAGCGCCTCTTTGGCTGAACCGCAGCGCGCGCCGGTGCAGTGCCACCAGCGCGCACAGCGTCGCTGCCGCAGTCAGGCACAGGTAGTAGCCAACCGCGACCAGACCGAAGCGTTCGGCCAGCCAGGTGGCCAGGTACGGCGCCGGTGCCGCACCCAGAATGCCGGCCAGGTTGAATGACAGCGATGCGCCGGTATAGCGCACCTCCACCGGGTAGATCTCGGCCAGGAAGGTACCGCAGGGACCATAGGTCAGGCCCATCAGGAACAGGCCCAGGCACAGGAAGGCGGTGACCATCCACGGGCTGTGCGGCTGGAACAGCGGCGCGAACAGCACGCCGAAACCGATGATCAGCACGCTGGCCACGATCATCGTGCGGCGCGTCCCCCAGCGGTCGCCATAGCGCGCCGACAGCGGGATGCCCAGCGCGAAGAACAGCATGCCGGCCATCTGCATCAGCAGGAACTGCTCGCGGCTGTAACCCAGCACCGCCGTGCCATGGCCGAGGCTGAACACGGTCATCAGGTAGAACAGCACGAAGGTGGCGAACGCGCCCAGGGTACCCAGCAGCATCGGCACCGGGTGGTCGCGCAGCACCGTCCACATCGGCAGCCGCACCGGCGCCTTGCGCTCCAGCGCCTGCTTGAAGTCGGGGGTCTCGTGGATGTTCAGCCGCACCCACAGGCCGAGGCCGACCAGCAGCGCGCTGGCCACGAACGGAATGCGCCAGCCCCACTGCAGGAAGTCGGCCTGGCTCAGGCAGCGGCCGAGCACCAGGAAGATGCCGGCCGACAGCAGGAAGCCGAGCGGTGCACCCAGCTGCGGGAACATGCCGTACCAGGCACGCTTGCCCGGCGGTGCGTTCTCGGTGGCCAGCAGCACTGCCCCGCCCCACTCGCCGCCCAGACCCAGGCCCTGGCCGAAACGGCACAGCGCCAGAAGCGCCGGCGCCCACAGACCGATCTGTGCGTGCGTCGGCAGCAGGCCGATCAGCACCGTGGACAGCCCCATGGTCAGCAGCGCAGCCACCAGGGTGGCCTTGCGGCCGATGCGATCGCCGAAATGGCCGAACACTGCCGAGCCAACCGGGCGTGCGATGAAGGCCACCGCGAAGGTTGCCAGCGACTGCAGCAGGGCTGCCTGTTCGCTGCTGTCCGGGAAGAACAGGTGCGGGAACACCAGCACCGCGGCCGTGGCGTAGATGTAGAAGTCGAAGAACTCGATCGTGGTACCGATCAGGCTGGCCAGCAGAACACGACGGGGGGAATTCACGGGCGGCGCGGCAGCGGTGATCGAGGACATCGGCAACACGGGAAATGGCAGATCGACCGATTCTGCCACGGGCTGGCGGCGGTACGGCACGATGGTTTCAGCCGACACCGATGCCGACGAGGGGGCAGGCGCCTCCTGTAACGTCGAGCCATGCTCGACGGTTCTTCGCGAGATGCAGCCGAGCATGGCTCGGCTCTACAGAAGAACGAACGGCAGTCGAGCATCGCTCGACTCTACAGAGAGCGAACAGCCGTCCAGCAATCGCGTCGTTACAGCTGCATCCAGGTGGCCTTGATCTCGCTGTACTTGTCGAACGCATGCAGCGATTTGTCGCGCCCGTTGCCGGACTGCTTGTAGCCCCCGAACGGAGCGGTCATGTCGCCGCCATCCCAGCCGTTCACCCAGATGCTGCCGGCACGCAGCTGGCGCGCGACGCGGTGGGCTCGCCCCAGGTCCCGTGTCCACAGGCCGGCGGCCAGGCCGTAGCGGCTGTCATTGGCCACGCGCACCGCTTCGGCCTCGTCTTCGAAACCAAGCACAGCCAGCACCGGCCCGAACACTTCCTCGCGCGCCAGTGCCTGGTCCGGGCGCACCTGGTCGAACACGGTGGGCTGGACGTAGCTGCCGCCGGCTTCCACTTCGGCGCGCCGCCCACCCAGCAGCAACCGGGCACCCTCGCCTTCGGCGCGCGCGATATCGTCCATCACCTTGTCCAGGTGCGCGGCATCCACCAGCGCGCCCATCGGCGCATCGGGGTCCAATGGATGGCGGGGGTGCATGTGCTGGCCATAGGCAACCACCTGATGCACGAAATCCTCGCGGATCGAACGCTGTACCAGGAGCCGCGAACCTGCGGTACAGACCTCGCCCTGGTTGAAGAAGATACCCTGTGCCACCGCCTTCGCGGCGGCGTCCAGATCAGGGGCGTCGGCAAACACCACATGCGGGCTCTTGCCGCCACACTCCAGCCAGACCCGCTTGAGGTTGGATCGCCCTGAACACTGCAGCAGCTTCGCGCCCGTGGCCGTGGAGCCGGTGAAGGCGAGCACGTCCACATCCATGTGCAGGGCCAACGGCTCACCGACGCGCGCACCGTGCCCCGGCAGCACGTTCAGCACGCCCTCTGGCAGGCCCGCTTCGGCGGCCAGCGCCGCCAGCCGCAACGCACTCAAGGGCGAGCGCTCGGACGGCTTGAGCACCACCGAGTTGCCCATGGCCAATGCAGGCGCGATCTTCCAGCAGGCCATCAGCAGCGGAAAGTTCCACGGAACGATCGCGGCCACGACCCCGGCGGCCTCGCGCGTGACCAGTCCCAGTTCGTGCGGGCCGGTCGGCGCGATCTCGCCGTACAGCTTGTCCACGGCCTCGGCGGTCCAGCGCAGGCAGCGCACCGCGCCTGGCAGGTCGATGCGGCGCGCATCACGCACCGGCTTGCCCATGTCCAGGGTTTCCAGCAGGGCCAGCTCGTCGGCATGCGTTTCGACCAATGCCGCCAGCGCCAACAGTACGCGCTTTCGCTGGGCCGGGCTGGCCTGCGACCAGTGGCCGGCCTCGAAGCTGCGCCGCGCGGCCAGTACCGCGCGCTCCACGTCCTGTGCGTCGCAGTCGGCGACCGCCCCCAGTACGCGACCGTCGATCGGGCTGACGCAGTCGAAACGGGCGCCGCTGGCTGCATCGACATAGCGGCCATCGATGAAGGCCTGGCCTGGCATCGACAACTGGAGGGCCAGTGCCTGCCAATGGCTGCGGTCGGGAACATCGGCCATGGGAAACTCCAGCATTCAACGAGCCTTGGTTATACCGGGGTCACCGCGACTCCGCCGTGACGTGGCTGCGCTACATTCGTCGCATCGGACCCGACGGAGCTGGCATGAAGCGTCCCGGAAGCGACCTGCACGACCTGACCACACAGCGCCCCGAGTCACTGGACGCTTACTGGATGCCATTCACCGCCAACCGCCAGTACAAGGCGGCACCACGCATGCTGGTCCGCGCCGAAGGCATGCACTACGAAGACATCGATGGCCGACAGATCCTCGACGGCACCGCCGGCCTGTGGTGCTGCAACGCCGGCCACGCGCGACCGCGCATCGTCGAGGCCATCGCCGGGCAGGCACGCACGCTCGACTACTCACCCGCTTTCCAGGTGGGCTCGCCGCCGGCATTCGCGCTGGCACAGCGGCTGGCCGCACTGGCTCCGGCCCCGCTCAACCATGTGTTCTTCACCAGCTCCGGCTCGGAGGCGGTGGATACCGCGATGAAGATCGTGCTGGCTTACCATCGCCAGCGTGGCGAGGGCCAGCGCACGCGCTTCATCAGCCGCGAGAAGGCCTATCACGGCGTCGGTTTCGGTGGCATGGCGCTGGGCGGTCTGCCCAACAACCGCAGGGCGTTCGGCCTGCAACTGGGGGGCGTGGACTATCTGCGCCACACCCTGGACCTGCAGCGCAACGCGTTCAGCAAGGGCCTGCCGCGCCAGGGCGCGGAGCTGGCCGACGACCTGGAACGGCTGATCGGGCTGCATGACGCCTCGACGATTGCCGCCGTCTTCGTCGAGCCCATCGCCGGCTCCGCCGGGGTGATCCTGCCCGCGCCCGGATACCTGCAGCGCCTGCGCGAATTGTGCGACCACCACGGCATCCTGCTGGTGTTCGATGAGGTCATCACCGGTTTCGGCCGGGTCGGCATGCCCTTCGCCGCGCAGCGCTTCGGGGTCACACCGGACCTGCTGACCTTCGCCAAGGCGGTCAGCAACGGCGCGGTGCCGCTGGGCGGCGTGCTGGCCAGCGACGCCGTGCATGCCACGCTGATGCAGGCCCCGCCGCAGGCCATCGAGCTGTTCCACGGCTATACCTACTCGGGTCACCCGCTGGCCTGCGCCGCAGCGCTGGCAACACTGGACGTCTACGCCGAGGAGCGCCTGTTCGAGCGCGCCATCGAACTGGGCGAGTACTGGCAGGAACGGCTGCACGCGCTGCAGGGCCTGCCCAACGTGATCGACATCCGCAACTTCGGGCTGGTCGGCGCGGTCGAGCTGGCACCGCGCCGCGATGCCCCTGGCAGCCGCGGCTACGAGGTGTTCCGGCGCTGCTTCCACGATGGCCGGCTGCTGGTGCGCTGCACCGGTGACATCATCGCGCTGTCGCCGCCGCTGATCGTGGACAAGGCGCAGATCGACCAGATCACCGGCACCCTGGGCGAGATGATCCGGGTCACCGCCTGAGCCCGGGCCGGCGGTGGCGAGCGGGTACAATGGGCGGTTCCGCTCCTGCTCGTTGCCGTGCCCATGGATATCGTCGTCAAAGAAGAACTCAAGGCCTACATCGACCCGCTGACCGCGGACGAACATGACGCGCTGGAGCGCAGCATCCTGGCCGAAGGCTGCCGCGATGCGCTGGTGCTGTGGGGTAATGTGCTGGTCGATGGTCACAACCGTTTCGGCATCTGCCAGAAGCATGGCCTGCCCTTCAACACCGTGCAGAACACGCGCTTCCAGAGCATGGAAGACGTTCACCTGTGGATGATCGAGCAGCATCTGGGCCGTCGCAGCGTGTCCGATTTCCAGCGCGGCGTGCTGGCGCTGCGCAAGCGCGACATCCTGGCCGCCCGCAAGCAGGCCGAGCAGGCGCAGCTGCAGCGCGAGAGCGACGGTACCGCCGAGATTGCCGATGAGGCGGGCGAGGACAGCCCGCCGTGGGAGCCGGCACCGAAGCTCAGCCGCGCCGAACTGGCCCGCGAAGCCAAGCTGAGTACCAGCCAGGTCGGCATGATCGAGCGCATCCATGCCCAGGCTGCACCCGAAGTGGTGGAGGCAGTGAAGGCCGGCGTGATCTCGATCAGCGCCGCCGCAGCCGTGGCCGATCTGCCCGAAGAGGAGCAACGCGCCGCCGCCGCCGGCGGCAAGGATGAGCTGAAGCAGGCGGCCAAGCGCGTGCGCGAATCCAAGCGCAAGCCGCGCGCGCCGAAGCCGGACGCGGCCGAGATGGACTTCGAGGAGCCCAGCGAGGACGAGATCGCCAGCCGCGACGCCGAGGTACTGTTGGCACTGGAACAGCTGGGCGAGGATGCCCCGGTCCTGCGCCGCCGCGTGGTCGCGTTGACCCGCGAGAACGACACCCTGCGCGCGCAGCTGGCCGCGCTGCGCAAGCAACTGGAAGCGCTTTAAAAACGCGCGAACCTCTCATGTAGAGCCGAGCCCTTGCTCGGCTGCGGTGTGCCGCGCGCAAGGCAGCCAAGCATGGGCTCGGCTCTACAGGCAGGCATCACCGGGCTGCGGTTAGACTCGTGCGATGACGCCTGCCCACGATCCGCGCCGCGCCCAGCTGCGGCGCCTGAAAGCCCTCGCACTGGGCCTGCTGCTGTTGATGCTGGCCGGATTCGCGGTCAGCCATTGGCACGGCGAACGCGGCATCTGGGCCTGGGTTTCGGCTTTCTGCGAGGCTGCTGCGGTCGGCGCGCTGGCCGACTGGTTCGCAGTCGTTGCGCTGTTCCGGCGGCCAATGGGCCTGCCGATTCCGCACACCGCGATCATCCCGCGCAGCAAGGAACGCATCGGCGACAGCCTGGCGCTGTTCGTGCGCGACCAGTTCCTGGAACCGGGTGTGCTGCTGGCCAAGCTGCAGGTGTTCGATCCGGCCAGTCGTCTCGGTAGCTGGCTGGCCGACCCGGCACGCTCGCGGATGCTGGCCGACATGGCCCGCGGCTGGGCGCTGCAGGCACTGGATTTCTTCGACGAAACCGCGGTGCGGCGGCAACTGCATGCCTTCGTGGTGCAGCAGCTGCGGCAGTGGAACGCTGCTGCCACCGCCGGTGAACTGCTGGCCCTGCTGACCGCCGATGGACGCCACCAGCGCGTGCTGGACGAGGGCCTGCAGCGGCTGGGGCGCTGGCTGGAGCAGCCGGAGGTGAAGGAGCGCGCCTCGCAGCTGATCGTGCGCTACATCCAGCGCGAATGGCCGACGCTGTCGAGCACGGTGAACTGGGTCAAGCCAATCGACGAGATCGGCGACAGCCTGGCCGAACGCCTGGCGCGGGCGGTACTGGAAGAGCTGCAACAGGTGCTGGCCGAGCCGCAGCATCCGCTGCGCCAGGACTACGAGACCTGGCTGCAGAACTACGTGCAGCGCCTGCGCGAAGACCCGGCGCTGGCTGAGCGCATCGAACAGCTCAAGCAGGACATGATCGACCACCCCGCCCTGCAGGACTACGTGCAGGGGCTGTGGGCGCGTATCCATGCCAGCCTGCGCGCCGACCTGCAACGCGAAGACTCGGCGCTGGTCGGACACCTGCGGCGCAGCCTGGCGTCGCTGGGCAGCAGCCTGCAGGCCGACCCGGCCCTGCGCGAGGCCCTCAACCAGCACCTGCTGGAAGGTGCGCAGCGCCTGACCGGCCGCCTGCGCGAGGGCGTGACCACGCATATCGCGCAGACCGTGAAGGGCTGGGACGAGCGGCACCTGGTCGAGCAACTGGAACTGAGTGTGGGTCGCGACCTGCAGTTCATCCGCTTCAACGGCACCCTGGTGGGCGGGTTGATCGGCCTGCTGCTGCATGCGGCAACCGTGGTGTTCAGGTTCTAGCCCCGGCCAACGCCCACGATCAGCACGCTTGATTCATGAAATGCGAATACATATCATTTACTGATCGGTTGTACGCTTAGCCAAACGGGCACGAAAAACGTGCCCATCGCCCGTGTACTGCCCCGACTTCTGGGCTGCCCGTCTGCGCGGGCAGTGCTTCGTCGATGGGACACGCTGGGCGACATGCGCAGGGCGCAAGGGGGCCGCGGACGCGTTCCATCCCTTCTCCTACCTTCAGGAACGCCGTGGACCGCTCGCCCACACCCGCCAGCCCCCGCACCTTGTTCTCCAACCCGCGCTGGGGCGTGCTGTCACGCGCTTTGGCCGCGATTTTCGGCGGCTATGCGCTGGCCTCGATGACCAGCGTGTTCTGCGCGGTGGCGTTGCCCGGCGCGCGCGGCCAGACCGTGCTGACCGGCATGCTGCTGGCCATTGTGGTGGCTGCCTGCGCGGCGCTGTGGGCCTTTGCCACCCGCAGCGCACTGCGGGCCTGGGTCGGCATCCTCGCCCCCGCCCTGCTGATGGCGGCGGTCGCACGCCTGTTGGGTGCCTGGGCATGAAGAACGGATTCCGCCAGTCGATGGCCTGGCTGCATACCTGGACCGGCCTGCTGGTCGGCTGGTTGCTGCTGCTGATCTTCATGGCCGGCACGGCCAGCTACTATCGCGAGGAAATCAGTCGCTGGATGCGCCCGGAGCTGCCATCCAGCAACGTCAGCATCGACGTGGCCGCGCAGCGCGCGGTGGCCTACCTGCAGGCCAATGCGAGTCACGCCGAGAACTGGTTCGTCACCCTGCCGCAGCCGCGCAACCCGGCCATGCAGCTGTTCTGGCGGCTGCCACCGGAACTGGCCGACCCCAGTCGTGGCCGTCGCGGTGGCTTCGGCGACGCCACGCTCGACCCGAACACCGGCCAGGCACTGAAGGCGCGCGAGACCCGTGGCGGCGACTTCTTCTACCGCCTGCACTTCGACCTGCACTACATCCCGGTGTACTGGGCGCGCTACCTGGTCGGGTTCTGCGCGATGTTCATGCTGGTGGCGATCATCACCGGCGTCATCACCCACAAGAAAATCTTCAAGGACTTCTTCACCTTCCGCAAGGACAAGGGCCTGCGGTCCTGGCTGGATTTCCATAACGTCAGCGCGGTGATGGCCCTGCCGTACCACGCGATGATCACCTACACCGGCATCGTCACTCTGATGATCATGTACCTGCCGTGGGGGGTGAAAGTCGCCTACCCGCAGGACGAGGACAAGTTCTTCAGCGAAGCCTTCGGCGGCATGCCAGAGGTGACCGCGCCGGCGCAGGGCCGCGCCACGCCGCTGCCGATCGCACAGTTGCTGGACAGCGCGCGTGCGCACTGGCACGGCGTGGAAGTGGCCGGCTTCACCGTGTCCAACCCGGGCGCTGCCAATGCGGTGATCGACATCCGCCAACGTGACGGCAGGCGTTTGTCCACCGACACCCCGGCGCTGCGCTACGACATGGTCAGCGGTGCGCTGCTGGAAGAGACGCCACCGTCCGGCGGTGCCACCGCCACCCGTGGCGTGCTGTATGGCCTGCACCTGGCGCGCTTCGCCGACTGGGGCCTGCGCGCACTGTTCTTCCTGTCCGGCCTGGTCGGCTGCCTGATGGTCGCCAGCGGCGTGGTGCTGTGGGCGGTGAAGGAGCGTCCCAAGCATGCCAAGAACGGGCGTACCGGATTCGGCCTGCGCCTGGTCGATGCGCTGAACATCGGCACCGTGGCCGGCCTGCCGATCGCCTTCGCGGCGTACTTCTGGGGCAACCGCCTGCTGCCGCTGCAGATCGCCGAGCGCTCCAGTGCCGAGGCCAACGTGTTCTTCTGCGCCTGGGGCGCCGCGCTGCTGGCCGCCTTCATCTGGCCGAAGCGGATGATGTGGGCGTGGCAGCTGTACCTGGGTGCGGCCGCGTTCGCACTGGTGCCGGTGGTCAATGCAGTGACCACCCATGCCCACCTCGGGGTCACGCTGCGCAACGGCGACTGGGTACTGGCCGGCGTCGATCTTTCGATGATCGCATTCGGCGCAATGCTGGCGCTGTGCGGCTGGCGCATGCAGCGCTGGACGCCACCGCTGAGTGCGGCCGAGAAGAAGAAGCGTGCGGCCGCTGCGGCTGCGCCGAAGGCATCGGTGAACACTGCAGAAGCGGCCAAAGCGGAGGTCAGCGCATGATGCTGCTGGCACTGGCGCTGTCGTTCTCTGCGTTCACCGCGCTGTCGCTGTCGATGGAAAAGCACCAGCACGACTTGCATGGCAAGGCCGCGGCCGCACCCGCACGGCGGGTGCAGTGGCGGGTGCTGGGCTGGGCGCTGCTGGCGGCGGCGTTCGCACTGTGCGTGGCCGACCACGGCTGGGCGATGGGCCCGGTGCTGTGGCTGGGCGCGATGACCCTGGCCGGCGTGGCGCTGTCGTTCGGGTTGTATCCGTATCGTCCAACGTGGATTGCGCCTCTGGCGATCGCGCTGCCGGTGCTGGGGTTGGTGCTGGAATTGCTGTAGCCGCAGGACGTGGACGGCGGCGTCCACGCATGGCGTCGAACTACAATGCCGGTATGGATAGCGTGCTGCGGCGGATGTCTGGAATCGGCTTCTTTTCCCGGTTGGGTGAAACACTGCCCACAACGGCCGGCGTCGTCGCCGTTCGATCGCTGGCCGAAGCACTGCGGACCGTCGATACCGATGGTTTCGAATGGATGCCCACAACACTGGGCGATTCGGATCCGTTTCACGGCGCCCTGACCCATCCCGCCGAACTGGCCGACGCCCGACGCGAACTCAACCGCACGTTGATGCGCGCGCTTTCGGCACTGGATCTGCCGGCACTGCGCTGCGGTGCGCATGACCTGCACCTGGTGGCGCGCGATGGGGCGATGTTCGCCTTCCGGCAACGCCTGCTGGAAACGCATCTCGGCCTGCCGGCACACTGGGAGCCTGTGCTTGCGCTGTACGAACAGGGTCATTGGCCCCTGGCCCATGCGCCGGGGCGATTGTTGGTGCTTTAGGCCGATCCACGCATGGCGTGGATCTACGGGCCAGATGGGGTAGTGCCGGCCGCTGGCCGGCATCCCGCGGACCTTCCACGGTTCTGACGCAGTTGCCGGCCAGCGGCCGGCACTACCGGGCTTACCCCAACCGCTTCAGTTCCCACGCGCGGTGGATGCGCGCGTTGCGCTCGAAATCCGGACCAATCGTGCGTGCGGTGATCTCGCGGCACTGGGCGAATTCGGCGATGGCGTTCTCTTCCAGCTTGAAGCGGCGGAAGTTGTTGGAGAAGTACAGCACGCCACCCGGTGCCAGCCGCGCCACCGCCGCCCGCAGCAGCTTCAGCTGTTCGCGCTGCACGTCGAAATCATCGGCGCGGGCGGAATTGGAGAAGGTCGGCGGGTCACAGAAGATCACGTCGTACTGGCCGCGGTCGCCTTCCAGCCAGGCCATTGCATCGGCCTGGACCAGCAGATGCTGGTTGCCCCCCTGCCCGTTCAGCGCCAGGTTGTCGTAGCACCACTGCAGATAGGTGGCCGACAGGTCGACGCTGGTGGTGCTGGCGGCACCGGCCACGGCGGCCTGCACGCTGGCCACGCCGGTGTAGCAGAACAGGTTGAGGAAACGCTTGCCACGCACCTGCTCGGCCATCATCCGGCGCAGCGGGCGATGGTCGAGGAACAGGCCGGTATCCAGGTAATCGAACAGGTTCACCTGCAGCAGCGCGTTGTTCTCTCGCACCACGATGAACTCGTCGCGCTGCTCGAAGCGGCCGTACTTGCTGCCGCCCTTGCCGCGCTCGCGCGATTTCATCGACACCTGTTCCGGTGGCACGCCGAACACTTCGCGCGCGGCAGCCAGCAGCTCATTGCGGCGGCGGCGCACGTCGTTCTCGGGAATCGCCGCCGGTGCCGCGTATTCCTGCACATGCAGGAAGGTACGCCGCCTGCCCCCCTCTTCCTCGTAGACGTCGATGGCCGCCGCGTACTCCGGCAGGTCGGCGTCGTAGGCGCGGAAGCAGGTGATGTCCTCGCGGGCACGCCAGCTCTTGAACTTCTTCAGGTTCTTGCGCAGGCGGTTGGCCACCATCTGCGCGCCTTCGCTCAGCTCGCGGGGCTGTGCCGGATCACGGCCCGGCACAGCGATCGGATCGCAGACGATCAGCGCGCATTCCAGCGCACCGTTGAACATCTGGTACTTCTTGCTGGCACGCAGGCCGGTGGCAAAGGCCAGTTCGTCATTGCCACACAGCAGGCTGGCGCGCCACTGCGGCACCGCCTTCTGCAAGGCATTGCCCAGTGCACGGTACAACGCCGGATCGGCGGCCAGGCGCTCGTCGTACGGTGGGTTGCAGACCACCGCACCGATCTCCTGTTCCGGCGCGGCCAGGTCGGCGACATCGGCGCGGGTGAAACGGATCGCGTGGGCGACGCCGGCGACCTCGGCATTCTCGCGGGCCGCCTGGATCGCAGTCGGGTCGATGTCGCTGCCGTGGATGACCGACTTCAGCGCGGCCAGACCGGCCGCTTCGCGCTCACGTGCTTCGCTCTGGATGGACTTCCAGGCCGCCTTGTCGAAGCCCAGCCAACGGCTCGGCGGCAGGCTGCCATGCCGCATCAGGCCTGGGGCAACGTCGGCGGCCATCAGCGCGCCTTCGATCAGCAGCGTGCCGCTGCCACACATCGGGTCCAGCAGGCCACCGCCGGCGGCATGCAGGCGCGGCCATTGCGCGCGCAGCAGCAGCGCGGCGGCCAGGTTTTCCTTCAGCGGCGCCTCGTGGGCGGCACCGCGCCAGCCACGGCGATGCAGCGGGCCGCCGCCGAGGTCGATCGACAGCGAGGCGCGGCCCTTGCGCAGCGAGAGGTTGACGCGCACGTCGGGCAGATCGGTATTGACCGAGGGCCGCTCCAGGCCTTCGTCGCGCATGCGGTCGACGATCGCATCCTTGATCCGCTGCGCGGCAAAGCGTGCATGGGTGATCTTGTCGCCGGACACGTGCGCATCCACCGCCAGGGTCATCTCCGGCGAGATGTGCTCGTGCCACGGCAGTGCACGCACGCCGTCATACAGGGCCTGCTCGTCCGGGCAGTCGAACTCGTCGATCGGCCACAGCACCCGGCTGGCCAGGCGCGACCACATCACGATCCGCAGCGCCTGCGCCAGTTCGCCGTCGGCGTTGACGCCGGCAATGGTGGCGGTGGCCTTGCCAAGGCCCAGGGCCGACAGTTCATCGGCAAGCAGGTATTCCAGGCCCTTGGCGCAGGAGACGAAGAATTTCACGGGATCGGTTCGCAGGTGGTCGGGCGCGGCACAGGGGCCGGGCCGGTCGGAAAGGAGGGCCGTAGACACGGCCGGCAGGCCCGCGCCGGGGGCGGCGGGGCTGCCATTGTAGTCAATGCGGGCGGGCGCGCCGTGCGCCCTGGCTTCACAGTTGCCGCAGCAGGCGCTCGAAGGCCTGCGCGGAGGCCTCCACGTGGCGCTCCAGGCGGTGGCCATCGTCAACCAGCAGCAACTGCGCCGAACGCGCCTGCGCCCAGGCAATCACGCCGGCAGCCGGTACCACATCGTCATGCCAGGCCTGCACCACCGTGGTCGGCACCGCAGCGGCGTCCAGCGCCGGCATCGGGCCCATGGTGGTCGGCGGCACCATCAGGAACAGGCCGGCTACCGGCACCTGCAGCGAGGCGATGGCGGAGATGTAGGCGCCCAGGCTGGAGCCGGCCAGCACCACCGGCCCCTGACGGGCAGCGATGGCGGCGCGTTCAACCAGACGGCGCAGGCGGGTCGGCACGTCGCCCACCCGGCTGACCTCGCTCATCGCGTCCAGGTCGGTGTAGTCGGGGCGCTCGTGGGTCCAGCCCAGGCGTTGCGCCACCTCGGCCAGCGCGGTGACCTTGGTCGCCTCCGGGCCGCTCTCGAAGCCATGGGAGAGGATGCAGTGGCCGCGGCTCATGCGCGTGCTCCGTAGGCGCGGGCCGACGAGGAAAGGGAAGGCAGGTTCATGCCGCAATGCTAGCATCGCCGGATGCCCAACCCGCTCCTGCCCGGCCTGCAGCTGCAGCCCCTGCCCTATCACGACCGACTGCCGCTGCGGGATCCCGCCTCGCTGGAAATGGTGGTGATCCACTGCACCGAGCTGCCCGATCTGGCGATGGCCCGCGAGTACGGCGAGCGCGTGCTGTACGACAGCGGCGCCGGCAACAGCGGGCACTTCTACATCGACCGCGATGGCAGCGTGGTGCAGTACGTGGCGCCGGAACGCGTGGCCCATCACGTGCGCGGCATGAACGCGCATACGCTGGGCATCGAGCTGGTCAACCGCGGGCGCTATCCGGACTGGTTCGACAGCCGCCACCAGGCGATGGACGAGCCCTACACCGAGGCACAGCTGCAGGCGCTGGAAGGCCTGCTGCAAGCGCTGGTGGCGCACTATCCGTCGCTGCGGCGGATTGCCGGGCATGACCAGCTGGACCTGGAGCAGGTGCCGGCCAGCGACGATGCGGCGCTGACGGTGGCGCGCAAGCGCGATCCGGGGCCGCTGTTCCCGTGGGCGCGGATCCTGGCCAAGGTGCCACTGCAGCCGGTTGGGTAAGCGGCAGGGCTGCGCCCTGCACCCGCAGAGGCAACGTCAACGTCAAGAGCTGGCATTCCGGGGGATGGCGGGGTGGATCCGATTGCGGGGGACGCCGTAAAGCCCCAGGCCGGCCCAGCCGCTGGCGGCTGTGCGTTCGGGCGCTTGCGAAGCAGTGCTTCGCAAGCAAAGCGCCCTCACCCATGGCGGCTTGTCCGCGGCATCCATGCCGCGGACACCCCCGCAACCGGACCCACCCCGCCTTCGACAGTTCTCCGCGATCCTTCGAATCGACACGGGGTCGGCTCCCGTTGCTACGCAACGGGCTCTGACCCCGATTTTCGGTTGATGGGGTCAGAGCCGTTCTCCGTTGGAAAACGGATCCGACCCCGCCCGGCTCAGGCGCCGGTCGCCACCGGGCGGCTGCTGTCGCTCACCCAGCCGCTCCAGGAATCGGCGTAGATGCGCGCGCCGCTCAGGCCCGCGCTTTCCATCGCCAGCAGCAGATGGCAGGCGGTCACGCCGGAACCGCACATCAGCACCACCTGCTGCGGATCGCGGTTGCCGATCACGCCCTGCAGTTCGGCGCGCAGCTCCTGTGCGTCGCGCAGGCGGCCGTCGAGTACGTTCAATGCGAACGGGCGGTTGACCGCGCCCGGCACATGCCCGGCCACCGGGTCCAGCGGCTCCACTTCACCACGGAAACGCTCACCCGCCCGCGCGTCGACCAGCCAGCCCGGCGCATGCTTCAGCCGCGCGGTGATTTCATCGGCGTTGGCGATCTGGGTGGTGTCGAAGCGGCCCGGGTAGGCAGGCAGCGCTGTCACTTCAGCCTGGCCGCTTTCCAACGTGTGACCGGCGGCCTGCCAGGCGGCGAGGCCGCCGTCGAGTACGGCCACCCTGCTGTGACCGATCAGGCGCAGCAGCCACCACAGGCGCGAGGCGGCCATGCTGCCGTCGCTGCCATCGTAGACCACCACCTGGGTGTCGGGGCCGATGCCCCACTGCCCCAGCTTCGCAGCCAAGGCATCGCTGTCCGGCAGTGGATGGCGACCATGGCCGACGCGCGACAGATCAGACAGGTCACGATTCAGATCGGCATACACCGCACCCGGGATATGACCTGCCAGATACTGGCTGCTTCCCGCCTGCGGGTCGGCCAGCGAGGAGCGCGCATCGACCACCCGCACCGCAGTGCTGGCAGTGGCGCGTGCGTCGACCACGCGGATGCCTTCGCCCAACGCGGCAGCCAGGGTGGCGACATCGACCAGGGTGGTCCACGGCGGATCGATCAGCTTCATTGCACTTGCTCCAGGCGGCGACGCAGGTTGTAGAGAATGGCGGCGGTCGCCCCCCAGATGCGCTGGCCCGGCCAGCCATACTCAAGCACGTGGCGTACCCGGCCGCGATGGTTGATTTCGACCTGGCGCAGGCTGTCAGGCGCCATCAGATAATCCAGTGGCACCTCGAATACCTCGGCCACTTCACTCGGCTGCGGCACTGGCACGAACTCCGGATCGACCACCGCCACCACCGGCGTGACGCGGTAGCCGGTGATGGTGACGAAGGGATCGAGATACCCCAGCGCCTGCACCTGGCCGGGCGCCAATGCGATTTCTTCCTGGCTCTCGCGCAGCGCGGCCGCCAGCGCGTCGCGGTCATCGGGTTCGGTGCGGCCACCGGGGAATCCGACCTGGCCACCATGGGTGCGCAGTGTTTCGGTGCGACGGGTGAGGATCACCTGTGCGCCGTTGGCGCGCGGCACGATGCCGGCCAGCACCGCAGCCTCCACTGGAGGCCCGGGCGGCAGCAGGTCGACCAGCTCGCTGCGGTTCCAGCCGTCGCCCGCAGGTGGTTGGGCCAAGGGGTGCAGCGCGCGCATCAGTCGTTCGTGGTCGGCCAGCGAACCGCGCAGGGACTGCTGCAGTTGTTGCCGCAGGGGCTGCACGCGATGCAGGATGCGGCTGCGTTCCTCGTTGCTCATCGACGACCACCGCGCGATCTCATCGATATGCCGCCCGCAGCCGGCGCATTGCCGGTGCGGATCCAGCGTGCACACTCCGATGCAGGGACTTGCGACAACACGCGCCGTTTCTTCCATTGTTTGCACCCGCCAACAGTAGCGCGATCGGGCTGAATTTGCGCGGGTGGCCCAGCCGGACGGTAGCGTCGACTGTCAGTCGACTCGCGCGCGCAGCGCGGGCGTTTCCCCGATGTGACCCAAAAACAGTCGACTGACAGTCGACTCTACCGTCAAGGGACTGCGCAAACAAAAACGCGCCGGTGGAATCACCGGCGCGTTTCGTTTGCTGCTTCGATTTACTTGACGCTGACCAGCTTGATCTCGAACTGCACAGCCACGTTCGGCGGGAACGGGGTGCGCGGATCGGCACCGTAGGCCTGGTCCGGCGGCAGGGTGACTTCCCACTTCGAGCCTGCCGGCATCTGCAGCAGGGTCTCGCGCATGGCCTTCATTTCGACTTCGCTGACCTTGATCGACGGGATCTGCTGGGCCGGGCGGGCTTCGGTCGGGCGCTGACCGTACGGGAACGGACCGGCCACTTCCAGCTGCACAGTGCTGGCCTGGGTCGGCTTGGCACCCTTGCCGGCCTCGATCACGCGGTACTGGACGCCGCTCGGCAGGGACTGCACACCGGCCTTGGCCTTGTTCGCCGCGATGAACTGGTCGCTCTTGGTCTTGTTTTCGGCAGCCGCCTTTTCGTACTCGGCCTTGGCGGCCTGGGCACGGCCCTGCTCGCGCTTCTGGAACGCTTCAACGGCCGGCTTCAGCTGCTCGGCGGTGATCGCCGGCTGCTTCTTGGCGTAGGCATCCTGCAGGCCCTTCACCACCGAGTTGATGTCCAGCTGCTCACCACGACCGGTCAGCTCCGCCAGGTTGTTGCCGTAGTCGTAACCGAAGTAGTAGCTCAGCTTGCCCTTTTCGGACGAGACGTCCTGGGCGAAGGCATTGCCCGTCAGGGCCAGGGCCGCGACGGCGACCGCGATAGAACGCAACTTCATCAAACAGTTCTCCAGGGGTGGTAACTCAGGGACGTTCTGCGCCGCCCTGAGGCGACGGGTTAGGATAACGGGCGCAACGTGTAACCGCTACTCACGATGCAGGCTATGACCCGTCTGCGTTTCCAGAGTTCAATATCACTTTTTTTTAACGTTCCAGGAGTTTCCCCGTGGCCGATGCCCTGATCGCTGTCGCTGACGACGGCGCCATCCGCACCGTGACCGTCCAGCGCCCGGACAAGCTCAATGCCCTCAACGCCGCGACCCTGCAGGCCCTGGCCGATGCCTTCAGCGACGCCGCCGCCGATCCGGAGGTGCGCGTCGTGATATTGACCGGGGCGGGCCCCAAGGCGTTCGTGGCCGGTGCCGACATCGCGGAAATGAACACTCTCAGCGCCGTTCAGGGACGTGATTTCTCGCTGCTGGGCCAGGCCCTGATGCGCCAGATCGAACGCATGCCCAAACCGGTCATCGCACGCGTGAATGGTTTCGCACTGGGCGGCGGCCTGGAACTGGCGATGGCCTGCCACCTGCGCATCGCCGCAGATACCGCCAAGGTCGGCCAACCGGAAATCAACCTCGGCCTGATCCCCGGCTTCGGCGGCAGCCAGCGCCTGCTGCGCCTGTGCGGCCGCGCCGCCACCCTGGAGCTGTGCCTGCTGGGGGCGCCGATCAACGCCGCGCGTGCGCTGGAACTGGGCATCGTCAACGAAGTCGTGCCGGCCGACGCGCTGGACAACCGGGTGCAGGACGTCGCCCGCCAGCTGGCACGCTCGGCCCCGCTGGCCCTGCGTGGCCTGCTCGACGCGGTGCACGTGGGCGGCGAATGCAGCCTGGAGGCCGGGCTGGAATACGAAAGTGCGCAGTTCGGCCTGCTGTTCGCCACCGAGGACATGCGCGAAGGCACCAGCGCCTTCCTGCAACGCCGCGCGCCGGCCTTCCAGAACCGCTGACGCCATGGCATCCCGACCCAACCCCGCGCAGTTGTTCGCCCGGGTCCAGGCAGACGATCTCGATGGTGCCCTGCAGGCCGGGCTGATGGACTACATCGTCCGTGCCGGCGACGACCGGTTGCTGCCTGACCACCCCGACCTTCCGCAACGCCTGTGCCAGGCCCAGCAGCAACTGCGCGCGGCCTGGGCTGCACGCGAACGCTACCGTGCCCGTGCGGTGCGCCTGGCCCGCCGCGAGGCCGAGCGCGATGCACGTCGCACTCCGGCACCAGCCCCGGACGTGAAGCCCGCCCTGCCCGCTGCGGCAGCCGCGATTCTGGCCCGGGCCAAGGCCCGCGCCAGTGGCAAGGAACAGTAATGGCCACCACGAAAAAGACCGCACGCGCCCCGGCGCGGCGTGGCGGCACGATGCCACGCGCCGACGTGGTGGAGATGTTCACCCGCCTGCGCGAACTCAACCCGCACCCGAAGACCGAACTGGAGTACAGCTCGCCGTTCGAGCTGCTGGTGGCGGTGGCGTTGTCGGCGCAGGCCACCGACGTCGGCGTCAACAAGGCCACGCGCCGCCTGTTCCCGGTCGCCAACACGCCGGCGAAGATCCTTGCGCTCGGCGAGGATGGCTTGAAGCAGTACATCGCCACCATCGGGCTGTTCAACGCCAAGGCAAAGAACGTGATCGCCACCTGCGCGATCCTGCTGGAGAAGCATGGCGGTGAAGTGCCGCGTGATCGCGAAGCGCTGGAAGCGCTGCCGGGTGTCGGGCGCAAGACCGCCAACGTGGTGCTCAACACCGCGTTCGGCGAGCCGGTGATGGCGGTGGACACGCATATCTTCCGCGTCGCCAACCGCACAGGACTGGCGCCGGGCAGGAACGTGCGCGAAGTGGAAGACAAGCTGGTGAAGGTGATCCCGGCCGAGTTCCTGCTCGACGCGCATCACTGGCTGATCCTGCACGGACGTTATGTGTGCAAGGCGCGCAAGCCGGATTGCCCGGGCTGCGTGATCGCCGACCTGTGCCGGTTCAAGGAAAAGACCACGGCCGAGTGACGGCAGCATCCACGCAGGGCGTGCCTCTACTGCAACCGGGTCGCAATCCGGGCGTCATACGCAAGCGGTTTCAATGGCAGGCCCTGCCGTGACGGGGCCTGCGGCGGATGTCTGCCGCGCGTGAACTGTCACATTTACGCAATCTTTACCTTCTAGCCTGCGCGCATCTTCCCACCTGCCTGCAAGGCTCCTCTCCATGAAACTGCATCACCAACTCCTGACGGTGGCCGTGGCTGCTGCGCTGTATGTGCCGGCTGCACACGCCGAAGTCGCCATCGACGTGATCGGCGGTTCGGAAATCACCTTCGAAGGCCTGGTCCAGGCCGACGGCAACTGGTTCCACAACGATGTGGTCGACCTCAACGGTGGCGACGCCGGCAACGGCAAGAACAGCGAATTCGAACTGCGTCGCGCCGAGCTGGTGCTGAAGGGCAAGGGCCCGGGCAACGTGGAGTGGGTGGTCGGCTATGACGCCAAGGCCGACAAGTTCCTCGACACCAACGTGAAGTACAAGCTGCTGGGCAACGCCAACCACTTCCTGCAGCTGGGCCAGTTCAAGCAGCCCAACAGCCTGGAAGAACTGTCCAGCACCAAGAACAACGATTTCATTTCCAAGGCAGCGGTCACCAATACCTATGCCATCGCCCGCCGCCTGGGCGGCGCGTACAGCTACGGCCAGGACAACTGGTCGGTGACCGCCAGCGCCTTCGGCCGCGAGCTGACCCGCAACCTGGCCCACGGCAGCGGCTACGGCGCGCGTGGCACCTGGGCCCCGATCAATGAAAAGGGCCAGGTCCTGCACTTCGGTCTGAGCTACGTCAACTACGACGCCGACGCCGACACCCTGCGCGTGCGTGCGCGTCCGAATGCCGACCTCGCCACTGCCCGCCTGGTTGACAGCGGCAACCTGACCGACACCGACCGCGTCAGCACCATCGGTGCCGAAGCGATGTACTTCCAGGGACCCTTCAAGGCCCAGGCCGAGTACTACACCAGCAAGGCCAAGCGCTACGACCACGACAACTACACCAGCGACGGCTACTACATCAGCGGCGTGTGGAACGTCACCGGCGAGACCTGGAGCTACAAGGGCGGCACTCCGGGCACCGGCCTGCCGAACAACCCGGCCGGCGGCCAGTGGCAGCTGGGCGTGCGCTACGACCACATGGACCTCAATGACGGCAACCTCGCCGCCAATCCGGTCGCCGGTCGCCCGCCGATCGTCGATGGCGTGCTGGGCGGCAAGATGGACATCTGGACCGTGGGCGCCAACTGGTACCTGCGTTCCAACTTCAAGCTGATGCTCAACTACGTGATGGTCGACAGCAAGAAGTACAGCTCCACGGCGCGCGGTTTCGTCAACGACGATCCCAACATCCTGGAAGCCCGCGCGCAGTTCTTCTGGTAAGCCCAGCCACCTGCGTTGAACAGCGAAGGCACGGCCCCGGCCGTGCCTTCGTCGTTGCAGCGATACCCGTGCCGTCCTGCCGGTACAGCGGACGCGACATCCCTCATGACGCGTGTCACGCCCGCGTCATATGACAGACGCGGACGTGTCACGCAACCGTTATGGAATGTGCACCGAAACGTCGGGCAACCGCCCTTCGACCACCACCCCAGGAGTCTCCCCGTGATCCACGCCTTCAAATCGCGCGCCGCTGTCGCCATCCTGGCTGCATCGTCCGTGTTCGCCGCCAACGCCGCCGACATCACCGGCGCGGGCGCATCGTTCATCTACCCGGTCATGTCCAAGTGGTCGGCCGACTACAGCGCCGCAACCGGCAACAAGGTCAACTACCAGTCCATCGGTTCCGGCGGCGGCATTGCCCAGATCAAGGCCAAGACCGTTGATTTCGGCTCTTCCGATGCGCCGCTGAAGCCGGAAGACCTGGCTGCTGCAGGCCTGGCGCAGTTCCCGTCGGTGATCGGTGGCGTGGTGCCGGTGGTCAACGTGGCCGGCATCGCCCCGGGCGCCCTGAAGCTGGACGGCGCCGTGCTGGCCAACATCTTCCTGGGCAAGATCAAGACCTGGAACGACCCGGCCATCGCCGCACTGAACCCGGGCGTAACCCTGCCGAACGCCAAGGTCACCGTCGTGCATCGTTCGGACGGCTCGGGTACCACCTTCAACTTCGTCAACTACCTGTCCAAGGTCAGCCCGGAGTGGAAGAGCTCGGTCGGTGAAGGCACCTCGGTGCAGTGGCCGGCCGGCATCGGCGGCAAGGGCAACGAAGGTGTTGCCGCCTACGTGAAGCAGATCAAGGGCGGCATCGGCTATGTCGAACTGTCCTACGCGCTGCAGAACAAGCTCTCCTACACCGCGATGAAGAATGCCGCCGGCAAGTTCGTGCAGCCGAGCGACACCTCGTTCGCTGCCGCCGCTGCCAGCGCTGACTGGGCCAACGCCCGCGACTTCTACCTGGTGATGACCAATGCGCCGGGCGCCGAGTCCTGGCCGATCACCGCCACCAACTTCATCCTGGTGCAGAAGACGCCGAAGAATGCTGCCAATGGCAAGGCGACCCAGGAGTTCTTCCGCTGGGTCTACAAGAACGGCGACGCCCAGGCCCGCCAGCTGGACTACGTGCCGCTGCCGGACAGCCTGGTGCGCCAGATCGAGACCTACTGGTCGCAGAACCTGAAGTAAGCGCGTTCCCCCGCAGGAACGGGGGCGGCGGGTCCTCTCTCCCCCGCCGCTCCCACCCGGGCGCGAGTTCCTCGAGATCTCGCGCTCTTCTTGTTTTCGGGGATGCACCTGCCTCTGTAGAGCCGAGCCGACGCTCGGCTGCGCTCTGGAGCGTGCGGACCAACGGTCCGCACCTACCGTGGGCAAGGAGCTGTCGCGCATTGACGCTGCAAGGACCAACCCGCCGTCATATCGGTGCGCAGATCCGGGGTTTCCGGGCCCCGGCCGGATCGGCGCCAGCCCTGTGAAACCCTTGTCAGAACGTGATCCAGGACACCTCTGTCATGGTCGTAATACGGCTGTAACAAAAACATCATTTCATAGCCGCATCCGCCGACCACGTCGGCTCTTCCCCGCTATGGAGTGACCATGAAACTGCACTCGGCCGGCCTTGCCGCCCTTTCCCTGGCCATCGCCCTGGGCCTGTCGGCCTGCGGTGGCGACAAGCAGGCCGCGCAGCAGCCGGCTGCCGGCGCTGCCGCTGCCCCCGCCGCTGCCGGTGCCAAGGTGACCGCCGAAGTGTCCGGCGCGGGCGCGTCCTTCATCTTCCCGCTGGTCTCCAAGTGGTCGGCTGACTACAACGCCAGCACCGGCGCCAAGATCAACTACCAGTCGATCGGCTCCGGCGGCGGCATCGCCCAGATCAAGGCCGGGACCGTCGACTTCGGTTCGTCCGACAAGCCGCTGAGCAGCGAGGAGCTGGCCCAGGCCGGCCTGGCGCAGTTCCCGTCGGCCATCGGCGGCGTGGTGCCGGTGGTCAACATCGAAGGCCTGGAAGCCGGCAAGCTGCGCCTGAGCGGCGCCCTGCTGGCCGACATCTTCCTGGGCAAGGTCAAGACCTGGAACGACCCGGCGATCGTCGCCGCCAACCCGGGCGTGAAGCTGCCGGACGGCAAGATCACCCTGGTCCACCGTTCGGACGGTTCGGGCACCACCTTCAACTTCTCCAACTACCTGTCCAAGGTCAGCCCGGAGTGGAAGAGCAAGGTCGGCGAAGGCACCTCGGTGCAGTGGCCGGACGGCGTCGGTGGCAAGGGCAATGAAGGCGTTGCGTCCTACGTGAAGCAGATCAAGGGCTCGATCGGCTACGTCGAACTGGCTTATGCCCTGCAGAACGGCATGCCGTATACCGCCATGCAGAACGCCGCCGGCAACTGGGTCGAGCCGAGCGCGGAAACCTTCGCCGCTGCGGCCGCCAGCGCCGACTGGGCCAGCGCCAAGGACTTCAACCTGGTCATCACCAACGCCCCGGGCGAGCAGGCGTGGCCGATCACCGCCACCAACTTCATGCTGATGCAGAAGAAGCCGAAGGACGCCAAGCGCAACCAGGACACCCTGGCCTTCTTCAAGTGGGCCTTCGAGAACGGCCAGGCCCAGGCCAACGAGCTGCACTACGTGCCGCTGCCGGCCGAACTGGTCAAGCAGATCGAGGCCTACTGGGCGACCGACCTGAAGTGATGGACACGACGGTGCCCGCCCCGCGCGGGCACCGCCTCTTCCACGCCGTGCCGCCCCGCCCCTTCCTGGCCCAGCCGTCCCCATGAATGCCATCGCCCAGCCTGTAGCCGCCCCGTCCACGCGTGATGCGCGTGATGCCCGCAACGACAAACTGTTCCGATGGGTGCTGGTCGGCACCGTCATCTTCGTACTGATCGCCCTGGCCTGCGCCGCGCTGTCGATGCTGTGGGGCGGTCGCCATGCCCTGCAGATGCAGGGACTGAGCTTCTTCTTCTCCGCTGACTGGAATCCGGTCGAAAACAAGTTCGGCGCCCTGGCTCCGATCTACGGCACCCTGGTCACCGCTGTCATCGCGATGGTCATCGCCGTGCCGGTCAGCTTCGGCATCGCCTTCTTCCTCACCGAAGTCGCGCCGCGCTGGCTGCGTGGCCCGGTCGGTACCGCCATCGAACTGCTGGCCGGCATCCCCTCGATCATCTACGGCATGTGGGGCCTGTTCGTGCTGGTGCCGGTGATGACCGAGTACGTCACCCCGTTCCTCAACGAGACCCTGGGCGAATGGCCGGTCATCGGCCCGATGTTCCAGGGCCCGCCGCTGGGCATCGGCATGCTCACCGCCGGTTTCGTGCTGGCCATCATGGTCATTCCGTTCATTTCCTCGGTGATGCGCGAGGTGTTCCTGACCGTGCCCACCCGCCTGAAGGAATCGGCCTACGCGCTGGGCTCCACCAAGTGGGAAGTGAGCTGGGACATCGTCCTGCCCTACACCCGTTCGGCGGTCATCGGCGGCATCTTCCTCGGCCTGGGCCGCGCGCTGGGCGAAACGATGGCGGTGGCCTTCGTGATCGGCAACAGCGTGCGCCTGTCGCCGTCGCTGCTGGAACCGGGCACCACCATCGCCGCGCTGATCGCCAATGATTTCGGCGAAGCCACTGAAACCTATCGTTCGGCCCTGCTGCTGCTCGGCTTCGTCCTCTTCATCGTCACCTTCGTGGTGCTGGCCATCGCCCGCCTGATGCTGATGCGCCTGTCCCGCAAGGAGGGCAACTGATGTCCACCACCGCTGATTCGCTGTACCTGCGCCGCCGCATCGGCAACGTCGTTGCGATCACCGCGTCCTGCGCCACCGCCCTGTTCGGCCTGTTCTTCCTGGGCTGGATCCTGTTCACCCTGGCCTCCAAGGGCCTGGCCGGCATCAACTGGGATCTGTTCACCAAGATGACGCCGCCGCCGATGCAGGACGGCGGCCTCGCCAACGCCTTCTTCGGCAGTGCCGTGATGTGTGCACTGGCCATCGGCATCGGCACCCCGCTGGGCGTGCTGGCCGGTACCTGGCTGGCCGAGTATGGCAACGCCCGCAAGGTCGGCACCGTGGTCCGCTTCGTCAATGACATCCTGCTGTCGGCGCCGTCCATCGTGCTGGGCCTGTTCGTGTACACGCTGTACGTGATGCAGACCGGCGGCAACTTCTCGGCGTTCGCCGGTGCGCTGTCGCTGGCCTTCATCGTGCTGCCGGTGGTGGTGCGCACCACCGACGAAATGCTGCGCCTGGTGCCCTCGCAGATGCGCGAAGCGGCCCTGTCGCTGGGCATCCCGCAGTGGAAGGTGATCGTGCAGGTGCTGTACCGCAGTGCCTCGGCCGGCATCATCACCGGCATCCTGCTGGCGCTGGCCCGCATCTCCGGCGAGACCGCACCGCTGCTGTTCACCGCCTTCGGCAACCAGTACTGGAACAACAACATCTTCCAGCCGATGGCTTCGGTGCCGGTGGTGATGAACCAGTTCGCCGGCAGCCCGTATGAATCCTGGCAGGTACTGGCCTGGGCCGGTGCCCTGGTGCTGACTGTCTTCGTGCTGCTGGTCAGCCTTGCCGCCCGCGGCATCCTGCTGCGCAACCGTATCTCCCATGACTGACCTTTCCGTGGATAACGCCATGAACGACCTTTCCAACGCCGTGCCGATGCAGCGCATCGCCGTGCCGTCCTCGCACGAGAGCCTGCACACGCCGTCGCCGGTGAAGCTGGCTGCGCGTGGACTGGACTTCTACTACGACAAGTTCCACGCCCTGAAGGGCATCAACCTGGAAATCCCGGAAAAGCGCGTGACCGCGCTGATCGGTCCCTCCGGTTGCGGCAAGTCCACGCTGCTGCGCATCTTCAACCGCATCTATGCGCTGTACCCGAAGCTGGAGGCGCGCGGTGAAGTGCTGCTGGACGGCGAGAACATCCTGTCGCCGAAGTACCCGATGAACCGCCTGCGCAGCAAGGTCGGCATGGTGTTCCAGAAGCCGGTGCCGTTCCCGATGACCATCTTCGAGAACGTGGCCTACGGCATCCGCCACCACGAGAAGCTGAGCAAGGCCGACATGGCCGACCGCGTCGAGCAGGCACTGCGCCAGGGCGCACTGTGGGACGAAGTGAAGGACAAGCTGGGGCAGAGCGCACTGGGCCTGTCCGGTGGCCAGCAGCAGCGCCTGTGCATCGCCCGTGCCGTGGCCCTGCGCCCGTCGGTGCTGCTGCTGGACGAGCCGACCTCGGCGCTGGACCCGATCTCGACCAGCCGCATCGAGCAGCTGGTGGAAGAACTCAAGCACGAGTACACGATCGTGATCGTCACCCACAACATGCAGCAGGCTGCGCGCGTGTCCGACTACACCGCCTTCATGTACCTGGGCGACCTGATCGAGCACGACCGCACCGAAGTGATCTTCTCGCAGCCGTCGCAGCGGCAGACCGAGGACTACATCACCGGTCGCTTCGGCTGATCGACGCTGATCCTTCGCCACATGTTCCAGCCAGGCATGGCCTGGCTCTACCCGGATTGCAGACCATGAATCTTCCCAACGACCACATCGTCAAGAGCTACGACGAGGAGCAGCAGCGCCTGGTGGCCGAAATCGTGCGCATGGGCGAGATGGCCGTCGCCCAGCTCGAAGCGGCGATGGACGTGATCGAGAAGCGCGACGAGAACGCCGCCCATCGCATCATCGCCAACGACGAAGCGATCGACGCGCTTGAGCAGCAGATCAGCCACGACGTGATGCGCCTGGCACTGCGTGGGCCGATGGCGCGCGACCTGCGCGAGATCCTGGCGGGCCTGCGCATCCCGGCCGACATCGAACGCATCGGCGACTATGCGGCCAACGTCGCCAAGCGCTCGATCGCGCTGGGCAAGGTGCCGCCGCTGCCGCAGATCCAGGGCCTGCGTGCGCTGGGCCGCCTGGCCGCGCAGCAGGTGCGTCGTGCCATCGCTGCCTACCGCGACAACGACGCCGATGCCGCGCTGGAACTGCGCCAGGACGACGCCCGCCTGGACGCGCAGTACACCGCGCTGTTCCGCGAGCTGCTGACGTACATGATGGAAGACCCGCGCAACATCACCCCGTGCACCCACCTGCTGTTCATGGCCAAGAACCTGGAGCGCGTGGGCGATCACGCCACCAACATCGCCGAGAACGTGTGGTTCCTGGTGCACGGCGAGCAGCCGCTGCCACCGCGTGAAAAGCGCGACGAGACCTCCAGCACCGGCCAGCCCTGACGCTGCACTGCAACACCGGAGTCGACTCCAAGGTGGCCGCTGTCCTGTGACAGCGGCCTTTCTTTTTTTGCGGTGTTCCACCCGCGTTGTGGGCGCCGTGCTTGCCCGGCGCAGACCTTCCGGATGCTTCTGTAACAAATCTCACGAAAATTTGAGTTCTTGGCGAGGATTCGTTGAGTAGGATCGCTGCACCATCGATTCACCCCGGGCACCTGCCCACCACCCAGGAGTAAGACCGATGAGCAGTTCCAACAAGACCCTGTCCCTGCTGACCGCTACCGCCCTGGCCGCCGGCCTGGGCATGACCGCCAGTGCCTCGGCCCTGAGCATGAGCGACCTCGCCCAGGGCTACCTGGTGGCCGGCCAGGCGGCCAAGGCCAGCACCGATGCCAAAGCCGCCGATAACAAGATGGCCGCTGACGCGACCAAGCACGCCGAAGGCAAGTGCGGCGCCGACGGCAAGAGCGGCGAAGGCAAGTGCGGCGCCGACAAGGGCAAGGCTGCCGGCGCAGCGGGCGCCAAGGCCAAGGCCGGCGACACGAAGTCGGCTGAAGGCAAGTGCGGCGAAGGCAAGTGCGGTGGCAAGCACTGACGCCCGCGCCAGCCTCGTCCACCCGCGGTCGCCGCTTCGTGCGGCGGCCGCCGGGTTGGGCCTGCGCCGGGCGCTGCTGCAGGACCTGCGTGACGCCCCGGAAGGCGACTTCGACTTCCTCGAATGCGCACCGGAGAACTGGATCCATGTCGGCGGCCCGGCCGGTGATGCCCTGGCCGAACTGGCGCAGCGCCATCCGCTGAGCTGCCACGGCCTGTCGCTGTCGCTGGGCGGCAGTGCACCGCTGGATACCCAGCTGCTGGAACAGGTCGGCCGGTTCCTCGACAAGCACCGCGTGCCGCTGTACAGCGAGCACCTGAGCTACTGCAGCGACGACGGCCACCTGTACGACCTGCTGCCGATTCCCTTTACCGACGAAGCCGTGCGCCATACCGCCGCGCGCATCCGCAAGGTGCAGGACCTGCTCGGCCGCCGTATCGCGGTGGAGAACGTGTCCTACTACCTGGCACCCGCGCCAGCGATGGACGAACTGGCCTTCACCAATGCGGTGCTTGCCGAAGCCGACTGCGACCTGCTGCTGGACGTCAACAATGTCTACGTCAACGCCTGCAACCACGGCTACGATGCCGATGCCTTCATCGCCGGCCTGCCTGCACGGCGCATCGTCTGCCTGCACGTGGCCGGGCACCTGGACGAGGCACCCGACCTGAAGATCGATACCCACGGCAGCGCGGTGATCGATCCGGTCTGGGCGCTGCTGGCGCGTACCTATGCACGCATCGGCCCGCGTCCCACCCTGCTCGAACGCGATTTCAATTTCCCGCCGTATGCAGAACTGCAGGGCGAACTGCAGACCATCCGCCGCCTGCAGGCCACACATGCCGGGGCGGCACATGGCTGATTCCGCCGACACCCTGCGCGCGCAGCAGCACGCGTTCACCGCGCACCTGCGCAACCCGCAGGCGGTACCCGCACCGGCCGGACTGGAGCCACGCCGGGTCGCGGTATATCGGCACCTGCTGTTCAACAACCTGCTCGGCCTGTTGAGCAACGGTTTCCCGGTCTGCGTGCGCCTGCTTGGCGAACCGGCCTGGAGCGCCCTGGTGCGCCACTACTTCGCCACCCATCGCTGCCAGACACCGCTGTTCACCGAACTGGCCGCCGAGTTCGTGCAGTGGCTGCAGGCGCAGCCGCAGCTGCCGCACCCGGCGCTGGCCGAACTGGCCCACTACGAGTGGGTGGAAACCGCGCTGTACCAGCTGCAGGCCGAACCGCTTCCTGCGCCTGGCGATACTGATCCACTTCGGGTGCCGCTGCGGCGTTCGCCGCTGGCGTGGCCGCTGCTGTACCAATGGCCGGTGCACCGTCTCGGTGCAGAGGATGCGCCGACCCAGCCCCTTCCAGAACCCACCGGCCTGCTGGTCCGCCGCGAAGCCGACGGTGAAGTGCGATTCGCCGCGCTCAGCCCGCTGGCGGTACACCTGCTGGCGAGCATCGGCGAACGGCCCGGCCTGGAAGGACAGACGTACCTGCAGCAGCTGGCCACCTCGCACGGGCTGGCCGAGGACGTACTGGCCGAGCCCGGTGCCGCACTGCTGCTGCAGTTCCTGCAGGCCGGCGTGATCGGCCCGCTCGCCCCCCCGCCCTGACGCCTCTTCCACTGGAGATCCAACGATGAACCTGCCGCTCCTGGCCGCCGCGCGCGGCCGGCTGGACCGTCTCGCCCCCTGGTTGGCGCCGCTGGGCCTGCGCGTGCTGCTGGCCTGGGAATACTTCGAATCCGGCCGTGAGAAGCTGCACGGCCAGAACTGGTTCGCCGACCTGCAGGACGCCTTCCCGTTCCCGTTCAACCAACTGCCTGCTGCGCTGAACTGGCAGTTGGCCACCTGGTTCGAACTGGTCGGCGCGGCCTGCCTGCTGTTTGGTTTCGGTACCCGTTTCGCCGCCGCCAGCCTGCTGGTGCTGACCGTGGTGGCGACCTATGCGGTGCATTGGCCGATGCAATGGAATTCGCTGGGTGACCTCGCGATGGGGTATGCCATCAGCGACCAGGGCTACGGCAACTTCAAGCTGCCGGTGCTGTTCATGGCCATGCTGCTGCCGCTGATCTTCACTGGCGCCGGCAAGCTGAGCGTGGACGCCTGGTTGGCCCGGTGGCAGCCATCGGTCACGACGGCACGGCCTGCGGTGCGCTAGATGCCGACCGGGGTTGGCGCGCCGTGTGCCAACCAAGGTTGGCACCTACCGGAATCCAGAGCGTGCGGTGCCCGGTAGGTGTCGACCTTGGTCGACACACGCCCACGCAGGGAGCCCATGCACAGAAAGCTGGCCGGGCGCTCAGGGTCGCTCTGCTAGAATTCACGCATGACTGACTCCCCCTCCGCACCTGCCGCCGCTCCCGATTCCGCAGTACCCCAGGCGCAGCGCGCGATGTCACAACGCTTCCGCGGCTTCCTGCCGGTGGTGGTGGATGTGGAAACCGGCGGCTTCGACAGCCAGCGCAATGCGCTGCTGGAAATCGCTGCGGTGCCGATCGAGATGGACGAGAACGGCCTGCTCTACCCCGGCCAGACCGCCAGTGCCCACGTGGTCCCGGCCGAGGGCCTGGAGATCGACCCGAAGTCGCTGGAAGTGACCGGCATCATCCTCGACCACCCGTTCCGGCTGGCCAAGGAAGAAAAAGCGGCGTTGGACCACATCTTCACTCCGGTGCGTGCGGCGATGAAGAAGTACGGCTGCCAGCGCGCGATCCTGGTGGGCCACAACGCCCATTTCGACCTCGGCTTCGTCAACGCGGCCGTGGCCCGCACCGGCCACAAGCGCAACCCATTCCACCCGTTCAGCGTGTTCGACACGGTCACCCTGGCCGGTATCGCCTATGGCCAGACCGTGCTGGCGCGTGCGGCCACCGCCGCCGGGCTGGGTTGGGATGCCAACGAGGCACACAGCGCGGTGTATGACACCGAGCAGACCGCGCGGCTGTTCTGCACCATCGCCAACGCCTGGCCGCGCTAACGCAGCCAACGGCGGAGCCCCTCGTGGCGGGCTGACAGCGATTCCTGGTAGGGCCGGGCGGGTGGACTGCGCAGGGGACGCTGCAAGTACGTCCCTGTAAGCTCGGTCGCCGCTTGCTCGTGTGCGCTGTCCTGCGCACACGGCAAGACCGGGGTTGGGCATCCGGCCCAACCCGCCCGAGGCATGCCTCAGGCCCATGCGGCTCACGCCCCTGCGCAGCCCACCCGCCCGGCCACGGACAGTTTCCAGCGAGCGCCACGGAAAGATCAGAAAAAGCGGGAGCAACAGCGGGTCGCTGCGCTCGTTGGGGGCTGCCGCTCACTTCTGTGGTGGATCACTTCTCTGCTGGATGCCGACCGTTGGTCGGCACCGCCGGTTGGTAGGGCAACACCAGTGGATCCACGCCATGCGTGGATGCGATCAACCAATACTCGTGCGATCGCGGCCGTCGCTCTTGGCGCGGTACAGCGCGCGGTCGGCGCGCTGGCACAGCAGCGCCGGGGTGCGGTCGTCGGCATCCAGCTCTACCAGGCCCGCACTGAAGGTCACACGCAGGCCCGCCACGCCGGCCCAATCGGGATGGTCATGGAACAGGCCACGCAGGCGCGCGCACAGCTGTGCGGCTTCCTCCAGGCGGGTGTCGTTGAGCAGCAGCGCGAACTCTTCGCCGCCGGTGCGCGCCGGCAGGTCGGAGTCGCGGCAGGCCGCTGCGATCAGTGACGCCACCTGCACCAGCACGGCATCGCCGATGCTGTGGCTGTGGCGGTCGTTGACCTCCTTGAAGTGATCGATGTCGAGCACCACCAGGCACAGCGGATGACCACTGCGCTGGGACCGGGCGAAGTCACGCGCCAGCGTTTCGTCGAAGGCGCGGCGATTAGCCAGGCCGGTCAGCACATCCTCGCGGGCCTGGCGCTCGAAGGCTTCGGCCTGGCGCGCCAGGCGCTCGGCCAGTTCGGTCTTTTCCTGGTTCAGCGCCTGCAGGTGCACCGTCTTGGCCTGCAGGTCGAAGGTCGCTTCGTCCACCCGCCGTGCCAGGCGCAGGTTGCTGGCCTTCAGCTGCTGCAGCAGCAGCCGGTACAGCGCCACCAGTCCAGTCAGCAGCAGCATCCCCGACAGCACCTGCACGCTGCGGCGCTGCCACCAGAACGGTTCCACGGTGAAGCTCCACACCGCCTCCTGTTGGCCCCAGCTGCCGCCGGGATGGGCGGCCGCCACATGCAGGGTGTAGTCGCCCGGCGGCAGGCCGACGAACTCAACGCTGCGCTGCGGGCCGCGCTCGACCCAGCCGGCATCCAGCCCGTCCAGCCGCGTGCGGTAGCGGATCCGGTCGGACATCAGGTAGCTCAGGCCGACATAGCTCACCGCCAACCGGCGCCCCCCGGGAATGTGGTTGCGATCTCGCCCTTCCCAATGCACCGGCGCCCCATCCACCTGCACGCTCTCGATCGCGGCCGGCGGCGATGGCCGCTCGCGGAAACGCTGCAGGCGCTGCGGGTCGACCGTGCTCAGGCCGCCGGCAGTGACCACCCAGAACGTGCCGTCCTGGCGCAGGATCGCCGATGGGCTGGAGCTGCCGTTGGCCTGTGCATTGGCCATGCCGTCGATCTCGTTGTAGCGCTCCACCCCCACCCGCGGCGTGCGGCCATCGGCCACGGCGTTGAGGGTGGCCATGTCGGTGCGCAACACGCCGCGATTGCTGCTGATCCACACATTGCCAAGGCGATCCGGCACCAGCTGGAACACCGCATCCACCGGCATGCCCTGCTCCAGGCCGACCCGCGCCAGCGCACCGTTGCGCCAACGGTACAGGCCACGATCACTGCTGATCCACATCGCGTCGCCCAGCTGGTGGAAGCCGAACACGCTGCGGCCACCGCCCAGCGGCGCCAGGTCGATCGACTGCACGTGGTCGCCGCGCAGCACGCGGATACCTTCGATGGTGCCGATCCACAGGTTGCCCTGATGGTCATGCTCAAGCGCGGTGATCAGGCCGCCGGGCATGCCCGGCACGTTCGAGACCTGCACATGGTCGCCGTCGATGCGCACCACGCCCTTCTGCGTGCCGGCCCAGACCACGCCCTGGGAATCAACGCTGATCGCACGGATGTTGCCACCCGGCATGCCGTCGGCTGCCGCGTAGTTGTGGCGCAGGTGGCCGTCACGGCCCAGCCGGTAGACCCCATCGCCGAAGGTTCCGACCCACAGGTCACCGTCCGGCCCCTGTGCCAGGCTCAGCACCGAAGGTGCCTTGCCGCCGCGGTTGTGCAGCGGCATCGCCCGGAAACGGCCGTCTGCGGTCCGCATGTCAAGCCCGCTGGCGCTGCCGACCCACAGCTGGCGATCGCGATCCTCGAATACCGTGCGCACGTAATCGCCACTGAGCCCATCGCGCTCGGTGTAGCTGCTGAACAGTGTTTCGCGCAGGCGATAGAGCCCGCCGTTGGCGCCCACCCAGATGCTGCCTTCGGCATCCTCGCGCAGGCTGACCACGCGTCCGCCCGGCAGGTTCAGACCGGCCGGCAGTCGCTCCAGGCCATGTGCGGAGATGCGCAGCAGGCCCTGGTTCTCGGTGCCCAGCCACAGGTCACCGTGCCGGTCCTGCAGCATCGAGGTCATGTGCAGCTGGCCCGGCAGGCGGTGCACCAGCACCAGCTGGTCGTCCTGCACCCGGTACAGGCGCTCACCGGCGACGATCCACAACGCGCCATCCGGCGCGCGGTAGGGCCACGACAGGCCACTGCCGGCACCCAGCCCCCATGCGGCGGGGGCGCGCTTGAGCACGCCATCGTTGTCGCGCAGCACCAGCCCGTCCAGCGTACCGACCCAGACCCGGTCCTGCGCATCGACCACCAGCCTGGTGAAGCTCATCGCCATCGGCAGGTCCGCCGCCGGCGCCTGGTAGACAATGCCGCTGTCCGGCGTCAGGTAGCCGATGCCCTTGCCTTCGTACAGCAGCCACAGCCGCCCCTGGCTGTCCATCTGCATGGACTGGATCAGCACCTGCGGCGTATCGGCCTGGTGCTCCCACACCCGCCATTGGCCATCACTGCCACGGTGGCTGACGTTGCCGCGCGAATCACTGATCCACAGTCCGCCCTGGCGGTCGACGAACAGGGCGCCGATGCCGTTGTCGCGCAGGCCCGGGCGCGTGCTGCGGTCGAACACGGTGAAATCCAGGCCGTTGTAGCGCACCAGCCCTTCCCAGGTGGCGAACCAGAGATGGCCTTCCGGCGTCTGCGCGATGTCGCGCAGCGAGTTGTGCGGCAGGCCGTTGCGCGAGGTCCATACATCGATGGCGTAGTCGCGCAGCGGGGGCGCGCCTTCCTGCGCAGCCAACGGCAGCGCAAGGGCCAGCAGCAGCCACAACAGGCCCTGCCGCAGTGCCCGCCTGAATCCTGATGCGCGGCGCTCCACCCAGCGCCTCTTGTCCCCCTGCCCGCCCATCACCGCAGCGGCGGCGGCCAGGTGCGGCTGCAGGACGCGGCAGCGTGCGGGAACAGCCGGGCAGCGTGCAATGGCATGCCGGCAGGAACGGGCTGGCTCATCGGGGGGAGACTGGGGAGATGCGCAGATGATAGGCCAAACTCCGGCCCCGGCGTCACCGTCCGCAGCGCGCCGACTCAGCCGGCGCGGCCGGGCGCCACCACCTGGGCACTGGCCGGCCACTGCACCACCGCCTCCAGGCCACCTTCGGCCCGGTTGCGCAGCCACAGCCGGGCACCGTCCTTCTCGGCCAGGGCGCGCGCGATGGTCAGGCCCAGGCCGGCCCCGCCGGTTTCGCGCGAACGCGAGGTCTCCACCCGCACGAACGGATCGAACACCGCCTCCAGCTGCTCTTCGGCCAGGCCCGGGCCGTCATCGGCCACCACCACGGTAATCGCACCGCCGCTGCGCTCAACCCGCACCCGGGCCCGCTGCGCGTACATCACCGCGTTGTCCACCAGGTTGGAGAACAGCCGGTGCATGGCCAACGGACGCAACATCAGCACCGAACCACTGCCCCCTTCGAAGACCACATCACCGCCGCCTTCGGCGGCGTCCTCGACAATGCTCTCCAGCAGCGAATCCAGGTCCAGTGCGGCGCGCTGCTCGGCACTCTCGGCGCTGCGCGCCAGTTCCAGGCCCTCGCGCACCAGCGCCTGCATCGCCGCCAGGTCGCCGATCAGGCGCTCACGCAGGGCCTCGTCGCTGACATTCTCCAGGCGCAGGCGCAGCCGTGTCAGCGGCGTCTGCAGGTCGTGGGTGATCGCCGCCAGCATCTGCGTGCGTTCGGCCAGGTGCCGCTGCAGGCGGTGCTGCATGGCGTTGAAGGCTTCGGCGGCACGCTGCACTTCGCGCGGCCCGCGCAGTGGCAACGGGTCGCGCTGCAGGTCATCGCCAAGGTCTTCTGCGGCTGCGGCCAGTTCCTGCAGCGGCGCGCTGGCCATGCGCGCGACGATATAGGCCAGCACGGCAATCGCCAGCACCAGCAGGGTCAGGAACCATGGGTCCACGGCGAGGATGCCGTTGTGCGCCACTGCCGGCGAGTCCAGCGCCAGCTTCAGCAGCGTGCCGTCGTTGAGGGTCACGTCCACCGCGCGGCATTTGGGCGGGATGAACGCGGGGTCGCGTTCGCGCGGCGGCCGCCGGTGGCCCGGCGGCGGCGGCGGCAGCAGCTCCTGCAGTTTGGGAATGCAGGAGCGGAACGAAGCGAAGTGCACGTGCGCGCGCGACACCGGCCCGGGGCGGTCTTCCAGCACTTCCATCAGCGCCGTGTCGGCACGCCCCAGGCGTGCGCCCGGCTGCAGCGCGCGCACGCTCGGCCCGCCGATCGCCAGCAGGCGCTCGCGCAGCTCCGGATTGCCGTCCAGCAGGTTGACGTAGCCCTGCAGGCGGTCGGCGATGCGGTTCAGGTTCTGCCGCTCGAACTCCTGCTGGCGCTTGGAGGTGGCCAGCATGGTCGCGCCGATCGCAGCCACCGCCATGCCCAGCAGCAGGATCACGAACAACCGCCCGACCATCGAGGACAGGAAATGGCGCAGGCGCTTCATCGCGGTCTATTCCAGGTTGACCGACGAGGCCAGCACGTAGCCTTCGTTGCGAACGGTCTTGATCAGTCCATCCGGGCCACCATCGTCGCCCAGCTTGTTGCGCAGGCGGCTGACCTGCAGGTCGATCGCGCGGTCCTGAGCCTCGTAGTTGCGGCCGCTGCTGAGCGCGACCAGCTGCTCGCGCGACAGCACCTTGTTGGCGTGGGCGATGAACACCCGCAGCAGGCGGAACTCGGCGCCGGACAGCACCACCACGCGGCCATCCGGATCGACCAGGTGGCGATGCTCGAGGTCGAATACCCAGCGCGAGAAACGCGCGCGGCGTACCGCCAGTGGTTCCAGGTTGGCCGGCAGCGCCTCGGTCCGGCGCAGCACGTTGCGGATGCGCGCCAGCAGCTCGCGCGGCTCGAACGGCTTGGCCAGGTAGTCGTCGGCGCCCATTTCCAGGCCCAGCACGCGGTCGATCGGCTCGGCCCGCGCGGTCAGCATGATCACCGGCGTGTTCGAACGTGCACGCAGGTCACGGCACAGGGTCAGACCATCCTCGCGCGGCAGGTTGAGGTCCAGCACGATCAGGTCCACGTGCTCGCGGTCCAGCAGTTGGCGCATGGCGGTGCCATCGGCCGCAGTGCTCACCTGGTAGCCGGCGCGGCCGAGCTGCTCGGCCAGCAGCGTGCGGATGTCGTTGTCGTCGTCGACGATCAGCAGTCGATGCATCGGGTTTTCAGTCTCCATGTCGCGATCATCCCGTGTCGGCAGCTGAACCGCATCCGGGGCAATGCGTACCAGTGTATCCACCCACGGGCGGGATACCTGTGGTTACGCCTGTTCACCGACAGTGTTACATACGGACATACCCCGAGGATTGAGCCGTCCATCGCCCGGTCTTCACAATGCCCACCAACGCCGCCCTCGCGGCCTCGAGAGTGAAGCCACGACGTGACGTTCCGCCTGCTGCCAGCGACCCGCCGGAGTCGCCTGATGCTGATCGCCCTGCTCGCCCTGATCGTCGCCGCGACCGCCTGGTGGCTGCTGCGCAAGCCCGCCGCCCCGGCGGTGGCAACCTCGCCGGTCAGCCGCGGTGACATCGAACAAACGGTGGATGCCACCGGCGTGATCGACGCCTACAAGCTGGTCAGCGTCGGCGCGCAGGCCTCGGGCCAGATCAAATCGCTGAAGGTACAGCTGGGCGACACCGTGAAGGAAGGCGACCTGATCGCCGAGATCGATGCCACCACCCAGCAGAACCAGGTGCTCAACGCGCAGGCCTCGCTGGACCAGGTCACCGCCCAGCGCGCCGTGCAGCAGGCCACCCTGCGCCAGGCCGAACTGGAGTTCGCGCGCCAGCAGCAGATGCTGGCCGCCGAGGCCACCTCGCGCCAGGAATACGATGCCGCCGAAGCGCAGCTGAAGACCGCCCGTGCCCAGCTGCAGTCCTACGAGGCGCAGATCAAGGGCCGCGAAACCGAGCTGGGCACCGCCCGCGCCAACCTGGCCTACACCCGCATCACCGCGCCGATGGACGGCACCGTGGTCGCGGTGGTGGCCGAGGAAGGCCGTACCGTGAACGCCAACCAGACCGCACCGACCATCGTCATGCTGGCGCGGCTGGACGTGGTCACCGTCAATGCCGAGATCTCCGAGGCCGACGTGGTCAAGATCAAGCCCGGCATGCCGGTGTACTTCACCACCCTGGGCGACCCGGACCGCAAGTATCACGCCACGCTGCGCCAGATCAATCCGGCGCCGGCCTCGATCGCCAACGAGAATTCGTCCAGCTCCAGCAGCTCCTCCAGCTCCAGCTCCAGCAGCGCGGTCTACTACAACGCGCTGTTTGATGTGGAAAACCCGGACGGCACGCTGCGCATCGACATGACCGCGCAGGTCTCGGTACTGCTCAAGCAGGCCAAGGGCGTGCTGATGGTGCCGGCGGTGGCACTGGGACCGAAGCGCCGTGGCGATGAGCGGATGGTGCGGGTGCTGGACGAGAAGGGCCAGCCGCAGCCGCGCAAGGTCACCGTCGGCATCAACAACGGCGCCTCGGCCGAGATCCTGTCCGGCTTGAAGGAAGGCGAGCGCGTGGTGGTCGGCGAAGCCGGTGCGGCCGGTGCCAGCGCCGGCGGCGGCAACCGCGGCGGCATGCAGATGCGGGTCGGCGGCCCGGGCATGGGGCGCCGATGAGCACGACGGCGCCGCTGCTGCGGCTGCGCGACCTGCGACGTGAATTCCCGGCCGGCGACGATGTGATCGCCGTGCTGCGCGACGTCCATCTCGACATCCACGCCGGCGAGATGGTCGCCATCGTCGGCCAGTCCGGCTCGGGCAAGTCGACGCTGATGAACATCCTCGGCTGCCTCGACCGTCCCACCCGCGGCAGCTACCAGGTGGCCGGCCGCGAAACCGGAAAGATGGAGCCGGACGAACTGGCCGAACTGCGCCGCGAGCATTTTGGTTTCATCTTCCAGCGCTACCACCTGCTCGGCGACCTCGACGCGCGCGGCAATGTGGAAGTGCCGGCGGTGTATGCCGGCAGTCCCGGCCCGGTGCGCAACGCGCGTGCCGAGCAACTGCTGCAGCGGCTGGGCCTGGGCGACCGCATGCATCACAAGCCAGGCCAGCTTTCCGGTGGCCAGCAGCAGCGCGTGTCGATCGCACGCGCCCTGATGAACGGCGGCGAGGTGATCCTGGCCGACGAACCAACAGGCGCGCTCGATACGAAATCCGGTGAGGAAGTGATGGCGATCCTCGGCGAACTGCATGCCGAAGGCCACACCATCATCATCGTCACCCACGACATGAGCGTGGCCCAGCACGCACAGCGCATCATCGAGATCCGCGATGGCGAGATCATTGCCGACCGCGCCAATCCGGATGCGCCGAGTTACCGCGCCCAGCGCGAAGCCAGTACCGGCGTCGCCCACGGCAATAGCTGGCGGGCGGCCCGCGACCGCTTCACCGAAGCGTTCCGGATGGCGCTGCTGGCGATGAACGCCCATCGCCTGCGCACCTTCCTGACCATGCTCGGCATCATCATCGGCATCGCCTCGGTGGTCTCGGTGGTGGCGCTGGGCAATGGCTCGCAGCAGCAGATCCTGCAGAACATCAGCGCGCTCGGCACCAACACCATCGACGTCTATCCCGGCCGTGGTTTCGGCGACATGCGCTCGGCCCGGGTGCAGACGCTCAAGGCCAGCGATGCCGATGCACTGGCAAAGCAGAGCTATGTGGACAGCGCCACCCCCAGCGTATCGACCTCGGTGACCGCGCGTTATCGCAACCAGTCGTCGACCGCCCAGGTCAGCGGCGTCGGCGAGCAGTTCTTCCGGGTCAAGGGGGTAACCCTGCTCAGCGGCAGCTTCTTCGATGCCGATGCCGTGAGGGGCCTCGGCCAGGTAGCGGTGATCGACGAAAACACCCAGACCCAGTTCTTCCCCGATGTCGACCCGGTCGGCCAGGTGATCCTGCTCGGCAACGTGCCGGCGCGCGTGGTCGGCGTGGCCAAGCGCCAGAGTTTCGGCTTCGGTGGCAGCACCAGCCTCAGCGTCTGGGTGCCCTACACCACGGTGATGTCGCGCATGCTCGGCCAGAGCCATGTCTCCAGCATCACCGTGCGCGTGGACGACAACACACCGATGGATGCCGCTCAGGAAGCGATCACCCGCCTGCTGACGATGCGCCACGGCACCGAGGATTTCTTCCTCAGCAACAGCGCGGAGATCCGCGACACCATCGAGCAGACCACGCGCACGATGACCCTGCTGATCGGTGCCATCGCCGCCATCGCGCTGCTGGTCGGCGGCATCGGCGTGATGAACATCATGCTGGTGTCGGTGACCGAGCGCACCCGAGAGATCGGGGTGCGCATGGCCGTTGGTGCACGACAAAGTGATATCCGCCAGCAGTTCCTGATCGAAGCGGTGCTGGTTTGCCTGCTCGGTGGCGTGCTCGGCATCGGCCTGGCCCTGCTGCTGGGCTCGATGATCGGCCGCTTCGCCAGCGACTTCCAGGTGCTGTTCTCCACCGCCTCGATCATTGCCGCCTTCGCCTGCTCGACCCTGATCGGCGTGGCATTCGGCTTCCTGCCCGCGCGCAATGCCGCGCAGCTTGACCCGGTAGAGGCCCTGGCACGCGAATGAAGATGATGAACCGACTGCCCTTCCCCGCCCCTTCGCGCCGGCTGCTGGCGGGTGCCGTTCTGCTCGCCCTGTCTGGCTGCGCTTCTGTCGGCCGCTATCCGGTGGCCGATCCCGATGTGGCGGCCCAGTATGGGCGTGGCGATGCCACCCTCAACGCACCGGCCGACGACCCGCGCAGCAGCCTGGACACACCGGGCCACGACATCCGCCAGGACACCTGGTGGACCGGCTTCGGCGATGAACGCCTGGACCGCCTGGTGGCGCAGGCGCTGGCCGCCAACAGCGACCTGGCCGCCGCCGGCCTGGCCGTGCAGCGTTCGCGCCTGCAGGCCGGCCTGGCCAGCAACGCGCTGTGGCCGCAGCCTTCGTCATCGGGCGTCAGCGGCAATGCCAGCCGCGCCACCGACCAGGCCGACGACTGGCGCCGCAGCTACTCCACCGGCGTTTCGCTGGGCTGGGAGGTCGATCTGTGGGGACGCCTGCGGACCCAGCGCGACATCGCCCGCTGGGAAGCCGAAGCCAGCGAGGAAGACCGGCAGAATACCGCCCTGCTGGTGATCAGCGACACCATCACCCAGTACTGGAACCTGGCCTACCTGAACCAGTCGATCGCCACCGGCCAGGCCAACCTGGAGCGGCTGGAGCGCACCCGCGAACTGGTGCAGGCCCGCTTCGACGCCGGTGCGGTATCGCGTCTGGAAGTGCGCCAGGCGCTGCAGAACCTGCAATCGCAGCGCGCCTCGCAGAGCGCGCTGGAACAGCAGCGGGTGGAGGTGCGCAACGCACTGACCGTGCTGCTGGACGGCACGCCCTGGCCCCAGCAGGACGAACCTCAGGACCTGCTGGGCGCACGCAGCCCGCGCATTGTCGAGGGGCTGCCGGCCGACCTGCTCGGCCGCCGCCCCGACCTGCGTGCGGCAGAACTCCGCCTGCGCAACAGCCTGAAGACCATCAAGGTCACCGCCACCCAGTACTACCCGGCGCTGAGCCTGACCGGCAGCCTCGGTTCCAGTGCGACCTCGCTGGGCGATGTACTGCGCAATCCGGTGGCCACGCTGGGTGCCGGCCTTTCGCTGCCATTCCTCAACCTGCAGCGCGCGCAGCTGGATACCGATATCGCCGGCACCAGCTATCAGATCGCCGCGACCAATTTCCGCAAGACGCTGTACACCGCGCTCTCGGAAGTGGACAACGCACTGTCCGCGCGCGAGCAGCTGGCGCGCCAGGTCGCTGCCTCGCAGGCTTCGTACGAGGAAGCGGTGGAAGTGGAGCGCGCGCAGGAAGTGCGTTATCGCGTGGGTGCTACCGATCTGCGCACCTGGCTGGAAGCCCAGCAGACCCGGCGCGATGCAGAGTTGTCGCTGGCGCGCGTGCGCCAGGGCCAGCTGAACAACGACGTGACCCTGTTCAAGGCACTGGGTGGCAGCGCGGGCTGAGGCCTTCTGTAGAGCCGAGCCCATGCTCGGCTGCTTTTCGTCTGAATGCCCATGCGGCGCGGTGGGCCGCGCGCGGCAGCCGAGCGTGGGCTCGGCTCTACATGGGCTGTCGCCCGATCAACCGCGCTGGCGCACGGCTTCGAACAGGCTGACGCCGGCGGCGACGGAGACATTCAGGCTCTCGATCTCGCCCGGCATCGGGATCTTGACCAGGCCATCGCAGTTCTCGCGGGTCAGGCGGCGCAGGCCGTCGGCTTCGCCGCCCAGCACCAGCGCGATGTTGCCCTTCAGGTCCAGCTGGTACAGCGAGGCGGTGGCTTCACCGGCCAGGCCGTAGATCCACACGCCCTGCTTCTGCAGGTCCTTCAGGCAACGCGACAGGTTGGTCACCGCCACCACCGGGATGAGGTCGGCGGCGCCGGCCGAGGTCTTGCGCACGGTGGCGTTGACCGTGGCCGACTTGTCCTTGGGGATGATCACTGCAGTCGCACCGGCCGCAGCCGCCGAGCGCAGGCAGGCACCCAGGTTGTGCGGGTCCTGCACCTCATCCAGCACCAGCAGCAGCGCCTTGCCCTCGGCCGCAGTGACCAGGCCTTCCAGCTCGTTCTCGCTGTAGGTGCGGGCGGCGGCATAGCGCGCGGCCACGCCCTGGTGGCGCACCGAGCCCCCCACACCGTCCAGCGCCTGGCTGTTCACCTTGCGCACGTCGATGCCCTTGCGGCGGGCGTTTTCCTCGATCTCGGTCAGGCGCGGGTTCTTCGCACCGGCCTCGACCAGCACTTCGCGGACGTTCTCGGCGTCGTTCTCGATGGAGGAGGCGACGGCGTTGACGCCGACGATCCACTGGCTGTTCTTGCTCATGCGGGCGGGGACCGGAAAGGGGGGGGCTATGGTAGAGCATCGGCGGTCCGGGCGCTGCCGCGCCCCGCCTCCCTGTACGGCCGAACCTGCGCTCGGCTGTCCTGGGTTCAGCCTGCGGCGACAGCGTGGAGACGGCGCTACAGGTGCGTCACCGGCTGCGCGGTGGCCAGTGCGGCGTGTCGTGGTCGGGGTGCTGGTGGGACACGATCGTGGCCAGGAAGTCCAGGGCCGCGATGTCCTCCTCGGTACGCCGTACGGGCAGGCTGGCCAGGCCGTCGACGAAGGGCAGCTTGCGCTCGACCCCGTACTGGATCGTCGGAGGCAGGCGTTCGGCTTCGTCGAACGCGCCAGCAGCCACCGCCACGCCATCGGGCGCTTCGTAGGTCAATGGCGTGCCGCAGTCGGCGCAGAAGCCACGCCGCACCACGTTGGACGACTGGAAATAGCGGGGCTGGCCGCGGGTCCAGCTGAACTGCACGCCGCGCACCGACACCAAGGGCGCGTAGAAGGCACCAAAGGCCTTCTGGCACATCCGGCAATGGCAGATCGAGCTGTCGGTCAGCGCACCACGCACGTGGAAGCGGATCGCGCCGCACTGGCAGCCGCCGCTGTATTCGGGTTGGCCTTGCATTGCTGCTTTCCTCCGGAAGATCGTGTCGACCAAGGTCGACACCTACCTGACGAGCGGTGCGTGCCAACCAACGGTTGGCACCTACCGGGTGAGGTGGGTGCCGACCGTTGGTCGGCACGCTTTTCAATATTGCTTCTTGGTGCGCTTGGCCGGCTTGCCCCGCTCAGGCAGCGGCGGCAGCCCGTCACCCTCGTCCTCGCCCTTGTGTTCGACCAGCCGGAAGTCGATCTTGCGCTCTTCCATGCTGGCCTTCAGCACCAGGATGCGCACGCGGTCGCCCAGCCGGTAGCTGCCGCCGCGGCGCTCGCCGGTCAGCGTCTTGCGGGTCGCGTCGAACTTGTAATAGTCCTGCGGCAGCTGGGTCACGTGGACCAGGCCCTGCACCTTCGACTCGTCCAGTTCCACGAACAGGCCGAAGCTGGTCACGCCGCTGATCACGCCGTCGAACTGGCCGCCCACGTGCTTTTCCATCCACGCCGCACGGTAACGCTCGTCGACCTCGCGCTCGGCCTCGTCGGCACGGCGCTCACGCTCGGAACACTGCAGTGCCAGCGCGGCCATCTCGCGGGCATTGTAGGTGAACTTGTCCAGCGGCTTGCCGGACAGCGCGTGCTTGATCGCGCGGTGTACCAGCAGGTCGGGATAGCGACGGATCGGCGAGGTGAAGTGCGCGTAGGCCTCCAGCGCCAGGCCGAAGTGGCCGTGGTTCTCCGGGCTGTAGATCGCCAGGCTCTGGCTGCGCAGCAGCACCGACTCCAGCAGCGTCGCATCAGGGCGGTCGCGGATCTTCTTCAGCAGTTTGGTGTAGTCACCCGGGCGCACCTTCGACCACGGCGGCAGGCTCAGCTTGAACTCCTTGAGGAATTCCAGCAGGTCGGCGTACTTGGTTTCCGGCGGCTTCTCGTGGATGCGGTACGGCGCCGGCACGTGGCGCGACAGCAGGTACCTGGCCGCCTCGACGTTGGCCGCGATCATGCATTCCTCGATCAGCTTGTGCGCGTCGTTGCGCACCAGCATGCCGGCCTGGGTGACTTCACCACGGTTGTCCAGCACGAAGCGCACCTCGCTGCTTTCGAACTCGATGGCGCCGCGCTTGGCACGTGCCTTGGACAGCACCTTGTACAGCTGGTGCAGGCGCTGCACCTGCGGCAACAGGTCGCCCATCCAGGCCTTGGTATCGGCATCGTCCTCGCCGACCGCCTTCCACACCTGGGTATAGGTCAGGCGCGCGTGCGAATTCATCACCGCCTCGTAGAAGCGCGAATGCGTGACCAGGCCATCGCGGTCGATCTGCATGTCGCAGACGAAGCACATGCGGTCGACTTTCGGCATCAGCGAGCAGATGCCGTTGGACAGCGTCTCCGGCAGCATCGGCACCACGAAGCCCGGGAAGTACACCGAGGTGGCGCGCTTCTGCGCTTCCTCATCCAGCGGCGTACCGGGGCGCACGTAGTTGGAGACATCGGCAATGGCCACCACCAGGCGGAAGCCATCGGCATTTGGCTCGCAGTACACCGCGTCGTCGAAGTCCTTGGCATCCTCACCGTCGATGGTGACCAGCGGCGTGCTGCGCAGGTCGACACGGTCGCCGATCATCGCCGGCTCAACCACCAGCGGCACCGATGCGGCTTCGTCCAGCACCTCCTGCGGGAACTCGAACGGCAGCTCGTGACCGTGGATGGCGGTCTCCACCACCAGCGACGCGGTCAGCTTGTCGCCCAGCACGGCGATGATGCGGCCGATCGGCGGGCGGCGGCTGTCCGGGGCCTGGGTCAGTTCGCAGACCACCAGCTGGCCGTCGCGCGCGCCACCGGTCTGGTCCGGCGGCACCTGCACGTTGCGCTGCACGCGCTTGTCATCGGGCACCACGTAGTTGATGCCCATCTCGATGCTGAAGCGGCCGATCAGGCGGGTCATGCCGCGTTCGAGCACGCGCGCAATGCTGCCCTCGCGACGGCCCCGGTGATCGATGCCGGTCACGCGGGCGAGCACCTTGTCGCCGTGCATCACCTTGCGCATTTCATACGGCGGCAGGAACAGGTCGTCGCCGCCCTCGACCGGACGCAGGAAACCGAACCCTTCCGGGTTGGCGATCACCACGCCGGTGACCAGGTTCAACGTCTGGATCGGGGCGAAACCGCCGCGGCGGTTCTGCACCAGCTGGCCATCACGGACCATGGCACCGAGCCGGCGCGACAGCGCCTCGGCCCGATCCGGTGCGGTCAGGCCCAGGCGTGCACCAAGTTCCTCGGCGGTCTGCGGCCCTTCGCAACGCTCCAGCAGGGCCAGGATGGCCTCGCGGCTGGCGATGGGCTGTTCGTATTTCTCGGCTTCGCGGGCGGCGTAGGGATCGTCGATCACCTTGCCGGTCGGCGGCAGCTTGCGGCCCGGGGCCGGGCCGGGCGCTGCCGCATCAGCGGTGCGGACCTTGCGGCCGCGCGGCGGCGTACCGCCTTCATTCAATTCGGGGAACCAGCCTGGCAGCGGCTTGCCCGGCTTGGGGGTGCGGGCTGCGCCCGCCTTCGGGCCCTTCTTCGGGGCTTGGCTGCGGGACTTGCTCCCGCCCTTGCTTGGTTTTTTGGTAGTCATCGCCCTACATGGTAGCCGTTGATGGCGTGCAGAACGGGTCAGCGCCCGCCCTGGAGGCGTTGGATCAAATAATTTCAGGAAGTCGTTGACAGCTCCCGGATTCATCTTCACAATTGCGCCTCTGGAACGCCCAGGTGGCGGAATTGGTAGACGCACTAGTTTCAGGTACTAGCGGGTAAAACCGTGGAGGTTCGAGTCCTCTCCTGGGCACCAACGAAAAAACTCCTCGCTTCGGCGGGGATTTTTTTTGCCTGTGCGGGTCCCATGGGGTCAGAGCCCGTTTCGCATGCGAAACAGGATCCGACTCCGGGCAAGCAAAAAGTATTGACACCCCCATAACGACACCCCATAATCTCGCTCCTCGACGCCCAGGTGGCGGAATTGGTAGACGCACTAGTTTCAGGTACTAGCGGGTAAAACCGTGGAGGTTCGAGTCCTCTCCTGGGCACCACGTCGAGAATGAGAAAGACCCGCGAAAGCGGGTTTTTTCATGCCCGCAATTTGGCATCAGAACAATGGCCGCAGCACCAGCTCCAGGCCGAGCAACAGCAGGAAGCCAAGGAAGCACGCCCGAAACACCCGTGCGCTGATCCGCTGCCGGATCACCTGCCCCAGCCACATGCCCAGCAGCGCCGGCACCACCGCCAGTGCACTCAAGCCCAGCTGCTGGATGCCGAACGCACCGTGCAGCACCAGGCCCGTGGTCAGTGCAATCGTCGATACGGTGAACGCCAGCCCGAGCGCCTGCACCAGTTCTTCGCGCTGCAACCCCAGTGATTGCAGGTACGGCACCGCCGGCATCACGAACACGCCGGTGGCGCCGGTCACTACGCCGGACAGCGCGCCCACCAGCGGCCCCAGCCAGCGCTCGCGCCGCTGCGGCACGCGGAACACCGGCGCAAGCAACGCATAGGCGGCATAGACCATCAGGGCCACGCCCAGCGCAACGCGCGACCCGCTGCGATCGACCCGTACCAGCAGCGCTGCCGAACCCAGCGTCACCACCACCACGGCCAGCATCATCGGCCACAGGCGCCGCACGATGGGGCCCAGCGCTGGCCCGGACAACAGCTGCCACACATTGGTGACGAAGGTCGGAATGAACAGCATCGACGCTGCCGCCACCGGCGACAGCGTACTGCCCAGCACCCCCATCGCCACCGTCGGCAACCCCATGCCGGTCACCCCCTTGACCACGCCGGCCAATACGAACACCAGCACCAGCAGCACGTAGAAGTACATCGATTCATCCATGCCTTCATTGGATCGGGCGGAGCAACGGCGCACAATGCGGTCTTTCCGGCCCTGCCTTCGGCTGATCCGAAGGCGGTGGCCCTGCGATGAGGGCACCCACATGCGGATGGACATCGCCGACCTGCGCCTGTTCCTGGCAATCGCCGAGGCCGGGAGCATCACTGCCGGCGCAACGCAGGCGAACCTGGCCCTGGGTTCGGCCAGCGAGCGCCTGCGCACGATCGAAGCCGATGCCGGCACCCAGCTGTTGAACCGGCATCCACGTGGCGTCAGCCTGACTGAAGCCGGCGCCGCCCTCGCCCACCATGCACGCCTGATCCTGCAACAGCAGGCACAGCTGCGCGGCGAACTGCAGGCATTCGCGCAGGGGGCGCGCGGCACCCTGCATCTGTATGCCAACACCGCAGCACTGACCAACTACCTGCCCTCGCGGCTCGCACCGTGGTTGGCCGAACGACCCCGCCTGCACGTCGAACTGCTGGAACGCACCAGCCCCGAAGTCGTGCGTGCAATCAGCGCTGGCCAGGCCGAGGCCGGCATCATCAGTGATGCAGTCGACGCCACCGGCCTGCAGCAGCATGTGGTGGCCGAAGATCCACTGGTGATGCTGCTGCCTGCCGATCACCGCTTTGCATCACTGCGCAGCGTGACCTTCGCCGATATTGCCGGCGAGACCTTCGTTGCCCTGGCCGATGGCAATGCACTGCAGACCTACATCGAAGACCAGGCGCGCGACATCGGTCGCCGACTGGACGTGCGCATCCGCATGAAGACCTTCGAGGGCGTCTGCATCATGGTCGGCCACGGCATCGGTGTCGGTATCGTGCCGCGTACCATTGCGCGCCAGCATCGGCGCAGCACGCATACCGTTGCGGTGCCGCTTGCAGATGCGTGGGCACAGCGCCGCCTGTGCGCCTGTTTCGCCGAGTGGGCGCAGCTGTCACCGGCGATGCGCAGCCTGCTGCACCACCTGGGCGTGCAAGCGCAGAAAATAGTGTGAAATGTTGTTGACACACTCTCTGCCGTGCCGCACAATTCATCTCCTGAGTCGCCCAGGTGGCGGAATTGGTAGACGCACTAGTTTCAGGTACTAGCGGGTAAAACCGTGGAGGTTCGAGTCCTCTCCTGGGCACCACGACTCAAGATGATCAAACCCGCGAAAGCGGGTTTTTTCGTTTCCGGAGGCTGGGTGGCACGCGATGACGTGGATCCACCAGACAGAAACCCCGCCTTGCGGCGGGGTTTTGTGCGTTTCAACGCCAATGGTCGATCAATGCCCACCGCCCGCGGACGCCGCACCTGCGCCTGCGCCGAACGGCGGCTTGGCCAGCCACAGGAAGGTGATGATCGCCAGGAAGATCCAGCCCAGCAGGAAGAAGATGTCGTTGAAACCCATCTGCGATGCCTGGTGGTTGATCATGTTGTTCAGTACCGCCGCGCCATGTTGCAGGTCGCCCTGCCCCATTGCAGTGACCTGCTCCTGCATGCCCGGCTGATAGGCCGAGATGTGCTCGGTCAGATCGGCATGGTGCACCTGGGTACGCCGCGCCCACAGCCACGTCGTCAGCGAGGCCGCGAAGCTGCCGCCCAGCGTGCGCAGGAACGTCGCCAGGCCGGAGCCCGCCGCGATCTCGCGCCCATCCAGGTCCGACAGCAGGATCTGCAGCACCGGCATGAAGAACAGCGCCACGCCAATGCCCATGATCAGCTGCACGCCAGCCACGTGCATGTAGTCCACCTGCAGGTTGAAGTTCGAGCGCAGGAAGCTGGTCATCGACAGCACGATGAACGCCACGGTGGCCAGCATGCGCATGTCGAAGCGCGACGCATACTTGCCCACGAACGGCGTCATGATCACCGGCAGGATGCCGATCGGTGCGGTCGCCAGGCCCGCCCAGATCGCGGTATAGCCCATGTCACGCTGCAGCCACTGCGGAATCAGCAACGCCACGCTGAAGAACGCCGCATAGGCCACCACCATCGCCAGCGTGCCGGCACGGAAGTTGCGGTGCCGGAACAGCTTCAGGTCGACGATCGGATCCTTGTCGGTCAGTTCCCAGATCAGGAACACCGTCAGCGTCACCACCGCCACGCAGGCCAGCACCACGATCTTCATCGACGAGAACCAGTCCTCGTCGTTGCCCAGGTCGAGCACCAGCTGCAGCGCGCCGACACCGATCACCAGCGTGATCAGGCCGACGTAGTCCATCTTCGGCTTCTCGATCTGCTCCGGGCGTCCCTTCAGCTGGTTGCCCACCACCAGCGCGGCGAAGATGCCCAGTGGCACGTTGATCAGGAAGATCCATTCCCAGCTGTAGTTGTCGGTGATCCAGCCACCGAGGATCGGGCCGCAGATCGGCGCCACCACCGTGATCATCGCCAGCAGCGCCAATGCCTGTCCGCGTTTCTCGCGCGGGTAGATCGAGACCAGCAGCGACTGTGTGATCGGGTACATCGGACCGGCCACGAAACCCTGCAGCGCACGCGACACCACCAGCATGCCCATGCTCTGCGCAAGGCCGCACAACAGCGAGGTGATGACGAAGGCCAGCGTGGCCCAGACGAACAGTTTGCGTTCGCCGAAACGGCGGCTGAGCCAGCCGGTCAGCGGCAGCGCGATGGCCGTGCTGACCGCGAACGAGGTGATGACCCAGGTCGCCTGCTGCGAACTGGCACCGAGGTTGCCGGCGATGGTCGGCAGCGAGACGTTGGCGATGGTGGTGTCGAGCACCTGCATGAACGACGCCATCGCCAGGCCGACGGTGCACAGGGCGACGCTGGGCGGCAGGAACCCGGAGGCTGCAGCCGGCGCCGCCGGTGCGCCCGGAGCGCCGGGCGCGGCTGGAGCTTGTGCGGACATGGCGACCTCAGCCCACCTTCGCCTGTTGCTGCGGCAGGTTGCCCTGGATGATCGTGTGGATCACCTCGTCGGCATCATGCAGCTGCTTGGCATACACGTCGGTGTCGAACACCGTGCCCTTGGCCGGGGTGCTCGGCAGCACTTCGCCCTTCTGGTCGCGCAGGCTCACTTCGGCCTTCATCGACAGGCCGATGCGCAGCGGGTGCTCGGCCAGCTGCTTGGCATCGATGGCGATGCGCACCGGTACGCGCTGCACGATCTTGATCCAGTTGCCGCTGGCGTTCTGCGCCGGCAGCAGCGAGAACGCCGAGCCGGTGCCCAGGCCCAGGCTCTGGATACGCCCCTTGTACTTCACGTCGCCGGCGTACAGGTCCGACTTCAGCTCCACTTCCTGGCCCAGGCGCATGTGGCGCAGCTGGGTTTCCTTGAAGTTGGCCTCGACCCACATCTGCTCGGTCGGCACCACGGCCATCAGGGCATTGCCCGGCTGCACGCGCTGGCCGACCTGCACCGAACGACGGGCGACGTAGCCGGAGACCGGCGCAACGATGCCGGCGCGGGCATTGTTGAGGAAGGCCTGGCGCAGCTGCGCAGCGGCGGCCTGCACATCCGGCTGGGTGGCGATCACGGTGTCGTCGACCAGCGCGCGGTTGCGCTCGACGGTCTCGCGTGAACCGGCCACGGCGGCTTCGGCCGCGGCCAGCTCGTCGCGGGCGTGGGCCAGTTCTTCGTTGGAGATGGCGCCGGTGGCGGCCAGGTCCTTGCGGCGGGCGTAGTCTTCGCGCACGCGCTTCAGGGTCACCTGGCGGGCGTTCAGGTCCGCCTGCGCGCCTTCCACGCTGCGGTACAGGCCGCGGGTCTGGCGCACGGTCTTGGCCAGGTTGGCTTCGGCCTGCTGCAGCGCCACTGCGGTGTCGGACGGGTCCAGCTGCACCAGCAGCTGGCCGCGCTCCACGCGCATGCCGTCATCGGCATTGATGGCGACCACGGTGCCGGCCACCAGCGGGGTGATCTGCACCTGGTTGCCCTGCACGTAGGCATCGTCGGTCTCTTCGAACCAACGGCCGAACATGAAGTACCACAGCGCCAAAGCGGCAAGCAGCAGCACGACGATCACGAACAGGCCGCGCAGCAGGTTGCCGCGGCGGTTGGGGGCGGCCGGGGCCGCGGTGTCTTGGGTCTGGCTCATGTCGGAGATCTTCAGGAATGCGAGGAATCGGAATGGGAGGCGATCGGTGCGCGGTCGGCGTCAGTGGGCTGGAAACCACCGCCCAGCGCCTTGCTCAGGCGCACCGAGGACTGCACCTGCTGCGACTGCAGGCCGGCCAGCTGCTGCTGCGACTGCAGCAGAGTGGACTGCGCGGTCAGCACGTCCAGGTAGCTGCCGATGCCGGCGCGGTAGCGCTGCTGGGCCAGGTCGAAGGCAGCGCGTGCGGTGTCCACCGCCTGCTGCTGCGACTGCGCCTGCTGTGCCAGCGAGCGCACCGCGTTGACCTGGTCGGCCACATCACGCAGCGCATCGAGCACGGTCTGGTTGTAGTTGGCCACCGCCAGGTCGTACTGCGCATCGGTATTGGCCAGGTTGGCGCGCAGCTTGCCGCCCTCGAAGATCGGCAGGCTCAGCGCAGGGCCGATATAGGCGAAGGTGGAACTGCTCTTCAGCAGGTCGCCCACATCCGGGGCGACCACGCCGGCCAGCGCGGTCAGGTTGAAGCTCGGGTAGAACTTGGTCTTGGCAACCTTGATCTGCTTGTCGGCCGCTTCAACGCGCCAGCGTGCGGCCACGATGTCGGGGCGGCGGCCAAGCAGTTCGCTGGGCAGCACGCCCGGCAGCTGCAGTGCCACCGGATTCAGCGGCTGCGGGCGCTGGATCGACAGGCCACGGTCCGGGCCCTTGCCGACCAGCGCGGCCAGTGCGGTGCGGGCCGCGTCGATGCGCTGCTGGGCGGCCTGCACCTGCTGCTGCGCGGCCGGCACGCGGGCCTCGGCCTGGCGCACCTGCAGATCACTGTCGATGCCGGCGCGGCGGCGCTGGCGGGTCAGTTCAAGTGACTTCTGCGAACGGCTCAGCTCTTCCTCGGCTACGTCGTTGAGCTGCCACGCGTAGGCCAGGTCGGCATAGGCCTGGGTGATGCCAGTGGACAGGTTCAGGCGCGCGGCCTGCGCTTCAACGGTGGCGGCGTGGGCGCCGTCCACGGCGGCTTCCCAGGCGGCGCGCTTGCCGCCCCACAGGTCCACGCCATAACTGAAGTCGAAGGCGACCTGGCTGCTGCCGCCGTAACGGCCACCCATCTCGCTGCCGACCATCGATTCGGGCAGGCGCAGGCCGGTGTAGCCACCGGACACCGACAGGCTCGGCAGTTCGTCGGCACGTGCGGTGCCGACCTGGGCCTGGGCTTGGCGCAGGCGGGCATCGGCGGCGTCAAGGCTCGGGTGGCCGGCCAGGCCCTCGGCGACCAGCGCGTCCAGCTGCGCATCACCCAGTGCCTTCCACCAGTCCTGCGCCGGGAAGCCGGTGGCGCTCAGGTCGGTGTCGGCCAAGGTGCGTTCGCTGTGCAGGCTGTCCACGTCAAGCACGTGGCCCTGCGGGTTGAGGCCACGACTGCTGGCGCAGGCGGCCAGGGCCAGGGCCAGCGCTGACACCAGCAGCGCGCGCCCGGACCGGCGGAGAGTGGAATGCGGGATCGGGTTCATGGGGTCGTCAGTGAATCGCGGATTCGGGTAAGGAGAGACAGAAGCAGCGTGCGCTCGTCGGCGGAAAGATCACGCAGGGCGTAATCCATCACCGCGTCGCCACGCAGCTTCAAGCGCGCCCACAGCGCGCGGCCTTCGTCGGTCAGCACGATCTGCAGTGCCCGCCGGTCCTGCGCATGCGGTTCGCGGCGGACGCAGCCCAGCGCTTCGAGCTTGTCCAGCAGCCGGGTCACCGCGCTGGGCACCTGATCGATGGCCTGGGCCAGTTCGTTGGCGGTGCACGGCGCCATGTTCGAAAGCACCTTCAACCCGATGTAGTGGGTGAAGCCGATGCCCAGATCTTCTTCAGCCATGGACGCGTCGAGCTGGCGGACCAGGCCGTCGCGCACCTGGCGCAGCAGCAGGCCGAAGCTGGGGGGAGTGGTTGCAGGACAGATCATGGGGGAGCATTCTCTTCCAAAAAAAATATTTCTCAATGGAAATATTTGATCTGGCATCGAATGCTGTGTTGCAGCAGTGGGCTGGATCAGTGAAGGCGCCTACCTTAATGACCTGGCCAGGTGGCCCGGTAGTACAATCTAGCCAATGGATGACACATTTCAGCCAGCAGACATGATGAACAAGGCAGAAATCCCCGCTCCCAAACGCCTGCTCAGGGACGAGGCACTGGACTGGTTCGAGCGCAACGACGGTCCCCCGGTGGTCGGTTTCCGTTTCGACAGCCCGCAAGGGCTGGTCCGTGAAGTGGATTGGCATCATCACCAGCGCGCGCAGCTGATCTGCGTCGAGCGCGGCCTGCTGACCACCCGTACCTCGCACGGCACCTGGTCGCTGGCGCCGGGCTCGGCCGGCTGGATGCCACCGCTGGAGCCGCACACGGTCACCCTCGACGGCCCTCTGCGTGGCTGGGGCATGGCGCTGGCGGCTCCGGTCTGCGCCACCCTGCCCTCCGATCCCTGCGTGCTGGGCCTGTCCAAGCTGGCGCAGGCGCTCGCCGACCGCATCTGTGACTGGCCACCGGGCTACGACACCACCTCCGAACGCCAGCACATCATCGAAGTGCTGGTGGACGAGATCCGCACAGCGCCACGCCAGCGCATGCACCTGCCGATGCCGCATGACCGGCGCCTGCTGAAGATCGCCTCGCAGCTGCTGGCCGACCCGTCCGACGAACGCAGCCTGGCCGAATGGGCGCACTGGGCCGGCCTGTCACCGCGCAGCCTGACCCGCCACTTCCGCGACGAGACCACGCTCAGCTTCGCCCAGTGGCGGCAGCAGGCCCGGCTCTCCGAAGCCCTGCGCCAGTTGACCGATGGCCGCAGCGTCGCCGACATCGCCCACGCACTGGGCTTCAGCAGCGCCAGCGCCTTCGTCACCGTGTTCCGCCGCCACTTCGGGCTGCCACCGGGGCGCTACCTGGCGCGGGCCGGCCACGGCCTGGAAACCGGGCTGGACCCTGCGCGCGGCTTGGCATCCCCCGCCGCATCCGGATAATCACAGGATTGCGAGCGGCGACCGCCGTCGCCGCCTCCCGACATAGGTAACAACGCCGCATGACCGAACTTGCCCGCCCCGTGTTCCACGGATTCGAACAACTGCCGCTGCGCGAGTACGCCGAACGCGCCTACCTCGACTACTCGATGTACGTGGTCCTGGACCGTGCCCTGCCGTTCATCGGCGACGGCCTGAAGCCGGTGCAGCGCCGCATCATCTATTCGATGAGCGAGCTGGGCCTGAATGCCGCGTCCAAGCCGAAGAAGTCCGCGCGCACCGTCGGCGACGTCATCGGTAAATACCACCCGCACGGCGACAGCGCGTGCTACGAGGCGCTGGTGCTGATGGCGCAGCCGTTCTCGTACCGCTACCCGCTGATCGAGGGTCAGGGCAACTTCGGCTCCAGCGACGACCCGAAGTCGTTCGCGGCGATGCGTTACACCGAATCCAAGCTGACCCCGATCGCCGAAGTGCTGCTGGGCGAACTGGGCCAGGGCACCACCGACTGGGCACCGAACTTCGACGGTACCCTGCAGGAGCCGACCTGGATGCCGGCGCGGCTGCCGCACCTGCTGCTCAACGGCACCACCGGCATCGCCGTGGGCATGGCCACCGACGTGCCGCCGCACAATCTCAACGAGATCGTCAGCGCGCTGCTGCACCTGCTGGACAACCCCGACGCCACCGTGCGCGACCTGTGCGAACACGTGCAGGGCCCGGACTACCCGTCCAGCGCCGAGATCATCACTGCGGCCAATGACCTGCGCAACATCTACGAGACTGGCAACGGCAGCGTGCGTGCACGCGCGACCTTCACCAAGGAAGCCAGCAACATCGTGATCACGGCGCTGCCGTTCCAGGTGTCGCCGTCGAAGGTGATCGAGCAGATCGCCGCACAGATGCGCGCCAAGAAGCTGCCGTGGCTGGAAGACATCCGCGATGAATCCGACCACGCCAACCCGGTGCGCGTGGTGCTGGTGCCGCGTTCGAACAGGGTCGACGCCGACCAGCTGATGGGCCACCTGTTCGCCACTACGGACCTGGAGCGCAGCTACCGCGTCAACCTCAACGTGATCGGGCTGGACGGCCGTCCGCAGGTGAAGAACCTGAAGACGCTGCTCAGCGAATGGCTGACCTTCCGCAGCAACACCGTCACCCGCCGCCTGCAGCACCGCCTGCAGAAGGTCGAGCGCCGGCTGCACCTGCTGGAAGGCCTGCTGGTCGCCTTCCTCAACCTGGACGAGGTGATCCACATCATCCGTACCGAGGACGAACCGAAGGCGGCGCTGATCGCGCGCTTCGGACTGTCCGAGGAACAGGCCGAGTACATCCTGGAAACCAAGCTGAAGCAGCTGGCCCGCCTGGAAGAGATGAAGATCCGCGGCGAGCAGGAAGAGCTGGCCAAGGAGCGCGAGAAGATCCTCGGCATCCTCGACAGCAAAGCCAAGCTGAAGAAGCTGATCCGCGATGAACTGACCGCCGACGCCAGGAAGTTCGGCGACGCACGCCGTTCGCCGCTGGTGCAGCGCCAGGCGGCGCAGGCCATCGACGAGACCGAGCTGGTGCCGAGCGAACCGATGACCGTGGTGCTGTCGGAGAAGGGCTGGATCCGTGCCGCCAAGGGCCACGACGTCGATGCATCTGCCCTGTCCTACCGTGAAGGCGACGGACTGCAGGGCGCGGTGCGCGCACGCAGCACCCAGCAGGTCGCGTTCCTCGACAGCGAGGGCCGCGCCTACTCGACGCCGGTGCACACCTTGCCCTCCGCGCGTGGCAATGGTGAACCGCTGACCGGCCGCTTCTCGCCGGCACCGGGCACCAGCTTCGTGACCCTGGCCAGCGCCGAGCCGGACACCCGCTTCGTGCTGGCCTCCAGCCACGGTTATGGCTTCGTCACCCGCTTCGAGAACCTGATCGGCCGCAACAAGGCCGGCAAGGCGATGCTGAACCTGTCTGCAGGTTCGTCGGTGCTGACCCCGTCGGCAGTGGCCAACGTCGCCACCGACCGCATCGTGGCAGTGACCAGCTCCGGCAACCTGCTGGCGATCGCCGCCAACGACCTGCCGGAACTGGACAAGGGCAAGGGCAACAAGATCATCGAGATCCCGAAGGCCAAGCTCGCCACCGAACGCGTGGTCGCCATCGTGGCGATCAGCCCGGGGCAGACCCTGCAGGTCCGCGCCGGCCAGCGCACGATGGGGCTGAAGTTCAACGAGCTCGACGCCTACCTCGGCGCCCGCGCCACACGCGGCCACCTGCTGCCGCGCGGCTGGCAGAAGGTGGAAGGGTTGTCGGTGGAGTGAGGCACCGCTCCTGGCAGGTGTCAACCTTGGTTGAGGTGGGTGTCAACCTTGGTTGACACGCATTACCCCGGTCCACGCCAACCTCGGTTGGCGATTTCCATCCCAATGGGATCAGAGCCGTTTTCGTCGAAAACGGATCTGACCCCGGACACGAAAAAGCCGGGGATTCCCCGGCTTTTTCGTTGTCGGCTGGCGGGCGGTGGAGCAGCTGGCGGGCGAAGGCGGGCTCGCGGTGCTCCGGTGCTGGCGTGCGACAGAACGCTGTGCTTCTTCTGGCGGAGCCGACCGCAGGTCGGCTGCTTCCCGCTTCTGGTAGAGCCGACCGCTGGTCGGCTGCTTTCTGCAGAGCAGCCGACCAGCGGTCGGCTCTACCGGAAGGCAGCCGAGCATTGGCTCGGCTCTACAGAGAGCGACGTCGGCTCAGTGCGCCGGGGCGCCGCTGCCGTCGATCTTGCTCAGCTGGTACAGCTCCAGGCCGATGCGCTTGATCAGGCCCAGCTGCTGTTCCAGCCACCAGGCGTGGTCTTCTTCGGTGTCCTTCAGCTGCGCCAGCAGGATGTCGCGGCTCACGTAGTCGCCCTTCTCCTCGCACAGCTTCATGCCGGCGGCGAGATTGTTCCGAACGGCGTATTCAGTGTCGAGATCCTTCTGCAGCATCTCTTCGACGGTTTTGCCCGGCTCGGTGGCGTGCGGGCGCATGTCCGGGTCGCCGCCCAGGAACAGGATCCGGCGCAGCAGCGCATCGGCGTGCTGGGTTTCCTCTTCCATCTCGTGGTTCAGGCGTTCGTAAAGTGCGAACAGGCCCTGATCCTCGTAGCGGCGGGAATGGATGAAGTACTGGTCGCGGGCAGCGAGCTCGCCACGCAGCAGTTCCTTCAGGCAGGCGATGACGTCCGGGTTGCCTTTCATGGGGGGGCTCCTGTGAATCGATGTGGCATAGGGTGCCGCATTTCAGAATACGGTGATCTAATCGGAATCAGTCGCAGTTGCGCCTGCGGCTACAATCGGCCCACGAGTTCGGAAAGGACGTGCGATGCGACGTACATGGCGTTGGGTGCTGGGCGTATTGATCGCCATCGTCCTGGTCACCGCCCTGGTGCTGTGGCTGCTGCTGCGCGGCAGCCTGGCCGATCTGGACGGCGAGCATGCGTTGCCGGGACTGGCGAAGCCGGTCACCCTCGAACGCGATGCGCTGGGCGTGGTCACCATCACGGCCGGCAGCCAGGCCGACGCGATGCGCGCACTCGGCCGCGTACACGCGCAGGAACGCTACTTCGAGATGGACCTGATGCGCCGCAGCGCCGCCGGCGAACTGTCCGCACTGTTCGGACCGAAGGCCATCGACGCCGACAAGCGCATGCGCGTGCACCGTTTGCGCGCACGCACCGAGGCACACATGGACGCTGCATTGGGCGACAACGGCGATGCCGTGCGCGCCTACGTGGACGGCGTCAACGAAGGCCTTGCCGACCTCTCCGTGCGGCCGTGGGCGTACCTGCTGCTGCGGCAGTCACCGCAGCCTTGGCAGGCCAGCGACAGCGTGCTGGCCGGGCTGGCCATGTACGCCGACCTGCAGGATCCCGGCAACCAGACCGAGCTTGCGCTCAGCCGCATCCGCGCGGTGGTGCCGTCGGCGCTGTACGCACTGATCGCCCACGACGGCACTGAATGGGATGCACCGCTGTTCGGCGAACCGACCGGCAACGCCACGCTGCCCGGTGCCAGCCAGCTGGACCTGCGCACGCTGAAGGGAAAACCGGGCACCGGGCAGGAAGAAGCCGATGCCGTCGGCAGCAACAACTTCGCGGTGGGCGGTGCGCTCACCGCCGACGGCCGCGCCATTGTTGCCGACGACATGCACCTGGGCCTGCGCGCACCCAGCCTGTGGTTCCGCGTGCGCCTGCGCTACCCCGACCCGCAGGCCGCTGGCGGCCAGGTCGACGTCACCGGCTTCTCGCTGCCGGGCCTTCCGGCCGTGATCGTCGGCAGCAACGGGCACGTCGCCTGGGGCTTCACCAACAGCTACATCGACACGGCGGACTACCGCACCGAACCGGCCAATGCCGCAGTGACGGTGCATGAAGAACGGATTGCGGTGGCCGGCCAGGCCGATGTGCGGTTCCCGGTACGCGAAACCGCCTGGGGACCGATCCTGCACACGCATGCCGATGGCAGCGGCGACGCGCTGCGCTGGGTCGCCCAGCTGCCCGGTGCGGTGCGCCTGGACTTCGGTGACCTGGCCCGCGCCGGTGATCTGGACGCAGCCCTGCAGTTCGCCGACCACGCCGGCATTCCCGCACAGAACCTGGTGGTCGGCGACCGCAGCGGACGCATCGCCTGGCGCCTGATCGGCGCCCGCCCGGATCGCGGTCCGGGCTGCGCGCCGGCCGGCTTCAACGCCGCCCACAACCAGGAGTGCGCCCCCTGGCCGATCCGCAGCGATGCCTCGCCGGCATTGATCGATCCCCCCAACCATCGCCTGTGGACCGCCAACGGCCGCGTCCTCGACGGCGAGGCGCTGGCTACCGTCGGCAATGGAGGTTATGACCTGGGTGCCCGTGCGCGGCAGATCCGCGACCTGCTGGCGATCCAGGAGCGCTTCGATGAACACGACCTGCTGGCGATCCAGCTCGACGATCGCGCGGTGTTCCTGCAGCGCTGGTGGGCGCTGCTGCACGACGTCATCGAACGCAGTGACGACCCTGCACTGAAGCGCTTGAAGGAGGCCAGCCATCAATGGGGCGGCCGTGCCTCGGCCAGCTCGGTCAGCTACCGGGTGGTGCGTGAGTTCCGTACGCAGGTGATGAAGACACTGTCCGATGCACTGCTGGCACCGGCCAATGCGCAGCTGGGCGATGACTATCTGGAGCCGCGCCTGGCGCAGCTGGAAGGCGTGGCCTGGCCGATGCTGCAGCAGCGGCCGGCCAATCTGCTGCCACCGGCCTTCGACAGCTGGGATGCACTGCTGATCGACGCTGCACGCCGTACCGAAAACGAGTTGACCAGGCAGGGACCGCTGGCCAAACGCAGCTGGGGCGAACGCAACACCGCAGCGATCTGCCATCCCATCGCACGGGCGCTGCCGGACATCGCCAAACGCTGGCTGTGCATGCCGGCCGACCGCCTGCCCGGCGACCGCGACATGCCGCGCGTGCAGACGCCGAACTTCGGCGCTTCCGAGCGCATGGTGGTTTCACCGGGCCACGAGGCCGACGGCATCGTGCACATGCCCGGCGGCCAGAGTGGGCATCCACTGTCGCCCTACTGGGGTGCCGGCCACGAAGACTGGGTGCATGGCCGGCCGACGCCGTTCCTGCCCGGCAAGGCGCAGCACACCATGACGCTGGTGCCGGCGCGGTAGTGCCGGCCGCTGGCCGGCATCCATGCAGGTGCATCCAGCATCATGAGGTTGCCGGCCAGCGGCCGGCACTACCGTTCAACGCTCAGCCCCTGCGCCGCTCGATCAGGTTCAACAGTGGCCCGGTCATCGCCGTTGTCACCAGCGCCATGATCACCAGCACCGCGAACAGCCGGTCACCGAGCAGGCCAAGTTCGTAGCCCAGGTTGAGCACGATCAGCTCCATCAGGCCACGGGTGTTCATCAGTGCACCCAGCCGCCACGACTCACGGGCGGGCATGCCGGCACTGCGTGCGGCACTGAAGGTGCCCAGCAGCTTGCCCGTCGTGGCTACCGCGATCACCACCACGCACAACAGGCCATCGCTGGCCTGCAGTGTATCGGCGCGCATGCGCAGGCCGGTCATGGCGAAGAACAGCGGCAGCAGCAGCGTCACCGCGAACGGTTCGACGCGCGCCATCAGCAGCTCGCGCAACTGCACATTGGACGACACCGCCACGCCCGCCGCGAACGCACCGAACAGCGCATGGATGCCGAGCATCTCGGTGACCAGGGCACTGGCCAGCGACAGCAGCAGGATGCCCAACAGCCACCGCCCCTCACGGCCCGGCGCGATCTGCTGGCGGGCGAACCACGGCCTCACCAGCCCCAGCATCAGCGCCACGAACGCGACCACGCACAGCAGGTTGAGGCTGGCTGGCAGCCATCCGCTGGCCTGGGCGGCGGCCACGATCAGCGCCAGCAGGCACCACGCGGTGGCATCACCCAATGCAGCGCAGGCGATGGCGGTCTGACCCAACGGGGTCTGCGTGATGCCGCGATCGGCAAGGATGCGCAGCAACACGGGGAAGGCGGTGATGCTCATCGAAATGCCGACGAACAGTGCGAATGCCGTGAAGCTCACCCCCTGTGGGCCGTGCTGCGGGTACAGCCAGATCGCCAGGGCGACGCCAAGCACGAACGGCACCGCGATGCCGGCATGGCTGACCGTAAAGGCGAAACGCCGGCGTCCACGCAGCGCCGCCAGGTCCAGCTCGGCACCGGCCACCAGCAGGAACATCAGCACACCCAACTGGCTGAGCATGCCCAGCGGGCCCAGCGAGCTGGGCGGGAACAAGGCTCCATGCAGCGGCGGCAACAGGCTGCCGAGCATCAATGGGCCCATCATCAGGCCGGCGGCCATCTCGCCGATCACCGCCGGTTGTCCAAAGTGCTTGAGCAGCGCGCCTGCGCCCTTGGCCACCAGCAGCAGCACCAGCAGCTGCAGCAGGAACAGGCCCAGCGGCGACGCCAGATGCTGCACCCAGGTGGCTTCAGCCGTGGCCGTGGCACGGGCAACAGCTTCGGGCGCCGCCGGCCCGGCATAACGGGCCAGCAGCACGCCGACCAGCAGCGGGACCCCGGCCCAGGCCAGGTAGCGCCATCCCCACTTCGTCGGTGGCACCTGGCCCCCGCTGTGTACGTCCATGAACATTCCCCAATGTGCAGGGGGGCGATCATACAAAAAGGGGACGGAGGGGATTAAGTCGTTAGTGGCACAAGCGCCCCGCCCCCCCCTCCGTCCCTTTTTCGGGGCTTACGCCAGTGCCTGCTCGTGCACGCCAGCGATCGCGCGCCCCGACGGATCTGCAGCTGCGGCGAAGCTGGCATCCCACGCGATCGCCGCAGGCGACGAGCAGGCGATGGACTTGCCACCCGGCACGGTCTCGGCGGCCGCCCGGCTCGGGAAGAACTGCTCGAACAGGTGACGGTAGTAGTAGGCCTCCTTGGTCTGCGGCGGGTTGTGCGGGAAGCGCTTGTCGGCCGCTGCCAGCACACGGTCGCTCACCTGAGCTTCGGCATGCGCCTTCAGTCCGTCGATCCAGCCATAGCCAACGCCATCGCTGAACTGCTCCTTCTGCCGCCACAGGATGCTGTCCGGCAGGTAGCCTTCGAACGCCTCGCGCAGCACCGCCTTCTCGATGCGGCGGCTACCAAAGCCTGCACCGACCATCTTGTGCGCGGCGTCGAAGCGCATCGCCACATCGAGGAATTCGCGATCCAGGAACGGCACCCGCGGCTCCACACCCCAGGCCATCATCGACTTGTTGGCGCGCAGGCAGTCGTAGTTGTGCAGCGCGTCGAGCTTGCGCACCAGCTCGTCGTGGAACTCACGCGCATCCGGCGCCTTGTGGAAGTACAGGTAACCACCGAAGATCTCGTCGCTGCCCTCGCCGGAAAGCACCATCTTCACCCCCATGGCCTTGATCCGCCGTGCCAGCAGGAACATCGGCGTCGATGCGCGGATGGTGGTGACGTCGTAGGTTTCGATATGGCGGATCACCTCCGGCAGTGCATCAAGGCCTTCCTCGAACGTGTACTCGAAGCCGTGATGCACGGTGCCCAGCGCTTCGGCGGCGATTGCAGCGGCGGCCAGATCGGGCGAGCCCTTCAAGCCGATCGCGAACGAGTGCAGGCGCGGCCACCAGGCTTCGGTCTGCCCCCCATCCTCGATGCGACGACGTGCATAGCGCGCGGCCACCGCCGCCACCAGCGACGAGTCCAGGCCACCAGACAGCAGCACGCCGTACGGCACATCGCTCATCAGCTGGCGTTCCACCGCATGCTCGAAGGCCTGGCGCAGCTCGGCCAGATCGGCCTGGCGACCCTGCACGTCAGCGTAGTCGCGCCACGGCTGCTGGTAGTAGCGCACCAGCTCACCGCTGGCACTGTCGAAATAGTGACCCGGCGGGAACTGAGCGACGTCGGCACAGGTATCGACCAGTGCCTTCATTTCCGAGGCCACTCGCAGACGTCCCTGGGCATCGTGGCCCCAGTACAGCGGCACCACGCCGACCGGGTCGCGCGCCACCAGCACACGACCGGCACCACGGTCCCACAGCGCGAATGCGAAGATGCCATTGAGCTGCTCCAGCCACTGCGCTGGCGAAGCGCCCTGGCGGTACAGCGCATTGATCACTTCACAGTCCGAACCGGTCTGGAAGTCATAGGCGGTGGTCAGTGCGGCCTTCAGTTGCTGGTGGTTGTAGATCTCGCCGTTGACCGCCAGCGCCAGCTGGCCGTCGGCCGACAGCAGTGGTTGCGAGCCGCCGGCCGGGTCGACGATGGCCAACCGCTCGTGGACCAGCAGCGCGCCTTCGTCAAGATACACGCCGCTCCAGTCCGGGCCGCGGTGGCGCTGGCGCTGCGACAGTTCCAGCGCATGGCGGCGCAGGGCCGGAAGATCGTCACCGGCCTGCAGGCCGAAGATTCCGAAGATCGAACACATGGGGGAGCTCCTGTTGGGGGAATTTCACGGGTGGGAGGGTGTTCGACCGGCCATCCAGGCCCGAGTGGGGCTGCGCCCGGGCACAAAAAAAACCCGCATCGACCGATGCGGGTTTTCTGGTGTCCGGGCGTGTGTTGCTGTCTATCTACCCAGGGCGCAGTCCCGCATCGGCCGCGCACGATTATTCGCGCGCAGATTATTGCGGTTGTTGTTATTGACGGCGGTGGCCAGGCGGATCGACATGGCATCGACCCTACTCCGGTTTCCGGCACGGCGCAACCGTTGCGTTGGCAACCACTCCCCGGCGCGCATAATGGCCCGCCGCGAAACGTGTAATGGAAATGCAACACCGCACTGGACGCAGAGCCGCGCTGGCCACCCTGCTCTGCCTGGGCCTGGCCGCCTGCCAGACCCCGCCCCGTCCGTCGCCCCTGCCGCCGGCTCAGCTGCAGGGCCTGGAACAACGCGGCGCCGATGGCAGCTTCGAGGGTGCCTTTGATACCGCGCAGACCTTCGAGCGCTTCAACGATCCGCGCGCCATCGCCTACTACGAGCGCGCCGCAGCGGTCACGCCGTGGACCTTCCACAACACCAGGGCGGAAGAAGCACTGGGCAGGATCTGGATCTCCGGCACGCTGCGCCATGCCGACAGCCCCCACATCAACCCGGCACCGGTGCTGCGCGCGTCCTGGCGACGCGGTGAACGAGCCTATCTGGCGGCCGCGTACCACGGCAATCCCTATGCGTTCCACGAACTCGCCAAGGCCTATCGCCAGCAAGGCGACGCGCAGCAGGCACTGCGCTGGGACCTGCGCGGAATGATCTACGAGCGCTATCCGAGTTCATCGTCACGACTGCCGGATGCGGTCGCCGCACAGGGTGACACCGTGCATCCGCGGGTTGCGCAGATCCAGCGTCGCGCCGAGCGTGGCGATTCCGACGCACAGGTCGATCTGGGCGCGCTGCTGGAAAAGGGCGTAGGCCTGCCACGCGATCCTGCGCGTGCGCTGCAGCTGTACCAGCGCGCTGGCGAGAAAGGCAATGTGTTCGGCCAGTACTTCGCCGGACTGCTGCTGGGCCGCGGTGCGCCCGGCGTGGAGAAGGACACCGACGCAGCCGCGCGCTGGTTCGCCAGGGCCGAAGCGCAGCACTTCTACATGGCCGCGCCGAGCTACTGGGAAAAAGCGAACAAGCCGCCGTTCTTCCTTTTTTCAGAATAGTAGAGCCGAGCCATGCTCGGCTGCTTCTGCCGGTGGACATCAGCCGAGCATGGCTCGGCTCTACAGAGATGTAGCTCCGGCGGGGGGGGGGCGTGCCGACCAACGATCGGCACCCACCCTCCTCACACCAGCAGCCGCTCCACCAGCCGCTGGTACAGCCCGGGCAGTGCTTCCAGTTCGTCCACGCGCACGTTCTCGTCCACCTGGTGGATGCTGGCGTTGACCGGCCCCACTTCGATGCACTGCGCGCCCAATGGCGCGATGAAGCGGGCATCGGAGGTGCCACCGCCAGTGCTTTCCTCCGGTGCACGGCCGATGTGCTCGGCCAGCACCGCACGCGCAGTGGCGCGCAGCGTGCCTTCCGGGGTGTAGAACGGTTCGCCGCTGCGATGCCACTTCAGCGTGTACTGCAGGGCATGCCGATCCAGCAGCGCGGTGATCTCCGCTTCCAGTTTCGGCGCATCCCAGTGCGGGTTGTAGCGGATGTTGAAATCCACCTCGAGCTCGCCGGGAATCACATTGTTGGCGCCCGTACCGGCATGGATGTTGGAGACCTGCAGGCTGGTCGGCGGGAAACTCTCGTAGCCGTCATCCCAGCGCCGTGCGCTCAGCTCGGCCAGGGCGGGCGCCGCCTGGTGGATCGGGTTGCGTGCCTTCTCCGGGTACGCCACATGGCCCTGTACGCCCTGCACCCGCAGCTTGGCCGACAGGCTGCCACGACGGCCCACGCGCAGCAGGTCACCGAGCGTCGCGGTCGACGACGGCTCGCCGGTGATGCACCAGTCGATGCGTTGGCCGCGCTCGGCGAACAGCCGTGCGACGTGGCGCACGCCATCGATGGCATCGCCCTCCTCGTCGCTGGTCAGCAGCACCGCCAGCGTGCCGGGATGATCGGGATGCGCGGCCACGAACTGCTCGGCGGCCACCACGAACGCCGCCACGCTGCCCTTCATGTCGGCGGTGCCACGGCCGTACAGCACGCCGTCACGGATCTGCGGCGTGAACGGGTCGCTGGCCCAGGCCTCGCGCGGGCCCGCCGGCACCACGTCGGTGTGGCCCAGCAGCACCAGCACCGGCGCGCCCTGGCCATGGGTCGCCCACAGGTTGTCGACCTCGCCCAGCCGCAGGTGATCGCACTGGAACCCGGCCTGCTTCAGGCGTGCCGCCAGCAGTGCCTGGCAGCCGGCATCGTCCGGCGTCACCGAGGGCCGTGCGATCAGTTCGCAGGTCAGGTCGAGGACAGCGCTCATGCGTCACCCACGCCGAAGCGGGCCTTGAAGCCATTGTCACTGAAACCCTGGCTGACCGTGCCGTCGGCGGTGACCACCAGCGGGCGCTTGATCAGCTGCGGGTACTCGCGCAGCAGCAGCTTCCATTCCGCCTCGGAATCTGCGGCCTTGCGGTTGTCCGGCAGCTGCCGCCAGGTGGTTGAGGACCTGTTGACCATCGCGGCCAGGCCACCCAGCTGCTCAGCCCACGCCAGCAGTGTTTCCGGGCTCGGCTTGTTGTCGCGGTAGTCGACGAAGGTGTACGGCACGCCGAAGCGGTCCAGCCACTTGCTCGCCTTCTTGCAGGTATCGCAGTTCTTCAAACCGTAGACAGTGGTACTCATGGCCATCTGTGATGCTGGAAAACAGAGGCCCAGAATCTCACAACAGGCGCTCGGACACGACCCGGAACGGTACCCTTGGCAGCCGGAAGGCCAGCCCCTCGTGCAGCGCCACGTCCATCGCCTGCAGGCGCGGGCACTGCAGTTCGCCTTCCAGCTGCAGCGGCTGCAGGCTGTCGACATCCACCTGCAGTGCGATGCGGGTGCTGGCCCAGCGACGGTCACAGGTGCGCGCAATGGCCTCATCCTGGCAGGTCAGGAAGCGCAGCAGGGCCTGATGGCCCCCGAAGGCCCCCCGCCACGCCCCGTCCTCCCAGCCCGCAGCGGCCCGCCACTGCAGGTGCAGCGCAGGCGCACTCCCCTGCCCGCCTTCGACCAGGGTGTGCCCATCGCCATCGACGCGCACCACATGCTCGAAGCGCGTGGACAGGTGGGGCTGCATGGCATCGCTGAAAGCGCGCGCGCCGGCGACGAAGGCCAGCTGATCCATCACGTTGCGATCGAACAGCACGACCGGGGTCCCGCCCGGATCATCGTCACGGCGCAGGTACCAGCGCCAGTTGCTCTGCCCTGGCGACGGCATCAGGCAGCGCAGCGGTCCCGCCAGCGCCGGCCCGAAGTGGCCATGGCGATAGCTGAGAACGGTGTAAGGCGCGCGTCCTGCATGGACCACGTAGTGATGGCCAGGTGGCGCTGGCGGGGCATGGCGCACATCGACCCACCAGCTCGCGTAGACCACGTCGCGCACGTCGCTGACCAGTACCGGCATCGGCCAGCGCCGCGACAGTGCCCGGCGCAACCGGGTCCAGCGCGGAGCGTGCAGCAGGCGCGGCAGCATCCGTCCGAACGCGTTGTCGGACGGATGCCGGTAGATCGCGGACTGCGCCAGGTCCTCCGGCGCACTCACCTTCAGTCGGCCAGGCCGCGCAGCAGGTCGTTGACGCTGGTCTTGCTGCGGGTCTTGGCATCAACCTGCTTGACGATCACCGCGCAGTACAGCGAGTGGGTGCCGTCCTTGCTCGGCAGCGAGCCGGACACCACCACGCTGTACGGCGGGATGTAGCCGTAGCTGATCTCGCCGGTGGCGCGGTTGTAGATGCGGGTGCTCTGGCTGAGGAACACGCCCATGCCGATCACACTGTGGTGGCCCACCACCACGCCCTCCACCACTTCCGAACGCGCACCGATGAAGCAGTGGTCCTCGATGATGGTCGGGCTGGCCTGCAGCGGCTCCAGTACGCCGCCGATGCCGGCGCCGCCGGACAGGTGGCAGTGCTGGCCGATCTGCGCGCAGGAACCGACGGTGGCCCAGGTATCGACCATGGTGCCTTCGCCGACGTAGGCGCCGATGTTGGTGAAGCTCGGCATCAGCACTACGTCCTTGCCGAAGTACGTGCCGCGGCGGGCGATCGCACCGGGCACAACGCGCACGCCGCCACGGCGGAACTTCGCTTCGTCATAGCCGGCGAAGCGCGATTCGACCTTGTCCCAGAACGGTGCCGGTCGTGCATCGACCACCGCCATGTCGTTGACGCGGAAATACAGCAGCACGGCCTTCTTCAGCCACTCGTTGACCTTCCAGCCGCCCTGGCCGTCCGGCTCGGCGACGCGGAATTCACCGCTCTCGAGACCGTCGATCACGCGGTTGACCAGCGGCCTGGTCGAGCCTTCCAGCTCATGCAGGGTCAACGTGGCGCGGCGCTCGAAGGCGCTTTCGATGCCGAACTTGAGTTCTTCCACGCCGGGTGCCGACGGCTTGCGCAGCGACTTGCGGGCGATGGTTTCGGCGCGGACGGCTTCGGCGCTCTTGGCCGGGGCCGGCTTCTTCACAGCACGCTTGACCGCAGCCATTTTCTTCGCCGGGGCCTTCACCGCAGCGGCCTTCTTCGGCGCAGTGGCCTTCTTTGCGGCCGGTGCGGCTGCAGCAGGTTTCCGGGCCGCTGCGCTCTTGGGGGTCGCGGCGGTCTTCTTGGCGGGCTTGGTGGCCATCAGGCGGGGTCTCCGGCGTTTCGATCAGGGTCCAGGCAGGCCAGCATTGCGTCATGCAGCTGCTGCCGGGCAGGTTCAGTCAGGGGGAGGTCGTGTTCGTCACTGATCACGAAGGTGTCTTCGGCGCGCTCGCCGAACGTGGCAATGCGCGCATCATGCACGCGCAGGCCCTGGTTGCGCAGCACGAACGCCACATCGGCCAGCAGGCCGGGACGGTCGGGAGCGACCAGGGCAAAACGGGTTGCGCCCGGTTCATCGCGGAACTCGATGCGCGGAGCGAAGCGGAAGTGCCGCAGTTGCCGCGGTACCACACGGCGCGACGGCCGCAGGCGCGCCAGGTCACCACTGAGTGCCTCGCGCAGCGCCGCCTCCAGGTTGGCACTGCTGCCATCGGCAAACGTGTCGGCCGGGTTCACTTCGAAGGTATCGAAGATGGTATCGGCCGGACCGTCCAGCACGCGTGCGCGGTGAATGCCATAGCCCTTGCGGTCCAGGGTCATCACGATCGCGGCGAACAGGCCGTCGCGGTCGGGCGAGTGCACGAATACTTCCAGCGCCGGGTCATCCACGCTGATCCGGCGCACCTTCACCAGCGCCTGGCCCTGCTTCACCGGTACCAGCGCGGCTGCCTGCCAGGCCAGCTGCTCGGGGCGCAGACGAATGAAGCCCTCATCCGGCATCACCGCGAACTGGCGATCGATGGTGGCATCGTCGTAACCCTGCTCGCGCACCAGTGCGCGCACGCTGTCACGTGCCTCGGCCACGCGTTCGGCGGCCGGTACCGGATGCTCCAGCCCCTCGCGCAGCGCGCGCCGGGTGGCGAAGTACAGGTCGGCCAGCAGGCGGTCCTTCCAGGCATTCCACAGCTTCGGGCTGGTGCCGGCGATGTCGGCACAGGTCAGCAGGTACAGGTAGTCCAGGCGGTCGCGGCTGCCGACCAGGGTGGCGAAGCGATGGATCACCACCGGATCGGCGATGTCCTGCTTCTGCGCGGTCACCGACATGCGCAGATGCTGTTCGACCAGCCATGCCACCAGCTCGGTATCGGTGCCACTGAGCGCATGCGCCTGGCAGAACGCACGCGCGTCCACCGCACCCAGTTCCGAGTGGTCGCCGCCGCGGCCCTTGGCGATGTCATGGAACAGGCCGGCCAGCAGCAGCAGTTCCGGCTTGCGCAGGCGTGGCCACACTTCGTGCGCGATCGAGAAGCGCTCGTCGGCACGGCTGCTGGCGAACTGGCCGATGTTGCGCAGGACCATCAGCGTGTGCTGGTCGACCGTATAGACATGGAACAGGTCGAACTGCATGCGCCCGCTGACCTGGGCAAACGCGGGGATCCACTGGCCAAGCACGCCCAGCCGCGCCATGCGCGAAAGCGTGTCGACCGGGCGCTGGCCGCGCAGCAGGGACAGGAACTGCTCGCGTGCATCGGCATCGGCCTGGTCGTAGGCCGGCAACAACGGCAGCGCTTCGGCCAGCGCGCGCGCGGTCAGCGAATGCAGGCCTCGCACCTGCGGATTGTTGGCCCAGCTGGAAAACAGGGCGAACACCTGGCCGATGTCACCGCGCGGCCAGTCGGCCTCGTTGGCGGCCAGGTAGCCGCGGCGCAGGGAGAAGCCCACGGTCAGCGGTTCCGGCTGGGCCTCGCCATCGAACTGTTCCTCGAAGCGCTGCAGCAGGCGGTCGCTGATCCGGCGCACCACCAGCGCGGCGCGGTAGAAGCCCTGCATCATTTTCTCGACACCGAGATTCTCGGCATCGTCTTCGAAGCCCAGGCGCGCGGCCAGGGTCTTCTGGTAATCGAAACGCAGGCGCTCTTCCGGGCGGCGCGCGACCAGGTGCAGGCCGAAGCGCAGCCGCGCCAGCACCGCACGCTCGCGCTTCAGCGCGGCCGCTTCGTCGGCACCCAGGTGGCCCAGGCCGACCAGCGCTTCCAGGTCGCGTACGCCGAAGGCGCGCAGCGCCATCCAGCCCAGCGTGTTGAGATCGCGCAGGCCGCCGGGACCATCCTTGAGATCCGGCTCCAGGTTGTCGGCAGTGTCGCCGAAGCGCTGGTGGCGGTTGCGCAGCTCTTCCAGCTTGGCCAGGAAGAAGGCACGCGCCGGCCACAGCTCGCGGTCGTCGATGGCCTCGCGCAGCGCACGGCGCGCTGCATCATCAGCCAGGATCGGACGCGCCTCGATCAGCGCGGTCAGCACGGTCTGGTCAGCCGCCGCCTCGCGGCACTGCAATGCAGAACGCACCGCATGGCTGACCGCCAATCCGCAGTCCCACAGCAGCGCGAACAGGCGTGCCAATGCCGCTTCATGCGCCAGTTGTGCGGGCGGGTCGCCGAACACCAGCAGGTCGATGTCCGAACGCGGAAACAGTTCCCCCCGGCCATAGCCACCGACCGCGAACAGCGACAGGCCGCTGTCGGCCGGCAGGCAACGCTGCCAGGCCAGGCGGATCAGATGGTCGGCCGCGCGCGCCCGCAGCGCCAGCAGGCGCTCGATGTTGTCGCCCTGGTCGAAGCGGCGATACAGGCGCGCGTCGGCATGCTGCAGCGCCTGGCGCGCGGCAGCAGCCCAGTCCGGGTCGTTGAGCGACGCGGCCGGCGTGTCCAGCAGCGAACTCGCCGGCAGCATCGTCAGGAGACCTGCGACTCGCCCGGCGACAGCGTCAGCACGTCGACGCCGGTCTCAGTGACCGCGACCATGTGCTCCCACTGCGCCGACAGCTTGCGGTCCTTGGTCACCACGGTCCAGCCATCCGGCAGCACCTTGTTGTAGCGGGTGCCCTCGTTGATCATCGGTTCGATGGTGAAGGTCATGCCGGGCTGCAGCACCAGGCCCTGGCCCGGGCGGCCGTAATGCACCACCTGCGGCTCGTCGTGGTAGACCTTGCCGATGCCGTGGCCGCAGTACTCGCGCACCACGCTGAAACGCTCGCCTTCGGCATAGCTCTGGATGGCATGGCCGATGTCGCCCAGGGTGGCCCCCGGGCGCACCGCGCGGATGCCGCGCCACATGGCTTCGTACGTGGTTTCCACCAGGCGGCGGGCCATCACCGACGGGGTGCCGACGAAGTACATGCGGCTGGTGTCGCCGTGCCAGCCGTCCTTGATGACGGTGACGTCGATATTGATGATGTCGCCATCCTTGAGCACCTTCCCTTCGCTGGGGATGCCGTGGCAGATGACATTGTTGACCGAGGTGCACACGGTCTTCGGGAAGCCGCGGTAGCCGACGTTGGCCGGAATCGCGCCCTGCACGTTCACGATGTGGTCGTGGCAGATGCGGTCCAGTTCCTCGGTGGTGACACCGGGCTTGACGTGGGGGGTGACGATGTCGAGCACTTCGCTGGCCAGGCGGCCGGCGATGCGCATCATCTCGATTTCCTGCAGGGTTTTCAGATTCACGCTCATGGCACCCATTATCGCCGATCCGGCCGCAATCTGAACGAACCCCACCCAACTGCCGATCCGGGTCATGCACGGTTCCGGCAAGGAAAGTGAAAGCGTGATGGCCTCCGCTCTTTCGCCTGCCCAATTATCACGGATTACAGACACTTACGCCTCCTAAGCTGGATCCACCGTCGTCAAAGCGGCACCGAACGTGCCGTCTTCGCCTTGTTCAACGGACCTTCGGGTCAGGGAGGTTGTTCATGCGATCCCCAGTTCGATCCCCGCTGGCATGGGCCGTGGCCGGGTTCCTGCTGTCCAGCCCGGCGATGGCCGCCGACACCACCACCTTCAATGTCACCCTGGTGGTCACCAAGGCCTGCACCATCACGGCGGCGGCCGCGACCAACGTGGACTTCGGCACCGCGGCATCAACCACCACCACGCCCACCCTGGGCCAGGGCACGGTGACCGCCCAGTGCTCGGCACTGACCCCGTACACGATCTCGCTGAATGCGGGCGCCAATGCCAGCACCGCCAATGACGTCACCACCCGGCGGATGAAGAACACCAATGCGGCGGTGACCGCCAACAACTACGTCGGCTACCAGCTCTACCAGGATGCCGCACATACCCTGGTCTGGGGCGCCACAACCGGCACCAACACCCAGGCCGGCATCGGCACCGGCCTGGCCGTGCCTTACATCGTCTACGGCCAGATCCTGAACCTGAGCACCAACAACCCGGCCGCCGGTAGCTACCTGGATACGGTTACCGCCACGATCACCTATTGATGGAGCACGCCCGCATGGCCGGATCCCGCCCGTGGCGCGCCACCGGCGTGGCGCTGCTCGCCCTGTACCTGCTCGCCATCGCGGCCGCCGGCGCTACCAGCCTGCAGGTGGCCCCGACCAGCCTGCAGCTGGAAGCCCGCCAGCGTGCCGGCGAATTGTGGCTGACCAACAGCGGCACCTCACCGGTGAAGCTGCAGGTACGCGTGTTCCGCTGGGTGCAGCAGGACGGCCAGGAACAGCTGCTGCCCACCGAGGCGTTGATGGCCACTCCACCGATGCAGGAACTGGCCGCCGGACAGCAGCAGCTGGTGCGGGTCATGCGTGCGGACAAGGAACCGCCAGCGGCACAGCAACATTACCGCCTGATCGTTGACGAGGTGCCCGACCTGGCCACCCGCGCGGGTGGCATGCAGTTCGTCCTGCGCTATTCGATCCCAGTATTCGTGCAGCCCTCGGCCGGCACGCTGGCGCCGCAGCTGCAGGCCCGGCTGGTAAAGCTGGCGGACGGCCGCAACGGCGTCGAAGTAGCCAATTCGGGCAACAGTTACGCTCAGATCGCCGATCTCGCGCTGGGCAGCGCCACGCGCCCGCGCATCGTCCATCCCGGGCTGCTGGGCTACGTACTGCCCGGCCAGGTGATGCGCTGGCCGATCGAACGCACGGCGATCGACCGCGACAACGACCAGATCACGGCCAAGCTCAATGGCGAGTCGGAACAGACGCCGCTGTCGCCCCCACCGGCTCGCTGAGGCGTTGATGGGCGCGCTGTTGGCTGCCCTGGCTCCCGCGGCGACCGAGGCCGCCGATGTGTCCGGCGTGGCCACGGCTGCTGATGTGTCCGGCGTGTCGGCCGATGCGATCCTGCCCGCCCCCACCCCACTGACCGCCAGCCAGACGCTGTACCTGGATGTGTCGCTCAACAGCACGCCGCGCGGCCTGCTGCCGTTCACCGAGAACCGTGGCCGGCTGCAGGCCAGCCCCGAAGTGCTGCGCCAGCTCGGCTTCAACGCCGGCGGCGATGCACCGGTCTACCTGGACCAGATCAGCGGTGCGGTGGTGCGCTACGACGCCCACATGCAGACCTTGGCGCTGGACGTGCCGCTGGACCAGCTGACACTGCCCACCACCGTGCTCAGCCGCCCGCAGACGCGCGCCCCCACCGGCAGCGCCTCGCCCGGCGTGCTGCTCAACTACGACGTCTACGGCAGCCGGGTGGACACGCTCGGCACCCTCAGCCTGAGCTCGGAGCTGCGCGTGTTCGGTATCGGCAATGGCACTTTCGAGAACACCGCCATCAGCCGCCGCTACCAGCAACCCGGCGATCGCCATTGGCGCGGCTCCAGCGTGCGCCTGGACACACGCTGGAGCCTGGATTTCCCCGATAGCGCAACGACCCTGGAGGTCGGCGATTTCTACAGTGGGTTCGTCGACTGGACCCGCCCCGTGCGCCTGGGTGGCCTGCAGATCGGCCGCAACTATGGCCTGCAGCCCTACCGCGTGCTGACGCCCACGCCGAGCTTCCTCGGCCAGGCCGTGGTGCCCTCCACGGTCGAGCTGTATGTCGATGGCCTGCGCCAGTACAGCGGGCAGGTGCCGGTCGGCCCCTTCCAGCTCGCAGCACAGCCCGGCATCAGCGGCACCGGCAACGCGCAGGTGGTGGTGACCGACGCATTCGGACGCATGCAGACGCTGGACTTCAGCTTCTACGGCACCCAGCAGCTGTTGGCCAAGGGCCTGTCGGACTGGTCGGTCGGCGTCGGCCACCTGCGCCGGGATTTCGGCGAGCGCTCCTTCGCCTATGACGATCGCACGGTGGCCAGCGCCAGCTGGCGCGGCGGCGTCACCGACGCGTTCACTGGCGAGGCGCATGCCGAAGGCGGCGGCGGCCTGGCCCAGGGCGGCATTGGCGGCTGGTGGCTGCTCGGCGCCGCCGGCGTGTTCAATGCCGCCTATGCGCACAGTAACTACCACGGCCTGCAGGGTGGGCAATGGGCGCTGGGCTACAGCTGGAACAACCGTCGCTTCAACGTCAATCTGCGCAGCGTGCGCAGCCACGGCGACTACCGCGACCTGGGCGCGCTGCAGGGCAACCTGCCACCACGCATCAGCGAGCAGGCCACGGTCGGCCTGGACCTGCTGCGGCTGGGCACGCTCAGCGCCAGCTATCTGCGCCTGCGCTACCCCGAAGGCGACGACAACCGCTATGCCAGCCTGTTCTGGTCGCGCACCTGGAGCCAACGCTGGTCGGCCTACCTGTCGGTGAACCAGAACCTGGCCCGCAGCGATGACCGCAGCATCTACCTGTCGATGACTGCCAGCCTGGGCAACAATCGCCAGGCCAGCCTCTCCAGCCAGCGCAACGGCGACAGCCAGAGCTGGGTGGCGGACGTGACCCAGCCGGTGCCCGGCGATGGCAGTGCCGGCGGCGTCGGCTGGCGCGCACAGCTGCGCCACGGCGAGGACGGCAACGGCGGCCTGGCCGAAGTTGGCATCCTCAACGATGTCGGCCGCTATTCATTCGGCGCCTCGCGCCAGGGCGGGCTCAACTATGCCTACGCCAGTGCCAGCGGCAGCCTGGTATGGATGGGCGGGCACGCCTTCGCCACGCGCGAGGTATCCGATGCGTTCGCGGTGATCAGCACCAATGGCGTCGGCGGCGTCCCGGTGCGGCTGGAGAACCGCCTGATCGGTGTCACCGACGATCGCGGCCTGCTGCTGGTCAGTCCGTTGCTGTCCTGGCAGCGCAACCGGGTCTCGATCGACACCCTGGACCTGCCCGAAGACATGCGTGCCGACCGCATCGAGGACTGGGTCACGCCGCGCCAGCGCGCCGGCACCCGCGTGACCTTCCAGCTGCGTTCGCGGTCGTCACTGAGCCTGACCCTGCTGGCGATGGACGGCCAGCCTCTGGAGGTGGGCAGCGAGGTGCAGCTGCCTGACGGTCGCCAGGCCACGGTCGGCTACGACGGCCTGCTCTACCTGGAAGATGTCGCCGCCGGCAGCGTGCTGTACGTCACCACCAGCCATGGCCCGTGCCGGGTGAAGGTACCGGACCTGCCCAAGGTGGTGGCGTCCGGTGCCCGCCCGAAGCCGGCACCGCAGCAGTGCATTCCGGAGGTGGCGCCATGAGGGTGCTGCTGCTCTTCCTGCTGCTGTGGGCCGGCCTGCTGGCAGCGGCGCCGGCCGGCGCCACCGCGGTCTGCACGGCGGTCGCCGATCCGACCCTGCCGTTCGGCAACATCAACAGCAATGCACCCGGCCCGAGCACGGCCAACCTCAACATCACGGTGACCTGCACCACCGCCGCGCTGAGCCTGCTGGCCACCACCGGCGTGCGCGTCTGCGTGGGCATCGGCGCAGGCAGTGGCGGCGGCAGCAGTTCCACGTTCCGCACGATGGCCACCTCTACCAGCGACACGATGAATTTCCAGCTGTACAACAACGCCAGCTTCGGCCAGGTCACTGGCCTGGTCCCGCGCGGCACGCCGCCAGCGCAGGAGCTGACCATGAGCTACAACGTACCGCTGCTGACCGGCGGTAGTGGTGCGCAGACTGTGCAGCTGTTCGGTCAGATTCCGGCCAACCAGGTCCTGGCCTCCGGCGCGTACAGCAGCACTTTCAGCGGTGCCAGCGTGGTGCTGACCTGGGCCTGGAACGAGGTGCTGGCCGGTAGCGCCACCGTCCCCGCCACATGCAACGGCGGCGCCACCGGTACCAACAGCGCGAGCGCGGCCTTCAGTTTCACCGCTACCGCCAACGTGCTGCCGCAATGCGGCAGCTACGTCACCACCAACATGAATTTCGGCAACGTCACCGGCGGCATCCCGGCCAACATCGACCAGACCGCCACCCTCACCCTGACCTGCCTGAAGAACACCGCCTTCCAGGTCGGCCTGAACAACGGCCAGAACAATCCCGCCGCCACCACCACCCGGCGCATGGCCACCACCATCGGCAACAGCACCTACTACCTGCCCTACGAGCTGTACCGGGATCCGGCACGAAGCCAGCGCTGGGGCAACACCCTGACGGTCGACACGGCCAGCAGCACCGGCACCGGAAGCGCACAGCAGCTGACCATCTACGGCCGGGTACCGCCGGTCACCGGCCAGCCCCCGGCCGGCACCTACAACGACCTGGTGACGGTGACGATCACCTACTGACCTGCGTGCCGACCAACGGTCGGCACCCACCGGACGAAGGCCGTGTCGAGCGCGGGCTCGGCGCTACAGTTGCGGCGCATCCGGCCGATACCGCGCAGCGAGTCTTTCAGCACGGTGGGTGGCAGGTGGTTCGCGCATTTCTGATCGGGGCGATGCTGGTCGCCAGCACGCCGGCGCGCGCCGAACCGCGCAGCAGCACGCTGCAGATCCGGCTGACCGTGGTCGAATCCTGCAGCGACGATGGCGGCGCTCCCCGTTGCGCGGCGCCCCACCAGCGCAGTGACGCCCCCAAGGTGCCGCCCCAGGTCCGCGACCTCGCACCACCGGCGACAGACGACAGTGCAATGCCTTCCGTGACCCTCATCTACTGATGCGCGCGCTGCTGATCCTGCTTGGACTGCTGCTGGCGCAGCCCTCGGCGGCGCTGGAGCTGTTGCCGACCACCCTGCAGCTACCCGCCGAAGGCGGCCGCGCGGAACTGTGGCTGCGCAATCCGGGGCCCGGCCGCTGGCAGGGGCAGGTGCAGGTGCTGGCCTGGGAGCAGCAACTGGACGCCGAACGACTGCAGCCCAGCGACCGGATCCGGGTCAGCCCTGCGCGGCTGGACCTGGCCCCTGGCAGCACCCAGCGCGTCTGGCTGCTGCCAGGCAGTCCGCCAGCATCGGTGGGTGAACAGGCCTATCGGATCGTACTGGCGCCGGCCTTGCCGGGATTGCCCCGCTACTCGCTGCCGTTGTTCCGCGGCCCAGCGGCGCCAGCGCTGCATGCCCGGCTGCAGGCCCGCATCGAGGCATTTGGGCCTCAGACCATGCTGCGACTCAGCAATTCCAGTACGCTGCATGGCCGCCTGCACGATCTGCGATTCATAGCGGCCGACGGCCAATCGTCGCTGCTGGTGGCCGGGCTGGCCGGCTATATCCTCGCAGGCCATGAACGCCGCTGGCCCCTGCCTGCCCGCCCCGATGGCTATGTGGGCGGCCACTTCCGGGCCCGTCTGCAGGACGGCCGCGAGGTCGATCTGGCCGCATCTGACCCTGCAATTGCAGCGGACGCCCCCAGCGGGCTATAATCGACCGGATTCCTGCCGCCTGCGTGCGCGGGAGCCCGTCCACACCGGACGTCACCGGTGAATCCACACCTGCTGCCCCCATCCGTGCCGGGGTGCTCCGCGAGGAGTTCGGCCACGGAGGCAACAGGGAAGCCCAACCCCGGAACCGATCGCGCTTCCACGCGTCCCGCATACCTATCCCGCGGGCGGAATCGCTGGTTCCATATCAGGAGTATTGCAATGCCCCAGGTCACCATGCGTCAGATGCTGGAAGCCGGCGTCCACTTCGGCCACCAGACCCGCTACTGGAACCCGAAGATGGCTCCGTACATCTTCGGCGCCCGCGGCAAGATCCACATCATCAACCTGGAAAAGACCGTCCCGCTGTTCAACGATGCGATGAACTTCATCTCGTCGGTTGCCCAGAAGCGCGGCACCGTCCTGTTCCTGGGCACCAAGCGCAGCGCCCGCGAAACCATCAAGGAAGAAGCCGAGCGTTGCGGCATGCCGTTCATGAACCAGCGTTGGCTGGGCGGCACCCTGACCAACTTCCGTACCGTCAAGCAGTCGGTTGCCCGCCTGAAGGAACTGGAAGCCGGTGAAACCGACGGCACCTTCGAGAAGCTGGTCAAGCACGAAGTGCTGGGCCTGCGTCGCGAGCGCGACAAGCTGGAAGCCTCGCTGGGCGGCATCAAGGACATGAACCGTCTGCCGGACGCCATCTTCGTGATCGACATCGGCCACGAAGACATCGCGATCAAGGAAGCCAAGAAGCTGGGCATTCCGGTCATCGCCGTGGTCGACACCAACTACAACCCGGAACTGGTGGACTACGCCATCCCGGGCAACGACGACGCCATCCGCGCTGTGCAGCTGTACGCCCGCGCCGCTGCCGACGCCGTGCTGGAAGGCAAGGCCGCTGCCCCGCACGCCGCTTCGGTGCGCGAGGAAGAGTTCGCTGAAGCCGCTGCTGAAGGCGAAGAGAAGCCGGCCCGCCGCGCTCCGGCCAAGAAGGCTGCCAAGAAGGGCGACGACGCCCAGGCCTGATCCAGGCCCCGGGTGGACGCCCGGCGTCCACCCTCCCTGCACGCAGCCCCCGGCGCGTGACAGGACCGTGTCACACGGGCCGGCCACCATGCCGGCCCAACCCCTTTCTTTCGTGAGGTAATCCCGTGGAAATCACTGCTTCCCTGGTCAAGGAACTGCGCGAGCGCACCGGCGCCGGCATGATGGAATGCAAGAAGGCGCTTACCGAAGCCAACGGCGACATCAACGCCGCTGCTGAAGCCATGCGTAAGTCCGGCGCTGCCAAGGCCGACAAGAAGGCTGACCGCGTGGCCGCCGAAGGCCGTCTGGGCCTGGCCCAGGACGGCGGCAAGGCCGTGCTGGTCGAAGTCAACTCGGAAACCGACTTCGTCGCCAACGATGACAACTTCAAGTCCTTCGTCAACGCCGTCGCCGCCGCCGCCCTGGCATCGGGCGCCACCGACGTCGAAGCCGTGAAGGCCGCCACGCTGGCCGACGGCCGCACCGTTGAAGAAGCCCGCGCCACCGCCGTGCAGACCCTGGGTGAGAACATCCAGATCCGCCGCATGGTCAAGGTCGACACCACCGGCAACATCGGTGCCTACGTCCACACCAACGGCAAGGTTGGCGTGCTGGTCGACCTGATCGGCGGCGACGTCGAGCTGGCCCGTGGCCTGGCGATGCACGTGGCCGCGCTGAAGCCGCCGCACAACAAGGCTGCGGACGTTCCGGCCGAGTTCGTCGAAAAGGAAAAGGAAATCGAGCTGGCCAAGATGACCGAGAAGGACAAGGCCAAGCCGGCCGACATCCTGGAAAAGATCATCAGCGGCAAGATCAACAAGATCGTCAGCGACGTGACCCTGTACGGCCAGACCTACGTGCTGGGCGACACCACCGTCGAGCAGGTGGTCAAGGCCGCTGGCGCGGACGTGGCAGGCTTCAAGCTGCTGATCGTCGGCGAAGGCATCGAAAAGGTGGTGGAAGACTACGCCGCCGAAGTTGCCAAGGCGATGCAGGTCTGATTCCAGCCCTTCGGCTGTGAAACGACCAGAAGGAGCCGCGGGAAACCGCGGCTTTTTTTTATGTCCGCTCCACCCGTGGATGGCCAGATCCGACGGTGCGCACACCCGTCCCGGCACCTTTGCGTTGCGCTCGAATCAAGCCGATACTCAGTCGCAGGGAATCCTCAGTCATTTAGCAGGAACGAAAATCGCGGACTGTGATGCATTCCTAGGTATTCTTGCCCCAATGGAATTGAACGACCCGACATGCCTCCCGAGCTGACAGCTGCCCTGGCGCTCTGCCGCAACCTGCCTTCGCCACCCGGTATTGCCCTGCGCATCATCGAACTGGCTCAGGACCCGGAAGCGGACATCGCCACCGCCGCCGACATCATCGCCATCGACATGGCGCTGAGCGCTCGCATGCTGCGCATCGCCAATTCGCCGCTGTATGCCAGCCGCCGCCGCATCGAGAACCTCGGCCAGGCGCTGACCATGCTGGGCCTGAACGCCACGATCAGCCTCGCCCTCGGCTTCACCGTCACCCAGGGCCTGACCGGCGGTGGCGCCGATCATGACCTGCGCCAGCGCGCGTGGAAGCGCAGCATCCTCAGTGCCCTGGCGGCCAGCCAGCTGGGCCAGGCGCGCGGCCTGCGCCGGCTGGAGGAGCTGATGCTGGCCGGACTGCTGCAGGACCTGGGCGTGCTGTGCCTGGCCCAGGCCGAGTCGGAGCGCTACCTGCCGCTGCTGCGCGAAGCACGCGACAACATCGACCTGGTTTCCCGCGAGCGCGAGGCGCTGGGCTGCAGCCACGCCGACGTCGGCGCCTGGGTGGCCGAGCAATGGGGCCTGCCCCGCTACCTGGTGGAGAGCATCAGCCACAGCGAGGACGAGGACGCCGCCGAATCGCCATTCCAGGCCTGCGTGCAACTGTCCGGCGCAGTGGCCGACATCTGGCTGGATAGCGACGCCGATGCCGCGCGCGAGCGCGCCCTGCAGCAGGTGCACGACCGCCTGGAGCTGGACAGCGCGCGCTTCGACCAGGTGCTGGCCCGCATCAGCGAGGCCCTGCCCGACATCGCCAGCCTGTTCGATGCCGGCCTCAATTCTCCGGCGCGGGTGCGCGAGCTGATCGATCATGCGCAGGAACTGGCCACGCTGCGCAACCTGCGCGAACTGCAGGATGCCGACCAGGCACGCCGCCGTGCCGACGAATTCGAGGCGCGCGCCAAGCGCCTGGCCGACCAGGCCCATCGTGATGCGTTGACCGGCGTGCTCAACCGCCGCCAGCTGGAAGCGGTGCTGGAGCAGGAATTCCTGCGTGCCGGCCGCCAGGGCTGGCCACTGTCGGTGGCCTTCATCGACCTGGACGACTTCAAGAAGATCAACGACGCCCACGGCCACCTGACCGGTGACGAGGTGCTGCGCGCGTTCGCCGGCAAGCTGCAGGGCCAGCTGCGCAACAGCGACACCGTGGCCCGCTTCGGCGGCGAGGAGTTCGTCGCGCTGCTGCCCAACACCAGCGAAAGCGTGGCCCTGGACGTGATCCGCCGGGTGCTGGCCAACATCGTCGCCACGCCGATGGCCGAGCTGGAGGGCGGGCCGCTGTTCGTCACCTTCTCCGCCGGCGTGGCCACCCAGGGCGGCTACGAGCGCTTCGCCGACGTCCAGGACCTGCTGCGCGCGGCCGACGACGTGCTGTACCGCTCCAAGAACCTGGGCCGCAACCGGGTGATCGCCCGCTCGCCGGGGGCGCTGGGCCATGACGAGCTGTCAGCCACGGCCAGCGCCGAACTGGGCTGAACGGGACGCCCCGGCCGACCGGGGCGAACCATCGGATTCTGCGCCGCAGTGCACAAAACACTTTGGCACAACGCCGCATGCGCGTAGAATCGCCCGCGATTTCCACGCACCCGAGGTCCACATGTCCAAGCTCGCCTATCGCCGCATCCTTCTGAAACTGTCCGGGGAGGCGCTGATGGGAGACGAGGACTACGGCATCGACCCCAAGATCATCAATCGCCTCGCCCGTGAGGTCATCGAAGCCCAGCAGGCCGGTGCCGAAGTGGCGCTGGTGATCGGAGGTGGCAACATCTTCCGCGGCGCCGGCCTGGCCGCCGGCGGCATGGACCGCGTAACCGGCGACCAGATGGGCATGCTGGCCACCGTCATCAACGCCCTGGCCATGCAGGACGCCCTCGAGAAGCTGGGTGCCAAGGCCCGGGTGATGAGCGCGATCAAGATCAACGACGTGTGCGAGGACTACATCCGCCGCCGCGCCATCCGCCACCTGGAAAAGGGCCGCCTGGTGATCTTCGCTGCCGGCGTCGGCAGCCCGTTCTTCACCACCGACTCCGGCGCCGCACTGCGCGCGATCGAGATCGGCGCCGACCTGCTGCTGAAGGCCACCAAGGTCGATGGCGTGTACGACAAGGACCCGAACAAGCACAGCGATGCGGTCCGCTTCGACAGCCTGAGCTACGACGAAGTGATCCGCCGCGGCCTGGAAGTGATGGACACAGCGGCCTTCGCTCTGGCCCGCGACAGCGACCTGCCGATGCGCGTGTTCGACATGGGCCAGCCGGGCGAACTGCTGAAGATCCTCAACGGCGCGAACATCGGCACCCTGGTCCAGGGCCGCGACCCGGCCTGAGCCTGAGCGCAAAGCGACGACCGGGCCGATTCAGGCCCGGCAGCGTCCCGTATTCGCCTATAATCGCCCGATTCCAGATACATCCAGGACCGGGCGATGCTCAACGACATCAAGAACAACGCGCAGACGCGCATGGCCAAGAGCATTGACGCTCTGAAGCACACCCTCACCTCCATCCGGACCGGCCGTGCCACCCCGGCCCTGCTGGACCGCGTGACGGTCAGCGCCTATGGCAACGCCAGCACCCCGCTGAACCAGGTCGCGTCGATCTCCAACGCCGACGCCCACTCGCTGCTGGTCACCCCGTTCGACAAAGGCATGATCAAGGAGATCGAAAAGGGTCTCTACAATGCCGAGTTCACTCCGAACACGCTGGGCACCGCGATCCGCATCAACATGCCGCCGCCGACCGAAGAGCGCCGCAAGGAGCTGGTCAAGCAGGTGCAGAAGGAAGGGGAAGGCGCCAAGATCGCGATCCGCAACATCCGTCAGGACGCGAACAAGGAAATCGCCAAGCTGGTCAAGGACAAAGCGATCAGCGAAGACGAGAAGAAGCGCGGCGAAGACGACATCCAGAAGCTGACCGACGCCAACATCAAGGACGTCGACAAGGTCGTTGCCGACAAGGAAAAAGAACTGCTGTCGGTCTGAAGTCGATGCCTTCAGTCCCGTCTCCGTTGCCTGCCTCCCTGCCCCGCCACATTGCCATCATCATGGATGGCAACGGGCGTTGGGCACAGCAGCGCCGTCGCCCCCGCGTGATCGGCCACCGTGCCGGCGCGCGCGCGGTCAACCGCACCATCGAGCGCTGCCTTGAACTGGGCATTCCGGCGCTGACCCTGTTCGCCTTCTCCAGCGAGAACTGGGGCCGGCCGCAGGAGGAAGTGGACGCGCTGATGAAGCTGTTCCTCGGTGCACTCGACCGCGAAGTGGACGAGCTGCACCGGCGTGGCGTGCGCGTGCGCTTCATCGGCGAACGCGAGCGCTTCGGCGCCGGGCTGGTCAGCCGCATGCAGCTGGCCGAGCAGCGCACCGCCGACAACACCACCCTGACCCTGTCGATCGCTGCCAGCTACGGTGGCCGCCAGGACATCGCCCGCGCCGCGCGCGCCCTGGCCGTCGAAGTGGCGGCCGGTCGCCTGCTGCCCGAGCAGATCGACGAAGCGCTGCTGGGCAGCCAGGTGGCCCTGGCCGACCTGCCGCCGCCGGACCTGTTCATCCGCACCGGCGGCGACACCCGCATCAGCAACTTCCTGCTGTGGCAGCTCGCCTATACCGAACTGTGGTTCACCGAGGCCCTGTGGCCGGACTTCGACGCCGGGCAGCTGCAGCAGGCGCTCGACGCCTATGCCGGTCGCGAGCGTCGTTTCGGCCTGACCAGCGCCCAGATTGCCGCACTGGCCACCGAGACTTCCAGCCCATGACCAAGACCCGAGTCCTTGCCGCGCTGATCATGGCGCCGCTAGCCATTGCGGCGATCCTGCTGCTGCCCACGCAATGGCTGGCCGCCGCCGCCGCCGCCGTGCTGCTGATCGGCCTGTGGGAATGGCTGAAGCTGGCCGGTATCGAAGACACCCTGGCGCGCACCGTGCTGCTGGTGCTGAACCTGCTGCTGATGGTGCTGCTGGTCTGGGCCGATGGCAGCACCCTGGTCCTGTTCCAGATAACCACGCTGGCCGGCGTTGCCTGGTGGCTGGCCGCGCTGCTCTGGTTGCGCTTCTTCAACTTCGGTGCACAGCCGTCGGCACCCTCGCGGATCCTGAAGATGCTGGCCGGTACCCTGGCCATCGTCCCGGCCTGGGCCGCGCTGGTGCTGATCCATGCCGGCGGCGATCCGCCGGGCCAGCAGGGCCACCTGTGGCTGCTGGCTGCGCTGGCGCTGGTGTGGGCGGCCGACTCGGGCGCCTATTTCGCTGGCCGCCATTTCGGCAAGCACAAGCTGGCGCCGCGGATCAGCCCGAACAAGACCTGGGAAGGCCTGTTCGGCGGCCTGCTGGCCGGTGTCGCCGTGGCCCTCGGCCTGGGCTGGCTGGCTGGCATCGATGCCGCACACCTGCCCGGCCTGTTGATCACCGCAGTGGTAGCGGTGTTCGCCTCGGTCCTGGGCGACCTGTTCGAGAGCCTGATCAAGCGCCATGCCGGCGCCAAGGACTCGGGCCACCTGATCCCGGGCCACGGTGGCGTGCTCGACCGGGTCGACGGCGTCCTCGCCGCCGTGCCGGTGTTCGCGCTGGGCAAGGAAATCTTCGGGTTCTGACCATGAATGCTGCTGCAGACCTGCGCCGGGTCGCCGTGTTCGGCGCTACCGGCTCGATCGGCGCCTCCACGCTGGACGTGATCGCTCGCCACCCGCACCGCTACCAGGCCACGGTGCTCGCTGCCGGCCGCCAGGTGCAGGCGCTGCTGGCGCTGTGCCGCCAGCACAGACCCGCGCACGCGGTGATCGCCGACGCATCGCTGTTCGCCGAACTGCGTGACGGCCTGCGCGAGGCCGGCCTTGCCACCGAGGCCCATGCTGGCCAGGCCGCGCTGGACCAGCTGGCCGCCAGCGATGCCTGCGATACCGTGGTCGCGGCCATCGTCGGCGCGGCCGGCCTGTCCTCGACCCTGGCTGCCGCGGCCGCCGGCAAGCGCATCCTGCTGGCCAACAAGGAATCGCTGGTGCTGGCCGGCGAACTGCTGACCCGGACGGCCGAACGTGCCGGTGCCGAGATCATCCCGATCGACAGCGAGCACAGCGCGATCTTCCAGTGCCTGCGCTCGCGCGATGCCAGTGTCGACGGCGCCGGCGTGCGCCGGATCCTGCTGACCGCCTCCGGCGGCCCGTTCCGTGGCCGCAGCCGCGCCGAACTGGCCCAGGTCACCCCGGCCCAGGCCGTTGCCCACCCCAAGTGGTCGATGGGACCGAAGATCTCGGTCGATTCGGCGACATTGATGAACAAGGGCCTGGAAGTCATCGAGGCCCACCACCTGTTCGGCGTGCCCGGCGAGCGCATCGAGGTGCTGGTGCACCCGCAGAGCCTGGTCCATTCGCTGGTCGAGTTCGTCGATGGCTCGACCCTGGCCCAGATGGGCCTGCCGGACATGCGCACCACTCTCGCCGTCGGCCTGGGCTGGCCGCAGCGCATCGAATCGGGCGTGGCCGGGCTGGACCTGCTGGCCCAGGGCCGCCTGGATTTCGAGGCCCCGGATACTGACGCCTTCCCCTGCCTGGCGCTGGCCTGGCAGGCGATGCAGGCCGGCGGCACCGCACCGGCGGTACTGAACGCCGCCAATGAAGAGGCAGTTTCAGCGTTTCTTCAGGGCCGGATCGGTTTCCTGACGATCCCGGAGCTGGTTGCTAACGCTCTTTCAACACTGCCGACCCAGCCAGCCGATACACTGGAGATCCTGTTGTCCGCCGACCAGCGGGCACGCCAGCTCACCCTGAACGCCATCGACGCCGCCTGAACGACCGCCTCGCCCAGCATGACGCCGCCGCCCCTGCCCACCACTGTGAGCCTGCATGACTGACTTCATCGGATCGGTCTGGTGGATGATCGTCAGCCTCGGGCTGCTGGTCACCTTCCACGAGTTCGGGCATTACTGGGTCGGGCGCCTGTGCGGGGTCAAGATCCTGCGTTTCTCGGTCGGCTTCGGCCGGCCGCTGTGGTCGCGCCGCGACAGGCACGGCACCGAGTTCGCCATCGCCGCCATCCCGCTGGGCGGTTACGTGAAGTTCCTCGACGAACGCGAGGTCGAAGTCCACCCGCACGAGCGCGGCCAGGCCTTCAACCACAAGACCGTCTGGCAGCGCATCGCGATCGTTGCCGCCGGCCCGATCGCCAATCTGCTGCTGTGCATCCTGCTGCTGTGGGCGATGTTCGTGATCGGCAAGCAGGATTACTCGCCCACCATCGGCCGTGTCAGCGGCATCGCCGCCAGTGCCGGCCTGGCCAGCGGCGACCGCGTGCTGCGCGTGGACGACCGCCAGGTGGTCACCCTCGGCGAGGCCAGCATGGCGCTGACCGCAGCCGCGATGGACCGCCGCGACGTGAAGCTGGAAGTGCTGGATACGGCCGACCAGGTACGCACGCGCACCCTGCCGCTGTCGCAGCTGCCGGCGGGTTTCGATGAGCGGCGGGTGCCGATCCTGGCTGGCCTGCACTGGCAGTCGTGGCTGCAGCCGGCGCAAGTGGAATCGCTGACTGCGGACTCCGTGGTGGCAGGGCAACTGCAGCCAGGCGACCTGATCGTGGCCATCGATGGCCAGCGCATCGACAGCGTCGACCAGGTGATCGGCGAGATCCAGGCCCTGGGCCGTGCCGGCGGGCCGGGAATGATCGAGGTCCTGCGTGGCGGCGAGCGCCTGGCGCTGGAAGTCACCCCGCGCCAGGGCAAGGACGGCAAGGGCAATCCGGTCTGGCAGATCGGCGTCGGCTTCCCCACCAGCTACAGCCCCGCCTATGACACCCTGCTGCGCTATGGCCCGCTGGATGCGGTGACCGTGGCGGTGCGCGAGACCGGCCGCCTGGCCGCCGACTCGCTGGGCATGATGGGTCGCATCGTGACCGGCAAGGCCTCGCTGCAGAACGTTTCCGGGCCGGTCACCATCGCCCGCGTGGCCAATGTCTCGGCCAAGCGCGGCCTCGACTGGTTCCTGCAGTTCCTTGCCCTGCTGTCGCTCAGCCTGTGCATCATCAACCTGCTGCCGATCCCGATCTTGGACGGCGGCCACCTGCTGTATTACCTTATCGAGTTGGTCAAGGGCAGCCCGCTGAGCGAGCGTGCCATCGCCGCCGGCCAATACATCGGCCTGGCGTTGCTGGCCGGGCTGATGGGGTTGGCGTTCTACAACGACATCCTCGGCCTGGTCCCGCGATGAACTTTTCCACGTTGTTGCCGTCTACAGCGTCGGCATCCCGCACCAATGAAATCGACCTTCCTACCGGACGTGACATGACGCGACTCCCCAATCGCCGCCTGCTGGCCCTCGCCCTCGCCGCCGTCACCGGCGCTCCCGCCCTGGCCCAGGCAGCCGAGCCCTTCACTGTCAGCGACATCCGCGTCGATGGCCTGCAGCGCATCAGCTCGGGCACGGTGTTCACCTACCTGCCGGTGGAACGCGGCGAGACGATCACCGACAACAAGGTCGGCGAGACGATCCGCGCCCTGTACAAGACCGGCTTCTTCGAAGACGTGCAGCTGGACCGCCAGGGCACGATCCTGGTGGTGACCGTCAAGGAACGCCCGGCGATCAACAAGCTGACCGTGACCGGCAACAAGGACATCAAGTCCGACCAGCTGCTCAAGGGCCTGTCCGACATCGGCCTGACCGAGGGCGGCACCTTCGATCGCCTGAGCCTGGACCGCGTGACCCAGGAACTGCGCCGCCAGTACAACGACCGTGGCAAGTACAACGTCGACATCACCCCGACGGTGAGCCCGCTGGACCGCAACCGCGTGGACATCGCCATCGCCATCAAGGAAGGCAAGGCCGCCAAGATCCGCCACGTCAACCTGGTGGGCACCGAGAAGTTCGAGAGCAAGGACATCCTGGAGACCTGGGAGTCCAAGGAGCACAACTGGGCGTCGTGGTACCGCCGTGACGACCAGTACTCCAAGGAAAAGCTGTCCGGCGACCTGGAAAAGCTCAACTCCTGGTACCTGGATCGCGGCTACGTCGATTTCAGCATCGATTCCACCCAGGTCTCGATCAGCCCCGACAAGCGCGACATGTTCCTGACCGCGGGCGTGACCGAGGGTGCGCAGTACAAGATCTCCGAGATCAAGGTCAGCGGCGACACCATCCTCCCGCAGGAGGACGTCGAGCGCATGGTGATCCAGAAGTCCGGCGACACGTTCTCGCGTGCCCTGCTGGAATTCAGCTCGGACACCATCACCAATTCGCTGTCCAACATCGGCTACGCGTTCGCCAAGGTGAACCCGATTCCGACCACCAACCGCGCCGAGCAGACCGTGGCCATCAACATGCAGGTCGTGCCCGGCCCGCGCGTGTCGGTGCGCCGCATCCTGTTCCGCGGCAACACCCGCACGTCCGATGAAGTGATGCGTCGCGAAATGCGCCAGTTCGAGAACAGCTGGTACTCGCAGGCCGCAATCGACCGCTCCAAGATCCGCCTGCAGCGCCTGGGCTACTTCGAATCGGTGGAAGTGGAGACCCCGGCCGTCAGCGGCAGCAACGACCAGGTCGACGTCGTCTACAACGTCAAGGAAACCACCTCGGGCAGCTTCGTGTTCGGCCTGGGTTACTCGCAGTCCTACGGCATGACCACCTCGGTGCAGCTGTCGCAGAACAACTTCCTCGGTGGCGGCAACCGCGTGTCGGTCGAAGCCTCGCGCAGCAGCTACCTGCAGCGCTACGGTTTCAGCTACACCAACCCGTACTTCACCGATGACGGCGTGTCGCTGGGCTACAACCTGTCCTGGCGCGAACTGGATTACTCCGACTTCAACACCGCGCAGTACAACAGCACCAACGGTGCCGCGCAGGTGGTGTTCGGCGTGCCGCTGACCGAGACCGACACCGTCTCGCTGATGTTCGGCATCGACAGCAACCAGATCACCACCTACCAGGGCTCCACCCCGCAGTCGATCATCGACTACATCAACGCCGTCGGTAAGCGCACCTTCCATGCCTGGCGCACCGAGCTGGGCTGGGCGCGCGACTCGCGCAACGACTACTTCATGCCGACCCGCGGCACCTACCAGCGCGTGGGCCTGGAAACCACGCTGCCGGGTTCGACCATCGAGTACTACAAGCTGAACTACCAGATCAGCAAGTACTGGCCGATCATGCCGTCGCTGGTGATCAACACCCGCGCCGAAATCGGCTACGGCGATGCCTACGGCAAGGACTACACCCGTACGCTGACCAATCCGGATGGCACCACCCGCACCGTCACCGCCAGCGGCCTGCCGTTCTTCGAGAACTTCTACGCCGGTGGTACCAACTCGGTACGCGGCTTCGAGGACAACACCCTCGGCCCGCGCGAAGTCACTACTGGTTATCCGGAAGGCCAGCCGCTGGGTGGCTCGCTGAAGACCGTCGGTTCGGTGGAAGCCTACTTCCCGCGCCTGTTCGACAGCCCGTCGGCGCGCGTGTCGGCCTTCGTCGACTTCGGCAACGTGTATACCGGCGTGGACAACTTCAAGGCCAACGAGCTGCGCGTATCCACCGGTGTGGCCCTGCTGTGGCGCGCCCCGGTCGGCCCGATCTCGATCAGCTACGCCTTCCCGCTGAAGAAGGAAGACGATGACAAGATCGAACGCCTGCAATTCACGTTCGGTGGGCAGTTCTGACGAACCGCGAGGCGGTTCGCCAGAACTGCCCCCGCATTCCACCTATCCCCCGCGCCGCTACGCATGCCATCCATGGCATGCGCCTTTCGGGCCGTTGCATAGCAACGTTGGGAATCGCTCCTGCGATTCCCAGGGGCGCGCCCCCCCTTAACAAAGGGGGGCTCTCCACCAGACGGGGTGCGACGCGCCGGGCATTGCCCGGCGTTTTCGTTTTACTTGCTCGCCGCCGTTACTTCCCGCGCTCGCGTGAAATCATCTGGTGATGGCGCAGGGGGCTGACCAGGACCGTTGGCGCCATGGATGGCGCCATCGAGCCCCCAGGGATGGGTTTACGGCGTGTCCTGGGCAGCCCCCTGCGCCATCACCCCGGGACATCAGGCAGGCGCCTCTTTTGACCCCGCATGACCGAAATGGCGCCACACGTTAAACTCCCGCCGTGAATACTCCCACCTACACCGCCCAGCAACTCGCCGAGCAGTTCGGCCTGCAGGTCCATGGCGATCCCGCTACCGCCATCCATGGCGTGGCTACCCTCGCCCATGCCGGTCCTGGCCAGCTGACCTTCCTTGCCAACCCCCGCTATCGCGTCCAGCTGGCCGACAGCCGGGCTTCGCTGGTGGTCCTGCGTGCCGATGACGTCGAGGCCGCCCCCGGCGCCGCGCTCGTCGCCAAGGACCCGTACACCGCATTCGCCAAGATTGCCGCGCTGTTCGACATCGCGCCGACCCGCCCGCCGGGCATCCATCCCAGCGCAGTGATCGATCCCAGCGCCCAGGTCGCCGCCAGCGCCCATATCGGCCCGTTCGTCTCGGTCGGTGCGCGCAGCGTCGTCGGTGAGAACTGCATCATCGGCACCGGCAGCGTGATCGGCGAGGACTGCAGCCTGGATACCGGCTGTGAGCTGATCGCCCGCGTGACCCTGGTCACCCGGGTCACGCTGGGCAAGCGCGTGCGCGTGCATCCCGGTGCCGTACTCGGCGCCGATGGCTTCGGCCTGGCCATGGACGCTGGCAAGTGGATCAAGGTGCCGCAGCTCGGCGGTGTCCGCATCGGCGATGATTGCGAGATCGGCGCCAATACCTGTGTTGATCGTGGCGCGCTGGAAGACACCGTCCTCGCCGAGGATGTTCGCCTGGACAACCTGGTGCAGATTGCCCACAACGTGCAGATCGGCGCCCACTCGGCCATTGCCGGCTGCACCGGCATCGCCGGCAGCGCCAAGATCGGCCGTTACTGCCTGCTCGGCGGCCACGTTGGCGTGGTCGGCCACCTCGAGATCTGCGACAAGGTCGTGATCACCGGCAAGTCGGTGGTCCGCAACTCCATCCATGAGCCGGGCGAGTATTCGTCCGGCACCCCATTGACTGACAACCGCACGTGGCGCAAGAACGCCGCGCGCTTCAAGCAGCTGGACGCATTGGCTCGCCGCGTTCTGGCTGCTGGCAAGGAGAAAGAATGAACGATTCGCTGCAGCTTCCGATCGACGTCTGCCAGATCCAGGAACTGCTTCCGCACCGCTACCCGTTCCTGCTGGTGGACCGGGTGCTTGAACTCGACGTCGAGGCCAAGCGGATCCTGGCGCAGAAGAACGTCAGCATCAACGAGCCGTTCTTCCAGGGCCACTTCCCGGGCCGCCCGATCATGCCCGGGGTGCTGATCATCGAAGCGCTGGCGCAGGCTGGCGGCGTCATGACCCAGCTCACGCTCGGCCGCGATGCGCAGTCCAAGCTGTTCTACATGGTCAAGGTGGAAAACGCCCGCTTCAACAAGCAGGTCGTGCCCGGTGACGTGCTGATGCTGGACGTGCAGATGAAGCGCCTGATCCGCAACATGGGCTGGTACTACGGCGAAGCCAAGGTCAACGGCGAAGTCGTCGCGTCGGCCGAGGTCATGTGTGCCGGCGCCAAGGGCTGATCCACTGGAGGCAGCAATGACTGACAACGAACCGCGGATCCACCCCACCGCCGTCATCGACCCGGCCGCACGCCTGGCTGACGATGTCCAGGTGGGCGCCTTCACCCTGATCGGCCCCGACGTTGAAATCGGTGCCGGCACGGTGGTGGGCCCCCATTGCAGCATCCACGGCCCGACCCGGATCGGCCGCGACAACCGCTTCGTCGGCCATGCCGCGATCGGTGGCGAGCCGCAGGACAAGAAGTTCGGCGGCGAGCGCACCGAACTGGTGATCGGCGATCGCAACGTGTTCCGCGAGTTCGTCACGCTCAACCGTGGCACCGGCGGCGGCGGCGGCATCACCACCATCGGCAACGACAACTGGATGCTGGCCTACACGCACGTGGCACACGACTGCCATGTCGGCAACTTCTGCGTGTTCTCCAACAACACCACCCTGGCCGGCCATGTGACCGTGGGCGACTACGTGATCATCAGCGGCTTCGCCGGTGCCCACCAGTTCTGCCGCATCGGCGCGCATGCCTTCCTCGGCATGGGCGCGCTGACCAATGGTGACGTACCGCCGTTCACCATGGTAGGCACCGATTCGCTGGGACGCCCGCGTGGCATCAACAGCGAAGGCCTGAAGCGGCGCGGCTTTGACGCTGACCGCATTTCGGCCATCAAGCGTGCGTACCGCACGCTGTACGTCGCGGGCCTGCCGCTGGCAGAGGCCAAGGTGCAGCTGACCGAACAGGCGCGTGACAGCGACGACGTGAAGGCGATGCTGGACTTCATCGAGCACGCCGAGAGGCCCCTGCTGCGATGAGCAGCTCGACCGGCCAGGCGCCGGCCGGCGCCGCGGTGATCCCGCTGGCCTCGATGGCCGGCAGCGTTCCCGCGCAGCGGGTGCTCAGCGAGCGCCCGTTGCGGATCGCGCTGGTTGCCGGCGAAGCCTCCGGCGACCTGCTCGGTGCGGGCCTGGTGCGTGAACTGAAGGCACGCTTCCCGAATGCCGAGTTCGCCGGTATCGGCGGCGATGCAATGCGCAGCGCCGGCTGCCAGACCTGGCACGATGCCAGCGAGCTGGCGGTGATGGGCCTGACCGAAGTGCTGCGCCACCTGCCGCGCCTGCTCAAGCTGCGCTCGGCGTTCCGCCAGCGTGCGCTGGACTGGCAGCCGGACGTGTTCATCGGCATCGACGCCCCCGACTTCAACCTGGGCATCGAGCGCTGGCTGAAGCAGCGTGGCGTGCGCACCGTGCATTACGTCAGCCCGTCGGTCTGGGCCTGGCGCGAAAAGCGCGCCGAGAAAATCGGCAGCAGCGCCGACCTGGTGCTGTGCCTGTTCCCGATGGAGCCGCCGATCTATGCCCGGCACGGCATCGACGCGCGCTTCGTCGGCCACCCGATGGCCGATGACATTCCGCTGCAAGGCAACCGCGAGGAAGCACGCGCCGCGCTCGGCCTGCCGGCCTCGGCCAAGGTGCTGGCGGTGTTGCCGGGCAGCCGCCTCGGCGAGATCTCGCGCCTGGGAGAGCCGTTCTTCGAAGCCGCCTGGCAGGTCTCCGAACGCATTCCGGGCCTGCATGTGGTGGTGCCTGCCGCCAACCCGGCCTGCAGGCAGCTGATCGAAGAACAGCTGTCGCGCTCGGCGCTGCCGGTGGCCTACTCGCACGTGCTTGACGGCCAGGCGCGCAACGCGATGATCGCCGCCGACGTGGTGGTGCTGGCCTCCGGCACCGCGACCCTGGAAGCCATGCTGGTGAAGCGGCCGATGGTGGTCGGTTACCGCGTCAACGAACTGACCTATCGACTGGTCAAGGCGCTTGGCCTGATCAAGGTCGACCGCTTCGCCCTGCCCAACATCCTGGCCGGCCAGGACCTGGCACCGGAGCTGATGCAGCACGACTGCACGCCGGACAGGCTGGCCGCGGCCATCCAGCAGTGGTTCGACCACCCGCAGCGGGTGATCGACCTGCAGGACACTTATGTGCGACTGCACGAGCGACTGCGACGCAACGCCTCGGCGCGTGCCGCCGATGCCGTCGGCGAGCTGCTGATGCGCGACCAGGCGCAGGCATGAGCCGCCGCCACGCCGCAGCAGCAAGCCTGGCCCTGTTCGACGGTACGGCAGTGGTCGAGCCGGAGCGCCTGGTCGCCGGTGTCGACGAGGCCGGGCGTGGCCCGCTGGCCGGGCCGGTGGCGGTGGCGGCGGTGGTATTCGATCCGTCACGGCCACGGATCAACGGCCTGGATGATTCCAAGCAGTTGACCGCTGCCCGCCGCGCGCAGCTGCATGACCGCATCGTCGAGCGCGCCCTGGCCTGGCATGTGGTGCTGGTGGACGTGGACACCATCGACCGCCTGAACATCTACCAGGCCACCCTGCAGGGCATGCGTGACGTCGTTGCAGCGGTCGCCCACGTGGCCGGCTTCGCCCGCATCGACGGCAACGTGGTGCCCAAGGGCCTGGTACTGCCGGCGCAGGCGCTGGTCGGCGGCGATGGCATCGACCGCGCGATCATGGCCGCCTCGATCCTGGCCAAGGTCTCGCGCGATCGCTACATGCAGGACGTGCACGCCCGCCACCCCCAGTATGGGTTCGAGCAGCACAAGGGCTATGGCACTCCGGCCCACCTGGCCGCCCTGCGCGAGCACGGCCCCTGCGTGGAGCACCGGCGCAGCTTCGCCCCGGTGCGCGAGTGCCTGGAAGCGCCAGCTGTCGCGGCCATCGCCTGAGCCTGCTGGCGTTGTAGCGCCGAGCCCATGCTCGGCAGCTGTGGACAGCCGAGCATGGGCTCGGCGCTACAGAAGGCGGCCTCCCGCACGCCTGAATCCGGCGCCACGCCGTGCCCCTGTCAAGCCTTGTGGCAACCCCCTGCCCTCGCTACCCTGACCGGGCATTCCAGCGCTTCCCGACCCCGGCGACGAACCTCCGTCAGCACCCGGGGCCCGCGCGCTCCAACCTGGTCCGGCATGTCCAACTCCCGCTTCGTACATCTCCACGTCCACACCGAGTTCTCGCTGGCGGACTCGACCATCCGCGTGCCGGCCAAGCCGGACCAGGCGGACCCGAAGAAGGCCAAGCAGGCCAACCTGCTGTCGCGCTCGGTGGAGCTCGGCCTGCCCGCGCTGGCGGTGACCGATCTCAACAACCTGTTCGCCCTGGTCAAGTTCTACAAGGCCGCCGAAGGCGTGGGCATCAAGCCGATCGCCGGTGCCGACGTGCTGATCGCCGAGGAAGGCCAGGACCCGTGGCGGATGACCCTGCTGTGCCGCGACCGCGAGGGCTACCTGAGCCTGTCGCGGTTGCTGACCCGCGCCTGGATGGAAGGCCATCGCCCGGAAGGCGGTGTGGCCATCCACCCGGACTGGCTGAAGGCCGGCAACGCCAACCTGTTCGCGCTGGCCGGACGGCAGAGCCTGGCCGGGCGCCTGGCACTGGACGGCAAGCATGAACTGGCCGAGCAGCAGCTGGCCGACTGGCAGCGCGTGTTCGGCGATGGCCTGCACCTGGAGCTGACCCGTACCGGCCGCGAGGGCGAGGAAACCTTCAACCAGTTCGCGCTGATGGCCGCTGGCCAGCGCGGCCTGCCGGTGGTCGCCAGCAATGACGTGCGCTTCCTGTCGCCGTCGGATTTCAGCGCGCACGAAGCGCGCGTGTGCATTTCCACCGGCCGCGTGCTGGACGATCCCAAGCGTCCGCGCGAGTACAGCGACCAGCAGTACCTGAAGTCGGCCGAGGAGATGTGCGCGCTGTTCGCCGACATCCCCGATGCGATCGACAACACGCTGGCGCTGGCCGAGCGCTGCAACATCGAGATGCGGCTGGGCACCTACTTCCTGCCCAACTACCCGGTGCCCGACGACGAGACCTTGGACACCTGGATCCAGAAGATGTCGCGGGACGGCCTGGAAGAGCGCTTGGAGAAGAATCCGCTGGCGCCGGGCAAGACCCGTGAGGAGTACTTCGAGCGCCTGGAGTTCGAGCTCAACACCATCATCAAGATGGGCTTCCCTGGCTACTTCCTGATCGTGGCCGACTTCATCCAGTGGGGCAAGAACCAGGGCATTCCGATCGGTCCCGGCCGTGGTTCGGGTGCCGGTTCGCTGGTGGCGTGGGCGCTGAAGATCACCGACTTGGACCCGCTGCCGTACAACCTGCTGTTCGAGCGATTCCTCAATCCCGAACGCGTGTCGATGCCCGACTTCGACATCGACTTCTGCATGGATCGCCGCGACGAAGTGATCGACTACGTCGCGCGCAAATACGGGCGCGAGCGCGTCAGCCAGATCATCACCTACGGCACCATGGCCGCCAAGGCGGTGGTGCGCGACTCCGGCCGCGTGCTCGGGTTCCCGTACGGCCTGGTGGATGGTGTTTCCAAGCTGATCCCCAACATCCTGGGCATCCACCTGAAGGATGCGCTGGGCAAGGGCAAGGAAGGCCCGAGCTCGGAAATGGCCTCGCCGGAACTGATCCAGCGCTACGAGACCGAGGACGATGTCCGCGACCTGATCGACCTGGCGCTGCAGCTGGAAGACCTGACCCGCAACGCCGGCAAGCACGCCGGTGGCGTGGTGATCGGGCCCGAGCCGCTGAGCGAGTTCTGCCCGCTGTACGCAGAACACGACGAAAATGGGCTCGGCAAGAACCCGGTCACCCAGTTCGACAAGAACGACGTGGAAGAAGTGGGCCTGGTGAAGTTCGACTTCCTCGGCCTGCGCACGCTGACCATCATCGACTGGGCGGTGAAGGCGATCAACAAGCGCCACGAACGCGCGGGCATTCCGCCGGTCGACATTGCCGCGATCCCGCTCGACGATGCGCCCACCTACAAGGACATCTTCGCCAACGGCAACACCGGCGCGGTGTTCCAGTTCGAATCCTCGGGCATGCGCCGCCTGCTGAAGGACGCGCGCCCCGACCGCTTCGAAGACCTGATCGCGCTGGTGTCGCTGTATCGCCCCGGCCCGATGGACCTGATTCCCTCCTTCAACGCGCGCAAGCACGGCCAGGAAGAAATCATCTATCCCGATCCGCGCACCGAAGCGATCCTGAAGGACACCTACGGCATCATGGTGTACCAGGAGCAGGTGATGCAGATGGCGCAGATCGTCGGCGGCTACTCGCTGGGCGGCGCTGACCTGCTGCGACGCGCGATGGGCAAGAAGGTGCCGGCGGAAATGGCCAAGCACCGCGAGATCTTCCGCGAAGGCGCAGCCAAGGGCGGCGTCGACGGCCCCAAGGCCGACGAAATCTTCGACCTGATGGAGAAGTTCGCCGGCTATGGCTTCAACAAGTCGCACGCCGCTGCATACGCACTGGTCAGCTACCAGACCGCCTGGCTGAAGCGCCATTACCCGGCCGAGTTCATGGCGGCCACGCTGTCTTCGGACCTGGACAACACCGACAAGGTGGTCGGCTTCCTCGACGAGGTGCGCAACCTCGGCCTGACCGTGCTGCCGCCGAAGGTGAACCAGTCGGCCTTCATGTTCGAAGCGGTCACACCGGACACGATCCAGTACGGCCTGGGCGCGATCAAGGGCGTCGGCCAGGGCGCCTGCGAAGCGGTGGTCGAGGAACGACTGAAGGGCGGACCGTTCAAGGATCTGCTGGACTTCTGCACCCGCGTCGGCTCGGCCAAGCTCAACCGGCGCACGCTGGAAGCGATGATCAACTGTGGCGCGCTCGATGAGCTCGGCCGCAACCGTGCCTCGCTGATGCTGCAGCTGCCGGAAGTGATCAAGGCCACCGACCAGATGGCACGCGAGCGTGCGTCCGGGCAGAATTCGCTGTTTGGCGGGCCTGATCCGAGCACCGTGTCGATCCAGCTGGACCTGCCCGAAGCCGAAGAATGGCCGCTGCTGCAGCGCCTCAACGGCGAGCGCGACACGCTGGGCTTCTACCTCAGCGGCCACCCGTTCGATCCCTGGCGCGACGATGTGCGCGACCTGGTCGGCAACGACCTGGGTTCGGTGGAGAAGATCTGGAGCGCCAACAGCGGCGGCGGCGGCGGCGAGAAGCGCTGGCGCCCGGAAGTGCAGACCGTGCTGGCCGGCCAGGTGGTCGGCGTGCGCCGCAAGGGTGAGAGCCAGATCTTCATCCAGCTGGAGGACGGTCGCGGCCGCGTGGAGTGCAGCGCGTTCTCCGATGCGATGGCCGAGTTCGGCCACCTGATGACCAAGGACCGCATCCTGGTGGTCAAGGGCGGCCTGCGCGAGGACGAATTCAACGGCGGCTACGCACTGCGCATCCGCCAGTGCTGGGACTTCGACGAAGTCTGCGCCAACTACGCCACGCGGCTGTCGTTGCGCCTGGACCTGCGCCAGCAGCGCCCGGTCTGGGAGCGCATCAATGCCCTGCTCGACCGCCATCGCCCGGGGCGCACGCCGCTGCGCCTGGACCTGCTGCTGAAGGGCCCGCACGGCGGTGTCGCCGGCATGCTGGATGTCTCCGGGCAGAGCGCAGTGCGCATCGATTCCAAGCTGATGGAGGCGCTGCGCGCCGACCCCGCCGTACGTACGCTGAAGGTGCGCTACAGCCCGCCGTGGGCCAGCTGAGGCTGGCTGCTTCGTGTTCCAGTTTTCCCGTTCCAGACATCAAGGACGATCGCCAATGAAGACCCTGCTGTTCCCGTTCGTTGCCGCACTGGCGCTGGCCGCCTGCTCGCCGTCGAAGATCGAGTTCCAGATCGACAACCCGACCGACACGCCGCTGGCGCTGAGCATCGACGGCCAGGACCTGCCGGTGGCCGCGCACGGCTCGCGCCCGGTCTCGCTGGCCGTTGGCGAGCATCGCCTGCATACCGACACGCTCGGCGACGTGCGCTTCATCGTCTACGTCGACGGTCGTGGCGGCCTGATCAACCCGACCCTGAGCGAATACGTGATCGCACGCGAGGTCTACGTCACCGACGAGAGCAAGCTGAAGAATTTCGGCACCGGCAAGGCCGGCATCGAGCTGGGCGGCGTCGACTTCGAGGGCCCCTTCGAGAAGCACCACGACCTGTTCATCGACAAGACCTGGACCTACGGCGTGCGCGAACCGTTCCCGAAGGAAAAGGTGGTCGCCCACGTCGATTCCAGTGGTGGCCAGATCGTCGCCAAGGTGTTCACGGCACCGGATTTCATCGCCTACGTCGAGGAAGGCATGGGCGAGCCGGGCGCGTTCAAGCGCGAACAGCCGGCCGGCTACGTGGCCCCGGCATACAGCCTTGAACCGGCACCGGCCAGCCTGCCGGCGCTGGCACCGGCCTTCGAGGCGCATGCCGCGCCGCTTCGCGAGGTCTACGCGCGATGGCTGAAGGCCACCACCGCCGATGAACAGAAGGCCCTGCGCAAGCAGGACTTCGCTGCGCAGATGACCTTCACCTCGGCCACTGCCACCCTGGGCAGCGGCCTGGGCCGGGAGGCCAACGAGGCCTACAACGACTTCGTTTCCCAGCGCAGCCAGTTGATGGGCCGCAGTGCCCTGGTGGTGCCCTGAGCTGACTGGCGCCGCCTGCCCGGCTGCGCTACCGTCGCCTTCCAGACGAAGGCGTACGGGTGGTTTGCACGCATTCGGCTAGAATTGCCCCCTTCTTTACACGACGGCTTCCGATGAATCCGAACTACCTCGACTTCGAGCAACCCATCGCCGACCTGGAAGCCAAGATCCAGGAACTGCGCAACGCCAGTGCCGGGCCGGCGGTCAATGTCGAGGCGGAAGTGCACGCGCTGCAGGACAAGCTGCGCATGCGCACCGCGCAGATCTTCCGCAACCTGACCTCGTGGCAGGTGCTGCAGCTGGCCCGGCACCCGTCGCGTCCGTACACCGCCGACTACATCCGCGTCATGTTCGATGAGTTCCAGGAGCTGGCCGGTGACCGCGCCTTCGCCGACGACAAGGCGATCATGGGCGGCCTGGCCCGCATCAATGGCCGCGCGGTAATGGTGATCGGCCACCAGAAGGGTCGCGACACCAAGGAAAAGATCAAGCGCAACTTCGGCATGCCCAAGCCGGAGGGCTACCGCAAGGCGCTGCGCCTGATGAAGATGGCCGAGCGCTTCGGCCTGCCGGTGCTGACCCTGATCGACACCGCCGGTGCCTGGCCGGGTATCGACGCCGAATCGCGCGGCCAGTCCGAAGCGATCGCGCGCAACCTGATCGAGATGGCCGAGCTGAAGGTGCCGATCATCTGCACCGTGATCGGTGAAGGCGGCTCCGGCGGCGCGCTGGCGCTGGGCGTGGGCGACCGCACCGTGATGCTGGAATACGCGGTGTACTCGACCATCACCCCGGAAGGCTGCGCCTCGATCCTGTGGAAGGACGCCGGCAAGGCCAAGGAAGCCGCCGAGCAGCTGGGCCTGACCGCGCCGCGCCTGAAGAGCCTGGGCCTGGTCGACAAGGTCGTGCGCGAGCCCACCGGCGGCGCCCACCGCAATCCGACCCAGATGGCCAAGCGCCTGAAGGCCGTGCTGCTGAACGAACTGGACGCGCTGGACAAGCTGTCCACCGAACAGCTGCTGGAGCAGCGCTACACCCGCCTGCGCAGCTACGGCACGTACGAAGCGGCCTGATTCATCGGCTTGTTACTTTCTTGCTCGTGCAAGAAAGTAACCAAAGAACACGCCGCCGAACGCGAGCCGGTGCTATGCACCGGTTCCCTGCGCTTCTCGGTGAATCAGGGGACGGCGTCGAACTCGCTGCGCTCAGACATCGGCGCCTCTTCGCCCCTGTTTCACCTGCGATGCTCGGCTCGCTCATGGCGGACCTGAACATCAAAAGCCACAGCTGCACCCAGTAGATCCACGCCATGCGTGGATGCATCTGTGCGATGCGCTGCGCGCCCCGTTCAGAACGGCTTGGCCAGCACCAGCCACACGATCGGAATGAACGCCAGCAGCGGAATCTCGTTGATCCAGCGCAGCGCGCGCGACGAGGGCAGCGCCCTGCCCTTGGCCACGCCCTTCAACAGACGGCCGATCCAGCTGAAATACACCAGCAGCACCACCACCAGGCCCAGCTTGGCGTGCAGCCAGCCAGCGCCACCGGGCGCGACCATGGTCGGGAAATCCGGGATGACCTTGTAGCCCAGCCACAGCACCAGGCCCAGCACAAAGGCCAGGCCGAACATCGAGTGGCCGAAACGGTACAGGCGCAGGCCCATCAGCTGCAGGCGCTCGGTCACCGCCGGCTGGCCTGCGGTCTCGGCCAGGTTGACCAGGATGCGCGGCAGGTAGAACACCGTGGCCATCCACGCCACCACGAACACGATGTGGAAGGTCTTGACCCAGTAGTAGCTCTGCATGCGCTCGCTCCGGCGGCTGGCGTAGATGGGCGCCTATTGTCGCAGTAGAGCCACCTCATGGGTGGCTGCCGCGTCCAATCGCCGCATCAGGACAGCCATGCATGGCGTGGCTCTACTGCGGGTCCACCACACCCGGGGGCGCAACACCGTACGATAGGCGCCGTTTTCCCCGATCGCGCACCGCCCCATGGACAAGACCTACGACGCCGCCTACTTCCAACGCTGGTACCGCCGCGCCGACATCGGCGGCAGCGCCCGCCTGGCGCGCAAGGTCGCGTTGGCCGTGGCCAGTGCCGAGTACTACCTGGAACGACCGATCCGCAGTGTGCTGGACATCGGCTGCGGCGAAGGCGCCTGGCGCGCACCGCTGCTGAAGCTGCGTCCGAAGGTCGAATACCTGGGCTTCGACAGCAGCGAGTACGCTGTGCGCCGCTATGGCCGCACCCGCAACCTGCACTTGGCCAGCTTCGGCGATTTCGCCTGGCTGCGGCCCTGCGCGCCGGTCGACCTGCTGGTGTGTTCGGACGTGATGCACTACGTGCCCGACCGCGAGCTGCGCGCCGGCCTGGCCGGCGTGACCGAGCTGACCGGCGGTGTGGCCTTCCTGGAGACCTTCGCCGCCGAGGACGCGTTCGAAGGCGACCACGACGGCTTCCAGGCCCGCCCAGCACGCTGGTATCGGCGGACGCTGGCCCGGCACGGCCTGCAGCCGGTAGGGTCGCACTGCTGGCTCGGCCCCGCCCTGGCAGGCGATGCCGCCGCGCTGGAACGGATGTGAATCCGGATTCATTATTTTCAGCCAACTTAACCTGCGGGACACCCGGATGGGATATGCTGCGCGGCAACATATGACCATACATATTCGGTCGTCATGCTCTATCAACTGCACGAACTGACCCGCAACCTGCTCGCCCCCTGGGTGCACCAGGCCCAGGCCAACGCCAAATTCTTCGCCAACCCGGGCCACTGGTGGTCGCAGATGCCCGGCGCCGATCGCCTGGCGGCGGTCAATGAGCTGTTCCATCGCATCGGCAAGGATTACGAGAAGCCCGAGTGGGGCATCAACGAAATCGAGGTCGACGGCGAGCGCGTGCCGATCGTCGTGCACGAGGAAGTGAGCAAGCCGTTCTGCAAGCTGCTGCGCTTCAAGCGCCACAGCAATGAGGCCGACCAGCTGCACACCATGCTCAACCAGCCGTTCGTGCTGGTGGTGGCACCGCTGTCCGGGCACCACGCCACGCTGCTGCGCGATACGGTGCGCACGCTGCTGCGCGACCACCGTGTGTACGTCACCGACTGGGTGGACGCGCGCATGGTGCCGGCCAACGAAGGCGAGTTCGGCCTGGACGACTACATCGCCTACATCCAGGAGTTCATCCGCCATCTGGGCGTAGAACGCCTGCACGTGGTCAGCGTGTGCCAGCCGACGGTACCGGTGCTGGCCGCGGTTTCACTGATGGCCAGCCGTGGCGAGCCGACACCGCGCACCCTGGTGATGATGGGCGGCCCGATCGATGCGCGCTGCAGCCCGACCGCGGTGAACAACCTGGCCACGCAGAACCCGCTTTCGTGGTTCGAGAACAACGTCATCCACACCGTGCCGGCCAGCTATCCCGGCGCCGGCCGCCGCGTGTATCCGGGCTTCCTGCAGCACGCCGGCTTCCTGTCGATGAACCCCAGCCGCCACTTCAGTTCGCACTGGGATTTCTACACCGACCTTGTCAAGGGCGACCTGGAAGACGCCGACGCGCACCGTCGCTTCTACGACGAGTACAACGCGGTGCTGGACATGCCGGCCAAGTACTACCTGGATACCATCCGCGTGGTGTTCCAGGACTTCCTGCTGCCGCGTGGCGAGTGGGTGGTCAACGGCGAGAAGGTCGACCCGTCGGCGATCCGCGATACCGCGCTGCTGAGCATCGAGGGCGAACTGGACGATATCGCCGGCCTTGGCCAGACCGAAGCAGCGCAGGCGCTGTGCACCGGCATTGCTACTGACCGCCGCGAGCATTTCATCGTCGAAGGCGCCGGCCACTACGGCATCTTCAGCGGCCGTCGCTGGCGCGAGGTGGTGTATCCGAAGGTGCGCGACTTCTTCGCTGCCCATGCCGAGGCACCGGCGGCGAAGGCCACGAAGAAGAAGAGCAACGTTACTCCGTTGCGGCGAAAGGCGGGGTAACTCCCCGCCGTGGGGTCGGATCCCTTTCCAACGGAGAGGGCTCTGACCCAGCATGATGGGACCCGGGGTCAGAGCCCTGTTCTGCGAACAGGGATCCGACCCCTGGCCTGTTACAACCGCACCAGCAGGTTCTTGGCAATCAGCCCGTGCAGCTTGCCGATGCCCCGTGCCAGGTGCATCGTCAACAGCAGCAGCAGCACGCCCACAGCTGCGATCACGATGCCCACCAGCGGCGAGGCGGCCATCGGTAACACGTTCACGCCGTCGACGTACACGCCCGGAATGTCACCGCTGAACAGTGCGGCCACCGGTGCCCAGATGAACCCCAGTGACAGCGACAGCAACGTCACCGCGATGGTGAAGTAGACCACGCCCAGCGGCAGCATCAGCACGAAGTACAGCAGGGTCAGCCAGGTGCGGCCATCGGTGAACATGTCGCCGATGCGCTGCAGCCAGGTGCGGCTGCGGTCGGTGTAACGCGGGCGGCGCGGCATGCGCTCGCCCAGCAGCGCTTCCACCAGCCGTCCTTCCAGCAGCGCCAGCCCGCGCACCGAGCCGAAGAACAGCACGGTCAGCGGAATGCCGATGATCAGGATCAGCAGGCCCAGCGACAATGACAGGCCGGTCACCACCCAGGTGAAGAAGAAGATGCCGGTGGCCAGCGACAGCAGCATGTAGAACAGCGCACCGTAGGTGTGCGGATCGGTCACCACGCCGAAGAAGCGCGCCAGCAGCGAACGCTGCACCGGCGCCTGCGGCGGTGAGGCCGGCTCGACGCCACTGGCTTCGGCCGCTGCACGCAGCACCGGCGCGGTATCCGCACGCGGCGTGCGCAGCGCGCGGTTCACCGTCACTTCGGTCTCGCGGTAGATCTCGGCCACTTCGTCCGGGGCGCCATAGCTGCCGGCCACGTCGGCGATCACCTCGGCTTCGCTGCGGCCGGGCTGCGCCGCCAGCTCCGAGCGCAGGTATTCCTCGGCGTCGTACAACGCGTCCTGCACCATCGCCGGATCGGCACCTTCCAGCGCAGCGCGCAGCTGCGCCAGGTACTGCGGAATGGTGGTCGGCAGGGCGCGGCCTGCCAGGCTCGGGTCGTTCATTGCGGTACCCCCTCCAACACGGAATCGACGGAATCACGGGTGGCCTGCCAGGCTTGGCGCCAATGCGCCAGCACCTCGCGGCCACGTTCATTGATGCGGTAGTAGCGCCGGGGCGGACCACTGCTGGATGGCTCCACATGGCTTTCCAGCAGCCCGGCGCCCTCCAGGTTGCGCAGCACCGGGTACAGCGCGCTCTGCTTGCCGCTCAGCACGCCCTCGCCCACCCGCTCCAGCTCCTTGGCAATGAGGTAGCCGTACAGCGGCTCCCCGGCCCGGGCCAGCACCGCCAGCAGGGCCAGCGACACCGTTCCGGCACTGAGCTCCTTCTGGAACTTCTTCAGGTGGACATCGTCCTCGGACATGGCCGGTCCTCCACTACGTTGAAGTCCACAGTAGTGCGAAGTTCGGTATAGCGAATGTGTCGTTAGTCACTCTGCCGGTTGGCGTGACCGAATTGCTCGCGCAGAATCGAAGCCTCGTTCATGTTCCGGGGTTCCCATGCCGCACCGCCGTCGCCTTGCCCTGACCGCCCTCGCCCTCGCCTGCCTGCTGCCCGCCATGGCCAGCGCGGCCACGCCTTACCGCAGCCCGCAGCAGATCTTGGACGCCTCGCCGGCCAGCGACTGGCGCACGCCGGACCCGGCCAACCTGCTGTACATGGACCTGCCGGCCGGGCGCGTGATCATCGAGCTGGCGCCGCAGTTCGCCCCGCGCCATGTCGCCAACATCCAGACCTTCGCCCACGAGCACTTCTGGGACGGCACCAGCATCTACCGCTCGCAGGACAACTTCGTGGTGCAGTTCGGCGATGCCGACGCCGATGACGCAGCCAAGGCCAGGCCGTTCGGCAGCGCCGCGCGCAAGCTGCCGGCTGAATTCGAGCGCGCCAGCGCTGGCCTGAAGGTCAGCGTGCTGCCGGACCGCGATGGCTGGGCCGCGCAGACCGGTTTCGTCGACGGCTTCCCGGTCGGCCAGGACCCGCAGGCCGGCAAGGCCTGGCTGGCACATTGCTACGGCATGCTGGGCGCCGGCCGCAGCAACGAAGAGGACAGCAGCATCGGAGCCGAACTCTACGTGGTGACCGGCCAGTCACCGCGTCAGCTGGACCGCAACATCACCCTGGTCGGCCGCGTGCTGAAGGGCATGGAACTGCTCAGCGCGACCCCGCGCGGACCGGCGCCGATGGGCTTCTACACCGACCCGAAGCTGCGCACGCCGATCGTGTCGATCCGCCGTGCCAGCGACGTGCCGGCGGCCGAGCGCACACCGATCCAGGTACTGCGTACCGACTCGAAGACCTTCGCCGATACGGTGGAGGCGCGGCGCAACCGCGTGGATGATTTCTACAAGCGCCCGGCGGGGCATATCGACCTTTGCAATATTCCGGTGCCGGTGCGGTAGGAGCCTGGCTTCCTGCACGTGGCGCGTGCTGAAGGTGCTTCACTGTTCATGGGCGTTACTTTTCTTTGTACGCAAAGAAAAGTAACCAAAAGAAACGTTCCGCCGGCCGCGAGCCGGTGCTGCGCACCGGTACCCTCCGCTTCTCGGTGAATCAGGGGACGGTGCCGAACTCGCTGCGCTCAGACATCGGCACCTCTTCGCCCCTGATTCCCCTGCGATGCTCGGCTCGCTCAAGGCGGACCCAGTTCAAAGGCCACAGCTGCACCCAGTAGATCCACGCCATGCGTGGATGCTCTTGCTGTTGATCTTGACCTTCCAGTCCGCCTTGAGCGAGCCGAGCACCGCAGGTCCGGCGAGGGCGAAGAGGCGCGGGTGTTTGAGCGCAGCGAGTTCCCGCGCCGTCCCTCGACGGGCCGAGGAGCGCAGGGTACCGGTGCGCAGCACCGGCTCGCGGCCGGCGGAACGTTTCTTTTGGTTACTTTTCTTTGCGTACAAAGAAAAGTAACGCCCATGAACAGTGAAGCTCCTTCAGCACGTGCCACGTGCAAAAACGTCTCAGCCCTTCTGACTCACCGCCACGCTACCCAGAATCAACGCACCGGCAATCAGCATCTGCAGCGTCACCGGCTCATCCAGGAACAACCACGCAAACGCCGCACCGAACAACGGAATCAGGTAGGTCACCGTCGACGCCCGCGACGGGCCGATACGACCGATCAGGCGATAGAACATCAGGAACGCCAGCCCGGTACAGGCCACGCCCAATGCGATCGCCGCGCCCCAGGCCTTCAACGGAATCGCCGCCTGCGGCCAGTGGCTGACCGCCATCGGCAGCATCCACAGCGAGGCGCACGACAGCGTTGCCGCCGCGGCGGCGGCCGACGGCAACCCGGTCATGTGCCGCTTCACCAGGTTCACGCCCAGGCCGTACAGCAGCGATGCCGCCGCACCGGCCAGCACTGCGGTGCCGATGCTCAGGCCGGAGACCTTGGCCGTGGCCAGCACCACCACGCCGGCGAAGCCGACCAGCAGCGCCCCGGCACGACGCATGCCGATCTTCTCGCCGAAGAACAGGAACGCGATCAGCGCGGCGAACAGCACCGTCATCGCATTGCAGATCGCACCGATCGCGGCCGGCGCCTGCTCGGCGGCGTAGGCAAACAGCACGAACGGCAGCGCTGAGTTGATCAGGCCGATCGGTGCCAACCACAGCCAGCGGCGCGGCGGGAACTGCGCGCGGGCGCGCCACAGGAACGGCAGCAGCACCAGCGCCCCCAGCACCAGCCGTACCTCGACCAGCGCGAATGGGCCGAACGACGGCACCGCCACCCGCATGAACAGGAACGAGCAGCCCCAGATGGCGCCCAGCAGGGTCAATTCCAGCGGCGTGCGCCAGTCGCGCTCGGCCGCCTGTGGGATCGCATTCATGTCCTGCCTCCGTCCATCGTCTATTCCTCGCCAAGGCAGACAGGATCAGGCGCAGACGCCCGCCGCACAAGCGCGTAGTATCGCTGTCAGCCACAAATATGGCTTGAGGCTCGACATGCTGCTCCGTCCTTCCCTGCTCCCCGCACTGGCCGTGTTCGCGGTCGCCGCACGCCACCAGAATTTCGCCCAGGCCGCGCAGGAGCTGCACCTGACCGCCAGCGCGGTCAGTCACCACGTGCGCCGCCTGGAAGAAGTACTTGAAGTTCGCCTGTTCCTGCGCCACGCCCGCGGCGTGCGCCTGACCGCCGAGGGCCGGCAGCTGGCCGACGCCGCCAGCGCCGCCTTCACCGATGTCGCGGCGGTGGCCCATCACCTGCAACCGGATGCCGACAGCGTGCCGCTGCGGATCACCACGCTGCGCTCGCTCTCGTACTGCTGGCTGCTGCCGCGACTGCCACGCTTCACCCAGGCCTATCCACACATCCGCATCGAGCTGCACACCGGCAGCGGGCTGGATCGCTACGACGACAACGGACCGGAAGTCGGCATCCGCTACGGGCTGGGCCAATGGCCGGGCCTGCGTGCGCAGCACCTGATGGATGACTATCTGTTCCCGGTGGCCTCACCGGCACTGGCCGGGGTCGAAACGCTGGTCGATCCGGCGCGTATCGCCGAGCTGCCGCTGCTGACCGACCTGTCGCCGCAGGGCTGGCGCGACTGGTTCCGCCACGCCGGCGCGCGCCCGCCGTCGCCGATGCCGCCGATGCACACCTTCGCCGACAGCACCGACGCGATGCGTGCAGCGGTGTATGGCATGGGCGCGGTGCTGGCGCGCACCCACATCGCCCAGCCCTACCTGCAGCGCTACGAGGTGGTACGCCTGCCCGGCCCGGCATTGAAGGCGCGCTATGCCTATCACGTGGTGCACGCAGAAGGGCAACCGCCGAGCCCGGCCGCGCGCCTGTTCATCGACTGGTTGCTGGAACAGGCGCAGGACGAGCGCACGCCGATCCCGGCATTGCCGGACAGCCTGCTCGGGCGGCCGGCAACGCACGCCTGACTGCGCCCTCACCCGTTCTTTGCCTCACGCTGGCTAGGCTGCTGGCGAACCCACAACGTACCTATGCCATGGCCATGCTGCGACTGCGCATCACCGGAACCGAAGACGACGCCCGCGCCATCAGCGACCTGCTGCTCGGCCTGGACGGCATCGAACATGTTGAAGAAACCGACGACCTGATGCCGCACATGGACGACGACGATTCCAGTTCGGCCGGGCTGTCCGATGACATCGGTCCGGGCATCCACGAACTGGAAGTGGAAGTCGGCAATGAAAGCACCGCGCAGAAGGTGCGCGATGCGGTGCAGGAACTGGCGCTGGAGCTCGATGTGTTCGTCGAGTACGAGACCGACGAGGGCTGATGCCGGCTGACGGCCGGCATCGGCCTTCACCTCAGGGGTTGGGCGGTAGCTTGCGACGGCGGCGACGCCACCATGCCCGCACACCCCAGGCCCCGATCAAGGCCAGCACCGCCACCGGCAGCAGCGCGGCAGCAGCGCGGATCAGGAACGCAATGCTGGTGCTGAGGATGCTGCCCGACTCGCTCAGCGCCTCGCCGATCTCGCTGCGGCTGCGCTGGCCAGAGGTGGTGTCGAAGTGGATCGCCACCAGCTGGGTATCGATGCGCCGACGCTGCTGCGCGGCGTCCTTGTTGGCCTGCTCGACACCCGCCTCGATCTCCGACAGGCGCGTGGTGATCGCCATCAGGTCTTCGACCTTCAGGTCCTTGCGGTCCTGGTAGGACAGCAGGCGGGCGTGCTCCTTTTCAAGCCGCGCCTTGGTCAATGCCGTGTCGGCCACCGCCTGCGCGAGATCCTCGGCGCGCGTATTGCGGGACTGCAGCTTGCCGCCTTCACCAGCCATCGTGATCAGCGGCTCGGTGCCCTTCGGGGCGATGCGCACCTTCACTTCACCGCTGGGCTGCTCGCCGCCGTGCTGCTCGACCTGCAACACTGCACAGTCACCGAACTTCGCGCTCTGGCAGGCCTGAGCGATCTGCTGGATGCGCGGTGCGATCTGCGCCGCTTCCAGCTGCACCTGCACGTCATGTTCGTAGGCCAGGAAGGCGCCTTCCGGCGAAGCGATGGCCGCCTCCGCGGCCGTGGCGCCCGCATCCCCCACCATGTCGCCCTGCTTGGCGCAGGCGCCCAGCGCCAGCAGCAGTACCGGCAGTGCCGCCCTGCGCGTCCACGCTCGCACCGGCCTCACAGTGCCGCTCCGTCGTAGGAGGTCACCGAAAGGCCAGCCAGATCCACCTGCGGCACGCAGCGCACGTTCACCGCCACCATCGGTGTGCCGGTGCGAGGGTCGACCGCTTCGCTGTAGGGAGCGATACCACACTGGCGGCAGTGGTGGTGGTCGATGTGGGCCTTGTTGAAGTGGTAGGTGGCCACGTCAGCCGGATCGGTGGCCAGCTGGAACGCCGCACGCGGGGCGAACCACAGCAGGCTGCCGCGACGCCGGCACATCGAACAGTTGCAGTCGATGACGTCGCTGATCGGCGCCTCGGCCTGTACGGTGAATGCGATCCTGCCGCAATGACAGCTTCCTTGGTATTCCATGTCCTGCGCTCCTTTGGAGGGTCCTTGAATCCGCCCATGGTAATCCTATGGCACGGGGACAAAGCAGCGACGGGGCCCTATGCTCAGGGTTTGACCCCGTACAGGAATGCCGATGCGCCCGCATCTTCTTGCCCTCGCCCTGGTCGCCGCGCTGGCCGGTTGCCAGCCGGCCGACGCCCCGACCAATGCTTCCACCCCGGCCGCCAGCCAGCAGGCCGGTGACGCGGCGGTCGACGCCGCCTTCGCCGATCTGTCCAAGCGCGCGCTGGACACCTGGATGCAGCTGTCGCCAGTCAGCGCCACCCAGATCGGTGACCACCGCTACGACAGCGAGCTGGACGACCTGAGTGCCGCCGGCCAGCAGAAGACCGTGGCCGCCTACAAGGCGCTGCTGGGCGAGCTGGACAAGATCGAGGTGGCCAAGCTGGGCCGTGAGAACCAGGTGGACGCAGCGATCCTGCGCAACCAGCTGCAGTCGGAAATCTGGAACGCCGAAGTGCTGCAGTCCGGCAAGTGGGACCCGCAGCTGTACAACGGCATCGCCGGCAGCGCGATCTACGGCCTGATGGCGCGCGAGTTCGCACCGCTGCCGGAGCGCCTGAAGGCGGCCACCGCGCGCATGGAGAAGCTGCCGGCGATCTTCGCCCAGGCCCGCGAGAACCTGGACCCGGCCCGCGTGCCGAAGATCCACGCCGAGACCGTTGCCAAGCAGAACAAGGGCATCCTCAGCATCGTCGATACCTTCATCACCCCGCACATCGGCGAACTGCCGCAGGCCGACCAGCAGCGTCTGCAAGCGGCCATCGACGGCCTGAAGAAGGCCGTGGACGAGCAGCAGACCTGGCTGGACAAGACCCTGGTACCAAACGCCAAGGGCGACTTCCGCATCGGTGCGGAGAAATACGACCAGAAGCTGAAATTCGCGCTGAGCTCCTCGCTGTCGCGCCAGGAGATCGGTGAGCGTGCGCGCGCCGAACTCAAGCGCGTGCGCGAGGACATGTACGGCATCGCGCAGACCGTGCTGAAGGACAAGCCGGGTGCACCTGAGATGCCGGCCCAGCCGACCGACGAGCAGCAGCAGAAGGCGATCGAGGCCGCGCTGGAACTGGCCTACGCCGACAAGCCGGCACGCGACAAGGTGGTTGACGATGCCAAGGCCGCGCTGGAGCAGTCCACCGCGTTCGTGCGCGAGCACGATCTGATGACGCTGCCCGATGCGCCGGTGGACATCATCCTGATGCCGGAATTCCAGCGTGGCGTGGCCGTGGCCTACTGCGATTCGCCGGGCCCGCTGGACAAGAACCTGAAGACCTTCTACGCCGTGTCGCCGATTCCGAACGACTGGAACGAGAAGCAGGTCGACTCGTTCCTGCGTGAGTACAACTCGCGCATGATCCACCTGCTCAGCATCCATGAAGGTACTCCGGGCCATTACCTGGAAGGCTGGCACTCGGCCAAGTTCCCCTCGACCCTGCGTGCGGTGCTGCGTTCGGGCCTGTTCGCCGAAGGCTGGGCGGTCTACACCGAGCGCATGATGCAGGAGCAGGGTTACCTCAACAACGATCCGCTGTTCCACCTGGTGCAGCTGAAGTTCTACCTGCGCACCATCTCCAACGCGATCCTCGACCAGGGCGTGCACGTGGACAACTGGGATCGCGAAAAGGCGATGCACCTGATGACCCACGATGCGTTCCAGCAGGAGAGCGAGGCAGCGGGCAAGTGGGTGCGCGCACAGCTGACGTCGGCACAGCTGCCGACCTACTTCGTCGGTGCGCAGGAACACTTCGACACCCGCAAGGCAGTGCAGGAAAAGCTGGGCGACAAGTTCAACCTGAAGGCGTACCACGACCAGGTGCTGTCCTACGGCGCACCGCCGGTGCGTTTCGCCCGCCAGCTGATGCTGGACCAGCCGATCGAGTGATCGCGCAGGTGTGAGTTGAACGAGAGCGGCCCGGGCAAACCCGGGCCGTTCCGTTTGCACAGGATCGCCACGCCATCGCCGCATCACATGCCGGCAACGGAGCCAGGCGCATCGTTCGCCGGGTTCCCCCTTCCACCGGCATCCATGTCTCTCCCTCTGCTCCGCCTTGCACTGCTGCCCGCACTGCTGGCCAGCGCCTGTGCCTTTGCTGCGTGCCCTGCGCCACCCGCTGGCCAGCCCGACATCCGTGCCCTGGGCTACTACACCGACAAGGCCGGCTCGGTGATCGACCCGGCACTGCACCAGCAGAACAAGGATGCCACCGCGCCGCTGGACCGCTATGCCGCCGACGTGGCGCGCATGAGCGACGACTATCTGCGCAGCGGTGACCCGGCAGCGGCGCAGTGCACGTTGAACTGGCTGGGTGCGTGGGCCGACGAGGGCGCCATGCTCGGGCAGATGATCCGGGTCAACAACGATCAGTCGTTCTACATGCGGCAGTGGATGCTCGATGCGGTGGCCATGGCCTACCTGAAAGTGCATGACCAGGCCGACCCGCAGCAGCGCGCGCGCATCGATCCGTGGCTGCAGCAGCTGGCAAGGGCCAACCTGGCCTACTGGGACAACCCGAAACGGCGCCGTAACAATCACTACTACTGGGGCGGCCTGGGCGTGCTGGCCACCGGCCTGGTCACCGATGACCAGACCCTGTGGCAGGCTGGTCATGCAGCCTTCCAGAAGGGCATCGATGACATCCAGGACGATGGCAGCCTGCCGCTGGAAATGGCGCGCGGGCAACGTGCCCTGCACTACCACGACTACGCGCTGACGCCGCTGGTGATGATGGCGGAGCTGGCGCGGCTGCGCGGTCAGGACTGGTACGCCAGACGCGATCACGCCATCGACCGCCTGGCGCGTCGCGTCATCGAAGGCAGCAAGGACCCAGCGTGGTTCAACCAGCAGACCGGTGTTGCACAACTGCCCCTGCAGGCCAGCGGATGGGTCGAGTTCTACCGGTTGCGCTCACCCGATGGCGGCCTGTTCGATGCCGCGCATGCACGCGGACCGTTCCATTCGCCGCGGTTGGGCGGTGACCTTACCCTGATGGCCACGCACGGCATCGTGCGCACGCCCCTGCGCTGGTGACGCGCCTCAGCGGGCTGCCGGTTGCAGCAGACGCTGGAATTCCGCGATGGTGCAGCCCTGCGCCGCGCAGCCCGGCACCCGCAACGCGACATGGCCCGGCGGCTGCGCCTCGGTCAGCGGCTGTGCGCCACGCAGCTGTGCGGTGGTCGGGTAGACGTAGGCCAGGCGAAACCGCTCGCCACCCGTCTGGCGGTCACGCCAGCGCTCGAACTGCAGCAGGCCACCGATCGGCGTCTTCTCGTACTGGCCCGGCAACGTGTAGTCGGTGATGCCCAGCGCCGCCAGCACGGAACCGATGTTGGAGTCATGGCCGACCAGCAGGGTCACCTTCGGTGACGCCGGATCAGCGAACAACGCATTGACGTGGGTCAGTAGCGGTCCGGCGACATCCTGCGCCACCTCGGCGGTGCCGAACAGGATGTCCTGGTAGAGGTTGCGGATCTGCGCCAGCGCCTGCCATTGGGCCCGGGTGTTCAATCTCCCCCAACCGTCGCGGCGCATGCCACTGCCCTGGTAATGCTCCATCAACAGGGCATCAACCAGCCCGCTGGCCAGTGCCAGTGAACCGGAGGCGCGAGGCTCCTTGCCCGGCTCCGCACTGAAAGAGGTATCGGCCGGCACCAGATGACAGTCGCTGCGCCCCGCACAGGCCGCCGACTGCGGGTAACGGGTGATTTCCTCCACCACGGAAAGTGCCGGGGCCAGATCCGCTGCCGCCAGCGCGTTCTGCATTGCCGCCAGCGCGCGGGCGCGGAAGTCCGCATCGTCACGGTGGATCACCGGATTGAACAACGGATCCATCGTGCCCAGCGCCCTGCGCTGCTCGACCTCCACATGACAACCCGGGAACGCGCCGGCAACGAAGAACTGCGCGGTCGCCTGGGTGCGCTGCAGGCTGTTGGCATGGGCGTGAAAGTCGGCCCGCTGCGGGCAACCCGACCCCGGCAGCAGCTGCGCCTGGCGCAGCCACTGGCCGATGTAGCGGCCCATGTAGACCTCCAGCACGCCGCCCTTGGTGGTCAGCTCGCCGGGGCTTACGTCCCAGGGTGTCCAGTGCTCTGGCGTGGCATGGGCCAGGGCGCCCGACGCGACCACCGGCGCGCGCAGGTTGTGGCGGCTGAGCAGGATGACCTGCTGCAGTTGCTCGTCGGCAACGGGTGCGGCCATCGCGGTCGCAGTGCTCACGGCCAGCGCGATCAGCAGAAACAGGGAGCATAGGGCGCGGATCATGCAGGTCTCCAGAAGCACGCCGGGGTCGGAGCCTTTTCCGAAGGAAAGGGCTCCGACCCCGGAAGTACTCATTGATCGGCCGCCACGAAACCACCGGTCTGCCGCGCCCACAGGCGCGCGTACAGGCCACCGGCCGCAATCAGTTCGGCATGGCTGCCGGTCTCGACGATGCGGCCCTGGTCCATCACCACCAGCCGGTCCATGCGCGCGATGGTCGAGAGCCGGTGCGCGATCGCGATCACCGTCTTGCCGCCCATCAGCTCATCCAGGCTGTCCTGGATCGCCGCTTCCACTTCCGAGTCCAGCGCCGAGGTCGCTTCGTCCAGCACCAGGATCGGCGCGTCCTTCAGCAGCACGCGGGCAATGGCGATGCGCTGGCGCTGGCCACCGGACAGCTTCACCCCGCGCTCGCCCACGTGCGCGTCGTAGCCACGACGGCCCTGCCCGTCCACCAGCGAATCGATGAAGGCTTCGGCACGCGCCTTGGCCACGGCAGCACGCAGCTGCTCCTCGGTCGCATCGGGGCGGCCATACAGCAGGTTGTCGCGGATCGAGCGATGCAGCAGCGAGGTGTCCTGGGTGACCACGCCGATCTGCTGGCGCAGGCTTTCCTGGGTGACGTACGCAATGTCCTGGCCGTCGATCAGGATGCGGCCGCTTTCCAGGTCGTACAGGCGCAGCAGCACGTTCACCAGGGTCGACTTGCCGGCACCGGAAGGACCGACCAGGCCGATCTTCTCGCCCGGCTTCACCACCAGGTCGAGGCCAGCGATCACACCGCCCTTCTTGCCGTAATGGAAGTGGATGTCCTGGAAGTGCACACCGCCACGGGTCACCTGCAACGGCACCGCATCCTCGCGGTCCTGCACGGTCAGCGGCTGGGCGATGGTGGTGATGCCATCCTGCACCGTGCCGATGTCCTCGAAGATGCCGTTGATGGTCCACATGATCCAGCCGGACATGTTGTGGATGCGGATCACCAGGCCGGTCGCCAACGTGATCGCACCGACGGTGATGTGGCCGCCATTCCACAGCCACAGCGCGAGCCCGCAGGTACCGGCAATCAGGAAACCGTTGACGATGGCGATGGTCAGGTCCATGCCTGTGGTCACCCGGGTCTGCGCGCGGTGCTTGACCGCCAGTTCCTGGATCGATTCGGCCACGTAGGCCTGCTCGCGTCCGCCATGGGCGAACAGCTTCAACGTGGGAATGTTGGTGTAGCCATCGACGATGCGGCCCATCGCCTTGGAGCGCGCTTCGGACGCAATCCAGGCCCGTTCCTTCGCGCGCGGCACGAAGTAGACCATGATCACCGCGTAGGCCAGCAGCCACAGGACCAGCGGCACCATCAACCGCCAGTCCGCCTGCGCGAACAGGTACAGCGCCGTGCCGGTATAGACCACGATGTACCAGAGCGAATCGACCATCTGTACCGCCGACTCGCGCAGCGAGGTACCGGTCTGCATCACCCGGTTGGCGACGCTGCCGGCGAAGTCGTTCTGGAAGAAGCTCAGGCTCTGCCGCACCACGTAGTTGTGCATCAGCCAGCGCGAGCGGTTGCTCAGGCCGGGCACGATCGCCTGGTTGACCAGCAGGTTGTGCAGGCCCACCAGGATCGGCCGCGCGATGACCGTGATGAACAGCATCCAGCCCAGTTCATTGGCATGGCGCTTGAAGAAATCGGCACCGGGCTGCTCGGCGACCATGTCGACGATGCGGCCCAGGTAGTCGAACATGGCCACTTCCACCAGCGCCAGCAGCAGGCCGGCAATCAGGGTCGCCAGCAGCACCGGCCAGATCGGGCGCAGGTAGTGCAGGTAGAACGGCAGCACCTTGCGCGGTGGCATGCGCCCATCCACGGGCGGGAAAACCGGGATCAGGGATTCAAACCAACGGAACATCGCATTCCCTCGCCATCAATAGCCGGCGGAGTATCCCACGCCGGATGTGTACGCCGGCCGACGATGCCCCGGTTCTGGTAGCGCCGGGCCATGCCCGGCGATTCCCCCTGCAACCGCGCTGCGCGCTCGCCGGGCATGGCCCGGCGCTACCGATCATGTGGGCCGCATCGGGTTACGTTGCCGGGGTGAACAGCAGGTCCTGGAAATCGAAACTGAAATCGGTCAGGTCGGAAATCGGCTGCATGCGCACCTCGCGCACCTTGCCATCCGGGTCCAGGCTGAAGTTCACGAACGCATCGGCGTTGAGCGAACGGTCGTCCCAACGCACGATGAAGGTGTCGTGCTGCCAGTGCTCCAGGCGCCCGCTCAGCTGCGCGGTCTTCGCAAAGCGCAGGCGCAGGCCCTTGCCTTCGACGCTGATCTGCATGTCGCCATACCAGCGGTCACGGAAGCTGCCGGCGTAGCCGGCCAGCGCCAGCGATCGCCTGCTGCCCTTGTCGCGTGCGCTCTGGTGCTTGGCCCAGGCCTCGTCGGCCTTGTCCTGGCCCTTGGCCACGGCCTTGGCATAGGCGTCCACCCAATCGTGCTTTTCTCCGCTCAGGTAAGCGTCAAGCACGCTCAGGGTGATCGCATTGAACGCCGCGCCCACTTCCTGGTTGGTCAGCACCACCACGCCCAGCTTCTCGCCGGGCACCAGGGTCAACCGCGAGACCATGCCCGGCCAGCCACCGGTGTGCCAGACCAGCTTCTGCCCGCGATAGTCGCTCAGGCTCCAGCCTTCGCCATAGCCGGCGAAGTTGGCCCGCGCCGGTGCCAGCTCCGGCACGCTCGGCGCCGGGATCGACTGCGGGGTGATCATCCGCCACATCTGCTGCTGGCTCTTTTCACTGAACAGCACCGTGCCATCGGCGAGCTTGCCTCCGGCCAGCTGCACCTGCATCCAGCGCGCCATGTCGTGCGCGCTGGAATAGATGCCACCGGCGCCGGCATTGTTCGACCAGGTCAGCGGTGCAACGGTGCGCAGGTCCTTGAAATCGTACTTGGCGTGGCCGACCGCCGCCTTGTCACCTGGCTTCAGGTGGTCAGCGTTGTAGCGCGTGCCGGCCATCCCCACCTTGTCGAAGATGCGCGTCTGCAGGAACTGCTGGTAGCTCATGCCGGACACGCGCTCGATCACCTGTTGGGCGACCGCGTACAGGATGTTGTCGTAGGCATAGCTCTCGCGGAAGCCGCCCTTCAGCGGCACCCTGCCCAGTCGCTCCACCACTTCGGCGTTGCTGTAGGAGGTGGCCGGCCAGAACAGCAGGTCACCGGCGCCCAGGCTCAGCCCGCTGCGATGCGACAGCAGGTCGCGGATCGTCATCTGCCCGGTCACGAACGGATCGGACATGCGGAACGACGGCAGGTGATCGATCACCTTGTCATCCATCTTCAGCTTGCCGTCCTCGGCCAGCAGGTTCAGCGAGGTGGCGGTGAACGCCTTGGTATTGGAAGCGATGGCAAACAGGGTGTCGGCCTGCACCGGTTCCGGCTTGCCCTGCTCGCGCACGCCCCAGCCACGTTCGAGCACCACCTGGCCATCCTTGACTACGGCCACGGCGATGCCGGGCACGTCGAACTGCGTGCGCACGCGCTCGACGGTCGCATCCAGGTCCTGCAGCTGCTGCGGGGTCGCCGCATTGGCCATGGTCGTGCACGCCAGCAGCACGGCTCCTCCGATCCAGGTTTTCATCCAGCACCATCTCCGAACAGGGGTAGCGGCCATGTGCAGGCCGTCACCGGGGTTTCGCAGGATGGTAACGGTCGCCGATGCACCCTGCCCCGTGCCATAGGAGGGGTGTCATGGGCGCGAATGGCCAACCAAGCAACGGCTCCACCATCATTCCGTGCCTGCGCTACCGCGACGCGCTGGCCGCCATCGACTGGCTGCAGCGGGCCTTCGGCTTCCATGCCCAGGCCGTGTATGCCGATGGCGATACGGTTTTCCATGCCCAGCTCACCTTCGGCAACGGCATGATCATGCTCGGCTCGGCCAACAACCAGAGCGCGTGGAGTGAACACGCGGTCCTGCCCGGAGAAGTCGGCGGCCGCCAGACCCAGAGCGCCTGCGTGATCGTCACCGATGTCGATGCGCACTATGCGCGGGCCAAGGCGGCTGGGGCACGCATCGTCATCGACATTGCCGACCAGGACTACGGCGGCCGCGGCTATGCCTGTGCCGATCCTGAAGGCTACCTGTGGTGGTTCGGCAGCTACGACCCCTGGCGCGAGGACCACAGCCAGTGAACGCTGCCGCCGCCGGCCAGATGGCGATCCGCTGCGGTATTGGCGGCTGGGTGTTTCCCGAGTGGCGCGGCGGCATGTTCTATCCGGTGGGACTGCCGCAGCGCGAGGAACTGGCCCATGCCAGCCGCGCCCTGCGCTGCATCGAGATCAACGGCACCTTCTACCGCACGCCGACTGCGGCCCAGTGCGCGCAGTGGGCCGCGCAGACGCCGGAAGGCTTCCGTTTCTCGATGAAGGCGCCACGCTACCTGGTGCAGCGCCGCGACCTGGCCAGCACCGTGGAAGCAGCCACGCCATTCCTGCAGGCGGCACTTGCGCTCGGTGACCGGCTCGGCCCGCTGCTGTGGCAGTTCGATCCGCACCATCCGGCCGACGCCGATGCATTGGAAGCGCTGATGGCGCAGCTGCCGAAGCAGCTCGAGGGCCTGCCGTTGCAGCACGCTCTGGAAGTGCGCAACGCCGAAGCACATGGACCGGCACTGGTCGCCGCCGCGCGCCGCCACGGCGTGGCGCTGGTGATCGAGGACAGCGACGAGGGGCCATTGCATGGCGATGTCAGTGCGGGCTTCGTCTACGCGCGGATCAAGCGCAGCCAGGCCCGCTTGAACGAGGGCCTGCCTGCACCCGTGCAGCAGCGCTGGGCTGAACGCGCGCGACGCTGGTCACGCGGCGAGCCGGTGGACGACCTGCCCTGCCTGGCCGGGTCCGCCCCGGAAACCCCGCGCGAGGTCTACCTGCTGTGCATCGGTGCCGGCAAGGCCCGCAACCCGGCCGCAGCGATGGCCCTGCAGCGCCTCATCGACGGCGCCAGCGGTCCAGCCCCCACAGCAGGGTCCACCCCACCACGAACACGCCCGCAACGCGCAGCACGTTGAGCAGGAAGGCCGCCAGCCCCAGGCGTTGCAGTTCGAGGAATGGATACGGCGCCTGTCCGGTCATTGCAGCGACCAGCATCGCCCAGCCAAGGTAGACCAGCGGTACCAGCAGCACGCCGCCCAGCGCGCGCCAGCGCAGCGCCCCATGCGGCAGCAGCCACCACCACCCCAGCAGGTACAGCGCCGGCACAGCGTAGTGCAGGCCGGCATCGACCCACCATTGCAGCCCGGTGGGCTGCCACAGCCCCTGCAACGCCAGCATGTAGATGCACGCGGTCACCCCGATGCACAACGCGATCACCGCGGCGACAGTCGTGTCCAGCACACCCGCACGGATCAGCCTGACGCATCCCAGGCACACCGCCAGGTTGCTGAGAATCGTGAAGTAACCAACGAAGCGCAGTGTCGCCATGCCGACCCCGGCAGCCGCCCCGGGGCCGCGTAGCAGCAACAGGTATTGCAGCAGCAACGCGGTGGCGGCCACCAGTGCAGTCAGTGCTGCCCATGCACGCAGGGCGGAGCGGTTGGCAGCCATTGCAGGGTTCTCCTGAGGAGTTTCTGCGAGCATGCCACAGGCGTCGCCGGCGACCGTACGATTGCCTCACAATAGGCCGATGAGCACACCCGACACCCGCAAAGCGCTGTGGCAGATCCATTTCTGTGTCCTGCTGTGGGGCGTCACCGCCATCCTCGGCAAGCTGATCACCCTGCCCGCACTGCCGCTGGTGTGGTGGCGCATGCTGCTGGTGACGGCGATGCTGGCGCTGCTGCCGCGGGTCTGGCGCGGGTTGCGCACCCTGCCCCTGCGGCTGGTGGCAGGCTACGCCGGCATCGGCGCGCTGGTCGCCCTGCACTGGCTGACGTTCTACGGCGCGGTGAAGCTGGCCAATGCCTCGGTGGCTGCCACCTGCATCGCACTGGCGCCGGTGTTCACCTCGATCATCGAGCCGTGGGTGGCCAAGCGGCCGTTCCAGCTGCGTGAGCTGGCGTTCGGCCTGGCGGTGCTGCCGGGTGTTGCGCTGGTGGTCGGTGGCGTGCCCGATGGCATGCGCCTGGGTGTGTTGATCGGCGCGATCTCGGCGCTGCTGGTGGCGGTGTTCGGTTCGCTCAACAAGCGCATGGTCAGCCATGCCGATCCGCTCACGGTCACCGCGCTGGAGCTGGGTGCCGGCACCCTCACCCTGACCCTGCTGGCGCCGCTGATGCCCTATCTGCTGCCGGCGCTGGCCAGCCCGCTGTGGGTGGTCCCGAATCTGCACGACGGCATCCTGCTGCTGGTGCTGGCCGGGTTCTGCACGCTGCTGCCGTTCGCCCTGGCCCTGGTCGCGCTGCGCCACCTGAGCGCCTACACGGTGCAGCTGGTGACCAACCTGGAGCCGGTCTATGCGGTGGTACTGGCCGTGGTGCTGCTGCGCGAGCAACACGAAGTCACCCCGTGGTTCTACCTGGGCGTGGCGATCATCGTCGGCGCGGTGTTCCTGCATCCGCTGCTGAACCGCCGCAAGCCGGTACAGCATCCGGAAATCCTCGGTACCGCCGAAGCACGCAACATCGCCGATTGAGTGCATCCATGCATGGCGTGGATGGCCGCATCACCGCTGCGGCCAATGCCAGGCCGGCGCATCCAGCAGGCCCTGCCCGCTCAACAGCGTGCGGCCCTGTTCCTTGTACAGATGCAGCGAATGGCACCCTGGCGCCTGTTCCAACGCCGCGATCAGCCGGCTGGCGTGCGACACCACCCATACCTGGCTGCGCGCACTGGCTGCGATGATGAGCCGCGCCAGCGCCGGCAGCAGGTCCGGGTGCAGGCTGGTCTCCGGTTCGTTGAGCACCATCAGCGGCGGTGGGCGTGGCGTGTGCAGCGCTGCGGCCAGCAGCAGGAAGCGCAGCGTGCCGTCGGAAAGCTCGGCCATCGACAATGGCCGCAGCAACCCGGGTTGGTGGAAGCGCAGCGCCAGGCGTCCATCCAGCTCCTCGAAACCGACCGTGGCGCCCGGGAACGCGTCGTCGACGCTGCGTGCCAACGCAACCGGGTCACCGACCTCGAGGATGGTCACCCAGGCCGCCGCCAGGTCCCGGCCATCGTGATGCAGCACCGGCGTGCGCGTGGCCATCGCCGGTTGCCGCGCCGGGGCATCGCCATCGCTGCGAAAATGGTCGTAGAAGCGCCAGCAACGGATGTACTCACGCAGGGTGATCGTTTCGGGCATGCGCTGCGGATCGCCGACCTGGGTGAACAGGCTGTCGAACAGCGACAACCGGTCATCCACCAGATCCCAACCGCGCGCATGACGCTGCCGCACCATCGCCCCGCGACGATCGACCAGCAGGTTGGCGCTGCGCAGGAACGGCCCGGCCCAGATCGCCTCCGCCTTGATCTGCGGATCCAGCGCAAACGCCGAACGGCTGGGCGGCGGATAGCCCAGGTCGATGGCATAGCCCAATTCTTCGGTAGTGAAACCCAGCGTCAGCCCCACCGACGCCTGCCGGAGCCCGCCCTGCAGCGGAATCTCGCCGGCCGCAACCCTGCGATCGATGGATTCGGGACCTGCCCACAGCGCCGAACCAAGCCCACCTTCGCGGGCCAGCACCGCCGCGACTCCGCCCTGTGCGGTCTCCGCAAGCAGGCGCAGCGCGCGGTACAGGCTGGACTTGCCACTGCCATTGTCGCCGGTCACCACATTCAACCGCTGCAGCGGCAATACCAACCCGTGCAGCGAGCGATAGTGGGCGATGGCCAGGGTCTGCAGCATGGTCGGCGTCCGGGAAGACAAAGCGTCATGCTGCCCGCTCTTGATCGCAGGCGCTGCGACGCGATGTGAATCGGGAAGAGCATCCACGCATGACATGGATCTACCGGGCGGGGTACTTCAGCCCGCCACTTCCACCCGGTTGCGGCCATTGCCCTTGGCCCGGTACAGCGCCTTGTCGGCACGTGCCAGCGTGTCGTCCACGCTTTCACCGGGCTGGTGTTGGGCGATGCCGATACTGATCGTGACCGGGAAGCCCAGTGGCAGGTCGGCCACGGCCAGGCGCAGGAACTCGCACTGAAGTTCGGCGGTGCGCAGGTCGGTTGCGGGCATCACTGCCACGAACTCCTCGCCGCCGTAGCGCGCCGCCATGCCACGGCCGGCGAAGTGCGAACGCAGCAGTGCGCCCAGTTCGGCCAGCACGCGGTCGCCGGTAGCGTGGCCCTGGAAGTCGTTGATGTGCTTGAAGTGATCGATGTCCAGCAGCGCGACGCAGGCCTCAGCGGGCTGATCCCCGGTTACCGCCACCGCCTCGTCCAGCGCCGCTGCCATCGCGCGGCGGTTCGGCAGGCCGGTCAGCGCATCGGTGCGGCTCTGCTCGGCCAGGTCGGCGTTCTGCGCCAGCAGCACGTCGTGGTACTCCGACAGCAGGCGCTCGTAATCATCGCGTTCCAGCATGTGGTTCTGGATGTCGAGCGCGAAACGGCGCAATTCCATCACCAGCATCACCTGCCGCGACAGTGCGGCCAGCGCCTCGGCCTTGTCGCTGGCCAAGTGCTGCGGCTGTGCGTCGAACACGCACAGCGTACCCAGCGGCAAGCCGTCGGAGCTGATCAGCGGCGCGCCGGCATAGAAGCGGATGTGCGGATCGCCGACCACCACCGGATTGTCGTGGAAGCGCACATCCTGCAGCGCATCCTCGACCACCATGATCTGCTGCGGCTGCAGGATGGCGTGGCCACACATCGATTCGCTGCGCAGGTTTTCCGCCGCATCGATGCCCTGGATCGACTTGAACCATTGCCGTTCGACATCGATCAGGGTCACCGCCGCCATCGAGGTGCCGCAGACCGCCTTGGCGATCACCACCAGGTCGTCGAAGGATTTTTCACGCTCCGAATCGAGGATGCGGTAGCGATACAGCGCCTCGAGCCGAAGGGCTTCGTTGGCGGGCTTGTCGGGCTTGATCATGCAACGTCACGTTCCGGCAGGTCACCGCGAAGTCTAGCGGATGCCGGTGAGCAATCCGCATGGCGGTGGTGCCGACCGTTGGCCGGCATCCCGGATACATCGCGCGCCCATTGCAGCCGGCCAGCGGCCGGCACTACCAGTCCAGCTGCTTCGGCAGCAGGCCCTGCAGCTCCTGCTCGGTCAGGTTGCGCCACTGGCCCGGCTTCAGCGCACCCATCTTGATGTTGTCGATGCGCACGCGGCGCAGCTGGGTCACGCGATAGCCGAACTCGGCGGCCATCAGGCGGATCTGCCGGTTCAGGCCCTGCTGCAGGGTGATGCGGAAACCGAACTTGGCGATGCGCGAAGTCTTGCATGGCAGCGTCATCTGGTCGTGGATGCGAACACCACGCGCCATGCCGCGCAGGAACTCATCGGTGACCGGCTTGTTCACCGCCACCAGGTATTCCTTCTGGTGGCCGTTCTCGGCCCGCAGGATCTGATTGACGATGTCGCCGTTGCTGGTCATCAGGATCAGGCCTTCGGACTCCTTGTCGAGGCGGCCGATCGGGAAGATGCGCTGTTCATGCCCGACGAAGTCGACGATGTTGCCCTTGACCGACGTCTCGGTCGTGCAGGTGACGCCGACCGGCTTGTTCAGCGCGATGTAGACGTGGCGGCGGGCGCCGGGCTTGCGGGCCACGCGCGCGCGCAGCGGCTGGCCGTCCACCAGCACCTGGTCTTCCTCGCCCACCACCGCGCCGGTGCCGGCCGGATGGCCGTTGACGGTGACCCGGCGGGCGGCGATCAGGCGATCGGCTTCGCGGCGGGAGCAGAAGCCGGTGTCGGCGATGTGTTTGTTGAGTCGGGTGGTCATCGCCCTATTATCCGGCATCGCCGCCCGCCGCGCTTCATGCCAGGCCGGGTGGATCGAGTTCTTCGCCGTCGAACACCCGGTTGCGGCCGGCACGCTTGGCCACGTACATGGCATGGTCGGCCCGGCGCAGCAGCGCGGCGAGATCGTCCTCGCCCGGCCGCCACTGCGCCAGGCCGATGCTGGCGGTGACCTCCAGGCCGGGCACCTGCAGCGCCCGGGCCGCCTCCGTGATGCGTTGGCGCAGGCGATCCAGGCGCGCCGACGCCGCCTCGCGGGGCATGCCCGGCATCAGCAGCAGGAACTCTTCGCCGCCCATCCGCACTACCTGGTCCTGGCTGCGTACCGCGGCACGCAATGCACGCGCCACCGCCACCAGCACCAGGTCACCCACGGCGTGGCCATGGCGGTCATTGATGTCCTTGAACAGGTCGATATCGAGGAAGCCGATCACCAGCGGGCCACGCTCGCGGTCAACCCGCTCCAGGTGGCGGGCCAACTGCTGCAGGCCGGCACGGCGGTTGGGCAGGCCGGTCAGGCCATCGGTCTCGGCCAGCTGGCGCAGTTCATCGCGCTGCTGGCGCAGGCGGCCCAGCCGCTGGTTCAGTGCGTAGGCGGCCATCATCAGCAGCCAGGTCACCGCCAGCTGCAGGGCCTCCACGCGGTATTCCAGCAACCACGCCGCGCGGCAGGCGTCGGCCAGGATCAACACCAGCATCGGCGCCAGCGCCGCCAGCCCCGCCTGCGCCCAGCGGTCACCGCGCAGCCGTGCCCACACCCCGGCCATCAACGCCAGGCCACAGCCCAGCAGATAGGACACCTGCAGGCCCTGCGCCACCCAGGCCAGGCTGTCCCATGGCAGCCAGGGCACCAGTGCAGCCAACACCAGCAATCCCCAAAGCGCCACCAGCTGGAACGGACGCGAACGCGGCAACAGGCGATCACCGCCATTCAGCCGCCACAGCGCCGGCAGCACCAAGGCCTGCGTGGCCGCAGTCAACACCAGCAGCCACCAGGCACCGCGCTCGCCCACCGGCAACCAGGGTTCCGGATAGCCGCTGAGGCCACCGAGGATGGCCTGCCAAAGCACCAGCACGGTGGTACCGGCGATGTAGGCCAGGAAACTGCGGTCGCGGGTGGTGAGGAAGGCCATCAGTGCCGACAACGCCAGTGCGATCGCCACGGCGATGCAGGCCGCGCGCACCAGCAGGCGGGCGGTATCGTTCTGCTGCACGGGACTGGGCGCGCCCAGCCGAAGGGTGGGTACCCAACGCGCCTTCAACGGCGTCTGCCACGACACCAGGAATGGATCGTGACTGCCCGCTGGCGGCACCGCCACCAGCCCGATGCCTGCGCGGAAGCGTGAGTCTCGGGTACGGGCATCGTGCATGTTGCCGCAGATCTCGCGATCGCCATACTGCACGCGGACTTCGCCAGCGAACACATTGAACACGTCCAGGGCCTGCGGTTGCCCCGACCAGCCGCCCGGCGGCGCAGGCACCTGCACCTGCTGCCGGTGACCGGCCAGCATGTCCGGCGTGCATGCGCGATGTGGAGTGGGTTCATCGGTGGCTGCGCCGACCAGCAGGTAATCGCGGCCGGCTTCGACGGCAGCGGCCCACAGTGGCCACGGCGTCGCCAACCACACCAGCAGCACGACCAGCACCGCCCCTGTTCCGTACTGCCACTGCCTGCCGCCCACGCCACGTCCTGTTCCTGCATACGCCCGCGCCCACTGCGCGTCGCCCCTGGCAGGCATTATCGCAGCCGCGGCTGCAACGCATGTGTAGACCAAAGTCGCCGACGGCGTTCAACCTGCGGCAGGCGGGCCCTGCACCGCCACCAGGCGCACCGGCCGCAGGTCGGCCAGGGTCATCCGTTCCAGTGGCTGCGGTCGCTCGACCGCATAGCCCTGCAGGCCCTGCACCCCAAGCCGGGTCAGCGCGGCGGCGACTTCGGCGGTCTCTACCCATTCGGCCACCACCTCCATCTGCAGCTCGCGCCCCAGTTCACTGATCGCGCGCACGGTGGCGTGGCTGACCGGATCGGTATCCATGTCGCGCACGAAGGCCCCGTCGATCTTCAGGATGTCGGCCGGCAGCTGGCGCAGGTAGCCGAACGAGGACAGCCCGGAGCCGAAATCGTCCAGCGCCATCCGGCAGCCGCGCGCCTTCACCGCATCGATGAACGCGCGCGCCTGGCTGAGGTTGCTGATCGCTGCGGTCTCGGTGATCTCGAAGCACAGCTTGGAGGCCAGCGCGCGATTGCGCTCCAGCAGGTCGCAGACGAAGGCGAGGAAGCCGGGTTCGGCGATCGACTGCGCCGACACGTTGACGTTGCACAGTCCCAGCTGCCGCACATGCGCCGGGCACACCTGCAGGTGCCGGAACAGCAGGCCGAGCACGTGCCGGTCCAGCGCCACGGCCATGCCATAGCGCTCCACCGCCGGCATGAACTGGCCCGGCAGGTGCAGGCTGCCATCGCTGCCGCGCATGCGTACCAGCACCTCGTAGTGCAGGTAGGTGGGATCGCCGACGCGGGCGATGCGCTGCGCATACAGCACCATGCGGTTCTCGGCCATGGCCAGGCTGACGCCCTGCAGCCGCTCGGCTTCCCGGCGCCGTTCCTCCAACGCCATGCGGTTCTCGTTGAAGCAGTGCACGCGGTTGCGCCCGGCCTGCTTGGCCGCATAGCAGGCACTGTCGGCGGCGCTCATCAACCAGTTCACATCCGGTGCATCGGCGCTGACCTCGACCACGCCGATGCTGCAGCTCAACTGCGGGCTGCCCTCGCTCACCGGGAACGTCGCCTGCCCCAGATTGCGGATCACCCGCTGCAGCACGCGCTTGGCCTCGTCCTGCCCGGCATGGGCGAGGAACACCGCGAACTCGTCCGCACCCAGCCGGCCCACCCAGTCACCATCGCGCACCGCCGCCACCAGGTAATCGGCGAAGCTGCGCAGCATCTGGTCGCCGGCGGCATGGCCGAAGCTGTCATTGACCAGCTTGAAATGGTCCAGGTTGATGTAGCACAGCGCGTGCGTACCACCTTCGCTGCGCACCTGCATCAGCGCGCGTTCGAGCAGGCGTTCGATCTCGCGCCGGTTGATCAGGCCGGTCAGCGGGTCATGGCTGGCGTGGTGTTCGATCTCGCGCGCCAGTGCATGGTTCTGGCTGACGTCTTCGATGATCGCGAACACCGACAGGCCACCGCCGGCGCTGCGCACACCGGTGCCGCTCCAGCGGCCCCAGACCAGGCTGCCATCACGACGGCGGAAGCGCAGTTCGCTCGGCCGCAGCTGGCGGTCCCAATCGATGCGCCCCACCCCATCAATGACCAGCTCGCCGTCCATCAGCAGGTCAGCCAGCGACAGCTGCAGCAGCATGTCACGACGATGGTCGAGGATGTCGGCCATCGCCTGGTTGGCCTCGATCACCTTGCCTTCGGTATCGAGCTTGAGCATGCCGACGTTGGCCTGGTAGAACGCTGCGCGGAAGCGGCTCTCGTGTTCGGTCAGGTCCTTGCCGACGCGGCGCGCCAGGGCCACCGCCATCAGGCTGATCGCCAGCACCGACAGGCCCGCGACCATCAACGTGGCCAGCCTCACCAGCGTCGCCATCCGCAGCAGCGCCTGCGAGAACGCCTGGCTCTGCACCTTCATCCGCTGGTCCAGGTCGCGCAGCTGCTGCAGGTAGTGGTCACGCGTGGCTGCCAGTACGGGGCCACCCTCGTGCCGCCGCTGCAACTCATCGACCAGGCGCTGCAGCGCCATCAGGTCCCCGTCGGTCTGCCGCCATAACGCGGTCGCTTCGCGGAAGGCACCGATATCCCGCGCGTAGCGGAACGAAAACACCAGGCGCGGAATGTCGGCGTGCGCGTTGCCCCCCTGCAGGAAGCCCTGCCGGGCCTTCTCTTCGTCAGGCTCCGCCTGTTCCAGCGCCAACCGCGCCTGCAGATCGCCCAACGGCACCTGCAGGGCCTGGCGTGCATCGTCCAGGTCCTGGGCATCACCGCGCGCCAGGTAGCGACTGAGCGCGGCGGTCGCATCCTGCTGACCGCGCGACCAGTATCCCTGGCCGGCGATCCAGGCGGTGGAGGCCGCCTGCAGTTCCTGGATCAACGCCGACAGTGCGACCAGTCCGATCGCCATGCCGGTCAACAACGCAAAACGCAGTCCCAGCCCCCGGGTCATCGGCACCCGCCGGCTCTGTTGGTCCGTGCCACTCCTACCCATCCCGGATCCCCCCGAATGTGCTGCGGTGACAACCTCCTTTGGAACCGGGCCAGCCTATGACCGGCAATGTGTTGACCATGCGAAAAAGGGGACGGAGGGGATTAAGTCGTTTTCGGCATAAGCGCATGGCCTGCCAAATACGACTTAATCCCCTCCGTCCCCTTTTCCTGTGCGCCAGCCCGGGGGCTGGCGTTGTTCTTGACGGCTGCGGGTGCGGCTTAGAAGCTGCGCGGGCCGCGCGGCTTGAAGCCATCACGACGCGGCGGGCGGCTGTCGCGGTCACCGCCGCGGTCGCCCCCATGGCCACCCGGACCACCCGGGCCGCCACGACGCGGGCCACCCGGGCCGCCCGGACCACGCTTGTCGAAGCGCGGCTTGAACGGACGCGGGGCCGGATTGATCTCTTCACCGGCCGCCAGCGGACGCATCTGCAACTGCTGGCCGGACACCCACACCTTCTGCAGGTGCGACAGCACGTCCGGCGGCATCTGTGCCGGCAGGTCCAGCAGCGAGAAGTCGTCGTGGATGTCGATGCGGCCGATGAAGCGGCTTTCCAGGCCGGCTTCGTTGGCGATGGCGCCGACGATGTTGGCCGGCTTCACGCCGTGCTGGTGGCCCACCGAAATGCGGTAGGTCTCCATGCCCTGCTCCGGCGCACCACGCGGCGGAACCTCGCGGCGCGGACGCGGCTCGAAACCACCTTCGGCGTCGTCGCGACGCGGGCCACGCTCGAAGCGCGGCCCCCGCTCGTTGCGGTCGAAGCGATCGCCACGCTCCGGGCGGTCGCCACGGTCGAAGCGCTCGCGCGGCGCGCGCTCTTCACGCGGGGCACGCACCGGCGGCTGCAGCAGGAACGGGGTATCGCCCTGCAGCATCCTGGCCAGCGCGGCGGCGATCTCGATGGCCGGCACGTTCTGCTCGTTCTCGAAGCGCTCCAGCAGCTGGCGGTAGAAGTCCAGGCCGCCGGCGCCGAGGGTTTCGCTGATGCGCGAGGTGAACTTGTTGATGCGGGTGTCGTTGACCGCTTCCACGCTCGGCAGCTGCATCTCTTCGATCGGCTGGCGGGTGGCGCGCTCGATCTGGCGCAACATGCCCTTCTCGCGCGGGGTGGCGAACAGGATCGCCTCGCCGCTGCGGCCGGCACGGCCGGTACGGCCGATGCGGTGCACGTAGCTTTCGGTGTCGTACGGGATGTCGTAGTTCAGCACGTGGCTGATGCGCTCCACGTCCAGGCCGCGGGCGGCCACGTCGGTGGCGACCAGGATGTCCAGCTTGCCTTCCTTCAGCATGGCGATGGTGCGCTCGCGCTGGGCCTGCTGCATGTCACCGTTGATGGCGGCAGCGGCCAGGCCACGCGCCTGCAGCTTGCTGGCCAGTTCTTCGGTGCCGGCCTTGGTGCGCGCGAAGATGATCATCGCGTCGAACGGCTCGACTTCCAGGATGCGGGTCAGCGCGTCCAGCTTGTGCATGCCGCTCACCCACCAGTAGCGCTGGCGGATGTTGGCCGAGGTGGTGGTCTTGGCCGCGATGGTCACTTCCACCGGGTCCTGCAGGTAGGTCTGCGCGATGCGGCGGATCTGCGGCGGCATGGTGGCCGAGAACAGGGCCACCTGGCGCTGCTCCGGCAGCTTCTTCAGCACCGCTTCGACATCGTCGATGAAGCCCATGCGCAGCATTTCATCGGCTTCGTCCAGCACCAGGGTCTTCAGCTCGGACAGGTCCAGGGTGCTGCGGTCCAGGTGATCGATCACGCGGCCGGGGGTACCGACCACGATATGCACGCCACGGCGCAGCGCCGACAGCTGCTGGCCGTAGGGCTGGCCGCCGTACACCGGCAGCACGCGGAAGCCCGGGATCTTCGACGAATAGGACTGGAACGCCTCGGCAACCTGGATGGCCAGTTCGCGGGTCGGCGCCAGGATCAGGGCCTGGGGCTTGATCTGCTGCAGGTCGATGTTGGACAGTACCGGCAGTGCGAACGCAGCGGTCTTGCCGGTACCGGTCTGGGCCTGGCCCAGCACGTCGCGGCCTTCCAGCATCGCCGGGATGGTAGCGGCCTGGATCGGCGACGGGGTTTCGTAGCCGATGGCGGTGACCGCCTGCATCACGGGCTCGGACAGGCCGAGCTGCGCGAACTGCAGCGGCGCTTGGGAATCTTGGGACATGGGGAACTCCGAAGGCACTGCCGTCTTCCTGGCAGTGCGATAAAAAGGGTGATGGTCCGCGCTTTGGGCGCCCTTCTTATCGCGTGCCCTGGCGCTGCTCGGTCGGAGGAGATTTCACTCGCTCAGAGCGGAATGATACCGCATTGATCCTGAACGAGGCGTACAGCTTTCCATGCGCGTGCCGTCATGCCCCGTGCTGGCGCACAATACGCGCCCTTCTTTCCGGCCCGGCCGCTGGCCTGCGCCCTCTTTCCAGGACCCCTCGCTCCATGCAGATTCTCGAATTCGACCTCGACGGCGACTACGTCGAACTCAAGCAGCTGTTGAAGCTGGCCGACCTGGTCACCAGCGGCGGCGAGGCCAAGATGGTCATCAGCGAGGGCCAGGTGCGGGTCGATGGTGAGGTCGAACTGCGCAAGGCCTGCAAGATCCGCGCAGGCCAGGTGGTCGAGTTCGCCGACAGCCAGATCCGCGTGCTGGCCGCTGGCTGATCCGAGAGTGTTCAGGCCACGCGCTGGGTCAGGTGCGAGGCAATCAGCTGCCTGAACGGTGCCACGCCCTGCGCCACGCGCAGGCCCGCGGCCCGCAGCAGGCGTGCCGGGCGGCGATCGTCGGTGTACAGGCTGGCGATCGTATTGGTGGCCTCGTACAGCGGCCGCGACGCCAGTCGATGACCGCGCTGGTAGCTGGCCAGCATGCCGGCGGCGGCAATGTCGGCACCGCGCCGCTGCTGCGCGACGATGCCCTGTGCCAGCCGCTGTGCGCCGGCCAGTCCCAGATTGAAGCCGTGCGCGGTGACCGGGTGCATGCCCACCGCGGCATCGCCGATCAGCGCGGAACGCTCGCCGACGAAACGGTGCGCGTACACCCCCACCAGCGGATACGCCTGCGCTGTGGCCACCGGCTGCATGCGGCCCAGGCGATGCTCGAAGCAGGCACTGATGGCCTCGCCGAAAGCCACCTCGTCCATCGCCAGCAGTTCTTCGATCTGCCGCGGCGGCAGCGTGATCACCGCCGATGCCTGGCCCTCGTTGAGCGGCAGCAGCGCCATGGTGCGGCCGTAGCCGAACCACTCCCAGGCCGTATGGTGATGGTCGCGCTCGACCTGCATGCGGCATACCAGCATCGACTTGCCGAAGTCGCGCATCTGCGCACCGATGCCAAGCATGCGGCGCGTGGCGGAGAAGCGGCTGTCAGCCGCGACCAGCAGGCGCGCGTGCAGTTGACTGCCGTCATCGAGTCTGACCACGTGGCCCTGCGCATCGGCCTGCACGCCCAGCACCTTGCGCCCGTCGAACAGCTCCAGCCCATCCTGGCCCTGCACGGCATCCCATGCAGCACGGCGGATCAGGTGGTTGGGCACCAGCCAGCCCAGCGGCTGGCCATCAGCCTGACTGCTGGCGAAGGTCAACGCGAACGGCGAGCCGCCGTTCATCACCCTGGCATCGCGCAGCTCGGCGACTTCGGCCTGCGGCAGGCGCTGCCACAGCCCCAGTTGCTCCATGCTCTGCCGCGAGGCATGGGTCAGCGCGATCTCGCGGCCATCGAAGGCGGCTTCGGCCAAAGCCTGGCGCGGCTGCACTTCGACCAGCCCGACCTGCAGGCCACTGCCGGCCAGCGCACGCGCGAAGCACAGGCCCGCCGGTCCGGCGCCGACCACCACCACGTCCATCCTGCGCATGCGCGCCTCCTGCCGTTGATTCAGTCCGGGCCAGCATAGCGCCGCGCGCATGACTGGCCTTGATCTGGATCAGGCCCGGCTACAGCAGTGCGAACACCAGCGCCAGGATCGACAGCAGCGATACGAGCCAGACCAGGCTGCGCACGTAGGGCACGCCTGCGGCATACAGCGGCAGGTAGACCACACGCGCCCAGAAGTAGGCCTGCGCAGCCAGCGCTGTGGTGTCGTTGCTGCGCCCGGCCACGACCACTGCGATCGCGACGGCGGCGAAGAACGGGAACGTTTCCAGGAAGTTGGCCTGCGCACGCTGCAGGCGACCGGCCAGCGCGCTGAGCGGCTTTGCATCGCCATCGCGTGCCGAGGCATTCCACTTCATCCCGCGCTCGCGGGTGACCACGGTGGAGGTGGCGAAGATGTAGACGAAGCCCAGCAGCACCGACCAGGCCAGCATTGTCAGCTCAGTTGCCATCGTTCATCTCCTCAGGGTGCCGACGCGCGCAGGCTGTAACCGGCCAGGCGCCAGACCTGGTCTTCGTCGAAGCGGAACGAGACCAGCTCGCGCACCGGCTGTGCGCTGTTGGCGAAACGGGTCGGGAAGCTGACGTTGATGTACAACCCTTCCGGCACTGCGGCGCCGGGGCTGTACTTGACCCGGGTGATGGTCGGCTGGCCACGCCCGGCCAGCGCACCCAGGCGCGTGCGCTCGGCGGCCAACTGGCTGACGAAGGTGGCTTTCGGCACCGCACGGCGCGCGACGGCCGAAGCGCCATCCCACAATTCGCCGGCGCGGTTGGCATCGACCAGCTGCGCCGCCTTCAACGCAGCCGCGCCCATTTCCGCGTCCTGCTTCTGCACCTGGGCCTGCTGCGCAGCGGTCAACGCCGGGGCACCGGCAGTGGCGGGCTTCGCGGCCGCCGGCGATGCCGGGGCCGGGCGTGCCGGAGCCGGTGCAGGCGTGGCCGGCGCAGGTGCCTGCGCCAACGCAGTCAGGGGCAGCAGGGACAGCAGCAGGAGCACGCGCTTCATGGACACCGCCGGTTTTCTGGAGAGAACCGCAGTCTACGCCAGCGCGGTGACTATGCTGTCAGCGTGCCGGGGCGTCGCCCGCCACCGCTGCCGCATCAGCCTGCGCGGCGGGCGCGGCGGCGTTCACTGGCGCCTGTTCGGCCACCGGCGGGGGCTCCGGCGGCGCTGGTGGCAGCGTCGCCACATCGATCTCCGACAGCGGGCTTTCGTCGGGACAGACCGCGTCCGGGAAGCCGAAGCGCTGCTTCAACGCCTGGCCACAACTGTTGATCGACTCCATGTCGGCGCCTTCGCGCTTGCACTGCTGGTCGAAGGCGACCAGGAAGGCGTCCTTGCGCTGCACGAAATCGTCGCCGCAGGCACGCATCTGCTTGATCCGTTCCAGATCGTCCTGCACCGCATTGGTGCCATCCAGGCCGTACTGGCGCAGTTCGTCCGGGGTCAGCAGGCGCAGGCTGCGGTTGGGCACGGTCATCATCAGATCCGCCACACCGACCGCCACGCCGTTGCGCTGCAGGTAGTCCTTCACGTTGTCGTAGACCTCGTGCAGCTCGCGGTTGAGCTCGGCGCGCGAGGTGGCCTTGGAGCTGATGCGCATCATGCGGTGGATGCCGACCTTGCCCGACAGCAGGCGGTTGTCGCCGGCGGCCAGCACGAACACGCAGGCGCTGTGGCAGATCGAGCCTTCGCGCACCCAGATGGTCCAGCCCGATTCACCGATGCTGTCACCGGCCACGATCGCCGACTCCACCTGCCCGCCGCTGGAATCCAGGTCAAGGATGCGCTTGTGGATCTTCTGCTGGTCGGCCACCACCGCCAGACGCCACATCATCTCGGCGAAGCCCGGATTGATCTTGCCGGCGTAGCGCACGCGCATCAGGCCACGCTCGGCGCACGGGGCCAAGGCCTGGGTGATCTGCTCGCGCTGCAGGCCTTCCAGCTCGACACCGTCGCCAGCGTCGCCGGCGTACTCGGTGCTGCAACTGATCCAGGCGCGTCCATTCTCCAGCTGCGCCTGCGGCCACGGCCGGTCCGCCTGGCTGCGCGGCGGTGCCGGCGGCGGCGGTGCGTCAGCCGCATTGATCGACACCATGTTCTCGCCATCGCTGGACGGCGCCCGCGCGGCCTTGTCGGCGGCAGTCACATTGCCCGGATTCTCCAGCTGGCTGCAGCCCGCCAGGGCCAGGCACAACAGGGGCAACCAGCGGAGTTTGGCGGACATCGGGCAACCGGTCTTCACGTGAGCAAGAGCCACAGTCTACCCGTCCAGGCCGCGCATTCAGTGCGTGGTGATGAACCCCTTCTGACCCTTGGGAAAGCGTGTCGACCAAGGTCGACACCTACCAGAGCGGGATGCCCTTCCGACAGATCGCAGGAACCTGTCGAAGCCGGGGTGGGTCCGGTTGCGGGAGTGTCCGCGGCATGGATGCCGCGGCCAAGCCCCCAAGGACGGGTTTACGGCGTCTCCCGCAACCGGGCCCACCCCGCCTCCCCACAGAAAACCAGCTTCTGCCGTTGCCGTTGCCGTTGCCGTTGCCGGCCAGCGGCCGGCACTACCGCGGGTGCCGGGCGCAGCCCAGCCTGACCCCCTTCAGCATCCATGTCCGAATGTGGCGAGTATCGCCGCCCGCGCGGGCCTAGACTGGCGCCATGGACTCCCCTCTCGCCCTCGACACCGCCGCCTGCGACCGCGCCCGCCTGGCCCGCGACGCACGCTTCGACGGCGTGTTCTTCACCGCCGTGCGCAGCACCGGCATCTATTGCCGCCCGGTGTGCCCGGCACCGCCGCCGAAGCCGCGCAACATCACCTACTTCCCCACCGCCGCGGCCGCCGCGGCCGCCGGGTACCGCCCCTGCCTGCGCTGCCGCCCGGAATTGGCACCGCAGGCCCAGCAGGCCCTGGCCGGACAGACCGTGCAGCGCGCACTGGCGCTGATCCACGGCGGCTTCCTGCAGGAGCAGCCGGTGGCCGATCTTGCAACGAAGCTCGGCCTCAGCGCGCGCCAACTGCAGCGCCTGTTCGTCGAACATCTCGGCGCAACGCCCGGGCAGATCCACGCAACCCATCGCCTGTTGCTGGCCAAACAGTTGCTGACCGAAACCACGCTGGCGGTGACCGACGTCGCGCTGGCTGCCGGCTACAACAGCCTGCGCAGCTTCAATACCGCGTTCCTGCAGGGCTGTGGGATGGCGCCGACCACCCTGCGTCGCCAGCATCAACCGTTGGCTGCAGATGATGGCGGCCTGGTGCTGCGCCTGGGCTACCGTCCACCACTGGACTTCCCACGCATGCTGGCCTTCCTGCGCAAACGCAGCCTGCCCGGCATCGAACTGATCGGTGACGACAGCTACCAGCGCGTATTGGGCACGCCGGAGCGCCCCACCCTGCTGCGCGTCACCGCCGATTCGAAGCGCCCGGAACTTCGCCTGCAATTGGGCGCGGTGGATCCGCGCTTGATCCCTGACATCGTGCGCCGCGTGCGTCGCGTGTTCGATCTGGATGCCGACCTGCAGCAGGTGCATGCCGCGCTGGGCGAAGAACCGCTGCTCGCGCGTGGCATCGCCGAACGCCCCGGACTGCGCGTACCCGGCGGCTGGGATGGTTTCGAGGTGGGCGTACGCGCGGTGCTCGGGCAGCAGGTCAGCGTGGCCGCGGCCACCACCTTCGCGCGGCGCCTGGTCGACGCCTATGGCGCGCACCTGCCGGGCATGCCATCCGACTTCGATCGCCAGTTTCCAGCGCCCGAGGTACTGGCCGAGGCACCATTGGAGTCAATCGGCCTGCCGCGCAGCCGCGCCGCCACCGTGCGCGCCCTGGCCGCCGCCTGTGCCAGTGGCCAGCTCGACTTCGGTCCCGGCCAGGCGCTGGAAGAATTCGTTGCGCGCTGTGTTGCACTGCCCGGCATCGGCCCGTGGACCGCGCAGTACATTGCCCTGCGCGGACTTGGCCAGCCCGATGCCTTCCCCGCCGGTGACCTTGTGCTGCAGCAGGTGCTCGGCCACGCGCAGGGCCAGCGCCTGAGCGAACGCGCAACCGAAGCGCGCTCGCAACCGTGGCGGCCGTGGCGCGCCTACGCGGTGCTGCACCTGTGGCACCTGTCCGGCACGTTCGTTGGAGAACCGACATGACCCTGTTGTTCGATCGTTTCGACAGCCCGATCGGCGTGTTGACCATCGCCGGTGACGAGCGTGGTCTTGCGCACGTGCTGTTTCCGGAGAACCGTCACCCCGCACGCGGGCGCGACGGCTGGCATTACGCACCGGACGCACTGCCGGAGGCACGCGAACAGCTGCTGCAGTTCCTGCACGGTGAACGCAGCCGGTTCGACCTGCAGCTGGCACCACGCGGCACGCCGTTCCAGCTGCGCGTGTGGCAGGCGCTGGCGTTGATTCCGTTCGGCCAGACCTGGAGCTATCTGCAGTTGGCGCAGCACCTGGGCCAACCCAGCGCGACCCGCGCGGTGGGCGCGGCCAATGGCCGCAATCCATTGCCGATCATCCTGCCCTGCCACCGCGTGATCGGCAGCAACGGTGCACTGACCGGCTTCGGTGGCGGCCTGGAAACCAAGGCCGCGCTGCTGCGGCTGGAACAGCGCCAGGCCCCGCTGTTCGCCTGAGAGGGCCGGCCGGGCTGCGCCCGGCACCCGCAGAGGCAACGGCAAGGTCAAGAGCCAATACAGCTCCGATTTTCTACGCGTTGGGTGGGGCGGTATGGGTGGGCAGGACACGCCGTAAACCCATCCATGGGGGCTCGATGGCGCCATCCATGGCGCCAACGGTCCTGCCCACCCACACCGCCCCACCTTCGACAGATTCCCGCGGCGGTGGGTAGGTGTCGACCTTGGTCGACACGGTAGATCCACGCCATGCGTGGATGGAGGCATCTGGAATCTGTCTGGAGAAAAGCCCCCTTCTTGTTGAAGGGGGCGCGCCGTGTCTTGGGCGCGTCATTGCGGCGGCTTATCATGCGCGGATGACTTCCGTACGCCTGACCTGTGCGCTGGCGCTGCTGCTGCCCCTGGCTGCCTGCACCACCGCGCCCGCTCCTTCCGCCTCCGTTCCCACTTCCATCGCTGCGGCGGCACCGCCGAAGCTGCTGCTGATCTCCATCGACGGCCTGCGCGCCGATGCGCTGGACCGCAGCCTGACCCCGAACCTGCAACGCCTGATCGATGGCGGCGTGCGCGCACGCTGGATGACCCCGTCCTATCCGTCGCTGACCTTCCCGAATCACTACACCCTCGTTACCGGCCTGCGCCCGGACCACCACGGCATCGTCAACAACAGCATGGACGATGAAGCACTGGGCCGGTTCGAGCTGAGCAATCGCGAAGCGGTTACCACCAGTGGCTGGTGGGGCGGCGAACCGATCTGGGTCGGCGCCGAGAATGCTGGCGTGCGTTCGGCCACCACGTCATGGCCAGGCAGTGAATCGGAGATCCGTGGCGTACGCCCCAGCCAGTGGCGCATCTACGACGGCAAGGAGCCGCTGGAACAGCGCGCCGGCATCGTGCTCGATTGGCTGTCACAGACCGACGCCGATGCCCCCCGCCTGACCACGCTGTACATGGAACACGTGGACAAGGCAGGTCACAGCTACGGCCCCGAGTCGAAGCAGTACGCCGACGCCATCGTGCGCGCCGACCAGATCGTCGGCCAGGTGCTCGACGGACTCCAGCAACGTGGGCTGGCCGCAACCACCAATGTGATCGTGGTCTCCGACCATGGCATGGCCAGTGTCCCCGCTGGCCAGGTGATCGCCACCGAATCGATGGTCGACCCGGCGATTGCGCGCAATGTCAGCCAGGGCCAGTCGGTCGGCTTCGCACCGGTGGTCGGCCATGAAGCCGCCGCCGAACGCGCTCTGCTCGGCCGCCACGCGCACTACGAATGCTGGAAGAAAGAAAAACTGCCGGCGCGCCTGCACTACGGCACCCATCCGCGCATTCCCGCCATTGTCTGCATGATGGATGAAGGCTGGGATGCCCTGCATCAGGAAAAGATCGCCAAGCGCGAACAGCAGGACCGCGGCTCGCACGGCTACGACAACGCGCTGCCGTCCATGCGCGCGGTGTTCGTGGCCAGTGGCCCGTCGTTCCGCCAGGGCCTGGTGATCGATGGCTTCGACAATGTCGATGTCTATCCACTGCTGGCACACCTTCTGCAGGTACCAGCCGCGCCGAACGACGGCAACCCGGAAACGCTGAAGAAGACCCTGCGCTGATCCGGTTGTAGAGCCGAGCCCACGCTCGGCTGCATTGCGCCAGCCGGGCATGGGCTCGGCTCTGCAAAATCATGCATAAAAAAACGCGGCGCCAGGCGCCGCGTTCTTCCTTGGACCAGTCGCGCGGCCGGATCAGGCCTTGGCGACGGCCTTCTTCGCCACGGCCTTCTTCGCCGGAGCCTTGGCCACGGTCTTCTTGGCAACCGGGGCGGCGGCGCCTACGGCGACCTTGCTCGCGGTATGCGAACGGGCGTTGCCGTAGCTGGCGTTGTAGCGCTTGCCCTTGGCGGTCTTGCGGTCACCCTTACCCATGTCTTCAACTCCTCAAGTGTGAAATCTGGTTACCCCGTACTGACACGGGTTCGGCGGGGCCGCCTTGCTGGGCGCCCCCGCGCACGATCGAAAATCCTATCATGGAGCGCCTAGTGCGCGCAGCTGGCGTCGTGTACGTGGCCGTGGTTCAGGCGCAGGTTGACTAGATGGGCAACGCCCACCAGCAGGCCACCGATGGTCATCACCACCGCATGCGGCACGGCGTTGTGATGCAGCGGCTCGTACAGCACGCCGGCCCACAGCGCGACCAGGCCGGGGATCAGGAAGCCCAGCGCACGCAGCGCGCCATGGCGGCGGTAACCCCAGACCAGGCTGAACAGCCCAAGCAGGGTCACGAACAGCACCAGCGCCTGTTCAACGCCGTCGCTCAGCCAGAACGACAGGCCCAGCGAGGGCGCTGCCGCCAGCAGCACCGGGATGACTGCGCAATGCACCGCGCACAGCATCGAACCGGTGGCACCGAAACGGTCGAGCAGGTGGCGCAGGCGTGAGGACAAGGACATGACTTCCAGCAGGGTCGGCGAATCGTTATGGAATAATATAACATCCCTTCCCGACCCGCACGCTTTCCCTCCCCCTGTCCCATCGACGGGATTCGTGCGCCCCGCGATTGATACAGTGTAACAAAGGACCCATCCATGCCCGCCCACACCGCACGGCTCAAGCCGCATTCCCTGGCCCTGGCCCTCGCCGCCCTGCTGCCGTCCGTCGCCTTTGCAGCCGGTCAGGACACCGCCCATCGTGACCGCCACCTGACCGAGCTGTCCTCGGTGCAAGTCACCGCGTCGCCGCTGCAGGGCGATGCCGAATCCCTTGCGCGCCCGGTGGAGGTGCTGGCCGGTGAGCGCCTGGACGAACAGAAGGCCGGCACCCTCGGCGATACCGTGGCCAAGCTGCCCGGCGTGCAGAGCACCTTCTTCGGGCCCGGCGTCGGGCGCCCGATCATCCGCGGCCAGGAAGGCCCACGCGTTGCGGTGCTGTCCAACGGCATGGGCAACATGGATGCATCCACCGTCAGTGCGGACCATGCCACCAGCATCGAGCCGTTCCTGGCTGACCAGATCGAAGTGCTGAAGGGGCCGGCCACGCTGCTGTTCGGCAGCGGTGCCATCGGTGGTGCAGTCAATGTGGTCGACGGCCGCATCGCGCGCGAGCTGCCCGAGCGCCCGCTCAGCGGCCGCGCCGAGCTGCGTGGCAATTCGGTGAACAACGAGCGCAGCGGCATGTTCCGCCTCGATGGCGTCAGCGGCAATGTCGTGCTTCATGTGGACGGCCTGGTGCGCAATGGCGACGACTACCGCATTCCCGGCTATGCGGTGATCGACAGCCTGGAAGACCACCACGACGACCACGACCACGCGGGCGAGGAAGGCGAAGAGCCGCGTCGCGGCCGCCTCGACAACAGCTCCATCCGCACCCGCGCCGGCGGCGTCGGCGCCACCTGGCTGGGCGAAGGCGGCTACTTCGGCGTGTCGGCCAGCACCTACCGCACCAACTACGGCATTCCCAACGGCGCACACGTGCACGCCGACGGCGACGATCACGGCCATGACCACGGCCACGACCACGGCGATGAAGAGGAAGGCGGCGACGAGCATGACGTGCGCATCGACATGGTGCAGAACCGCTTCGAGACCAAGGCCGGCATCTACAACCCGGTCTCGTTCCTGAAGAACATCAACGCACGCGTGGCCTACACCGACTACGAGCACGTGGAGCTGGAGGCTGGCACGCCCTCCACCCGCTTCACCAACCGCGGCATCGAAGCGCGCCTGGAAGCGGTGCAGCAGCAGATCGGTGGCTGGGACGGCGCCTTCGGCCTGCAGTTCGGCAACAGTGATTTCGGCGCCAAGGGTGAAGAAGCGTTCGTACCGGATACCGGTACGAAGAACATCGGCCTGTTTGTACTGCAGGAAAAGCAGTTCGGCCCGTTCAAGCTGGAACTGGGTGGCCGCCACGACCAGGTCAAGCTGGACCCGACCGGTGACTACCGTCGCCGCACGTTCGGTGCCACCAACCTGTCTGCCGCCGGTATCTGGAAGCTCAACGATGCCGTTGACCTGCGCATCGGCGTGGACAGCTCCGAGCGTGCACCGACCAACGAAGAGCTGTACGCCGCCGGCGCGCACATTGCTACCCGTTCGCTGGAGATCGGCGACGGCAACCTGAAGACCGAGCGCGGCCAGCGCGTGGAGCTGGGCATCCACACCCACAGCGAGCGCCTGGACTTCTCCGCCTCGGTCTACCAGACCAGGTTCAAGGACTTCATCTACCTGGCCGACACCGGCGTTACCGAAGGCCTGCCAGTTCGTGCGTGGACCCAGCAGGACGCGGTATTCCGCGGTGCCGAGGCCGAGGCCCTGGTGCACCTGTTCGAGGGTGGCGCCGGTGACTGGGATCTGCGCCTGTTCGGTGACTATGTGAAGGCCAAGCTGGATGGCAGCGGCAGCCGCAACCTCGACATCGCCGTGCCGCACGGCGACCACAATCACAACTACACGGTGGAGCTGGCCAACACCGGCTACCTGCCGCGCATTGCTCCGGCCCGCGTCGGCGCCGACCTGCGCTGGTCGAAGGACGGCTGGCGCGCCTCGGTCGGTGCGGTGCGTTACAGCCGCCAGAAGGACGTGGCGCAGAACGAGGAGCCGAGCGATGGCTACACCCTGGTCGATGCGCACCTGGCCTATCGTTGGGACCGCAACGCCAGCAACAGCTACGAGGTGTTCCTGGATGGCAGCAACCTGACCAACCGCGAAGTGCGCCCGCATACCTCGCTGCTGCGCGACTACTCGCCGCTGCCGGGCCGTGGCGTCGCATTCGGTATCCGCGCGTTCTTCTGACTCTCCTCCATCCACGCATGGCGTGGGTCTACTGCACCACGCCGGGGGGCGGATCCCATTCCGCAGGAATGGGCTCTGACCCCGGCCTGAGACCACGCATGGCGTGGATCTCCTTGCCACTCCTTCCACGCGTACGCAGCGGGGGCCTTCGGGCCCCCGTTTTCATTTCAACCCACGCGCTCACACACCCGTCACAAAGATGTGCGTACCACAACAAGCGGACAATCCCGTCACCCAATGTCTCGCCAATCGGACACTTTTGTCCGAAAATAATTCCATGACTGCCCAACGTGCCGATGCTGCCGCCCGCCGTGCCCTCATCCTCGACGCCGCCGATCATGTGTTCGGCCAACACGGTGTCACTGCCCCACTGGACCTGGTGGTCGAACGCGCCCAGGTGGGCCGCGCCACCCTGTACCGCAACTTCCCCGACCGCACCGCGCTGATCCAGGCGCTGCTGCAGCGTACGGTCGACCGCATCCGGCGCCAGGTCGAACAGCTCGGCGACCGCGACGACGCCCTGTTCGAGGTGTTCGAGGGCATGGCCCAGCGCATCATCGATTCGCCTGCGCTGGCCGATTACTGGCGCGCGGTCGATTCGGACGTGCCGGCCATGCGCGCGGCGCGCGAGACCGTGCGCGACCTGCTGGAGGAGCCGATCGCCCGCGCCAAGGCCGCCGGGCTGTGCCGTGCCGATCTGGAGAAAACGGATATTTCACTGATCTCGGGCATGCTGGGCGCAGCCCTGCGCGGCAAGACCCGCGACGAGCGCGCCCACCTCGCCGGGCGCGCCCTGCAGCTGCTGCGCGGGGGTCTGCAGGGAGCAACCAGCGAGGCGCGCTGATGGTCCAGCCGTATCTGAAGCCGGTTCCGGATTGGGAGGAGCACGAGAAGCCGACCATGCCCGGATCGGCATCGATGCCGTGGCACCCACCGTACCGGCGTGTGGCTTATGCGCTGGTATCGCTGCTGGTGGCGATCACCGGCGGGCTGGGCAATGCGCTGGTCACTGCCAACCTGCCGTTCCTGCAGGGCCAGCTGGCGCTGACCCCGACCCAGGGCAGCTGGCTGGTGGCGGCCTATGCAATGGTCAATGTCACCGCCAACCTGCTGGCCTTCAAATTCCGCCAGCAGTACGGCATCCGCCTGTTCGCCGAAATCGGGCTGGGCCTGTACGCGGCGCTGGCGGTGCTGCACCTGTTCGTCGGCAGCTTCGAGACCACGATGCTGACCCGTGCCGCCAGCGGCTTCGCCGGCGCGGCCTGTTCGACCTTGGGCACGCTGTACATGCTGCAGGCCCTGCCCCGCCGCTTTACCGGCAACCTGCTGGTGGTCGGCGTCGGCCTTTCGCAGCTGGCGGTGCCGATCGCCTGGATCGTTTCACCAGGCTTGGTGGATACCGGCCAGTGGCACCAGCTGTATTCGTTCGAGGCCGGCCTTGCGTTGTGCGCATTCGCCGCCGTAGTGGTGTTGAAGCTGCCGCCCGGCATCCAGGTGAAGGCCTTCGAGCCGCTGGATTTCCTTACCTTCGCGTTGCTGGCGCCGGCGGTTGCGCTGCTGGTGATCGTACTGGCGCAGGGCTACACCCGTTGGTGGCTCAACACGCCGTGGCTGGGCTGGGCGCTGATCGCCTCGATCGTGCTGTCCACCACCGCCTTCATCATCGAACACTACCGGCGCAATCCGCTGCTGCAGACACGCTGGCTGGCCAGCCTGCCCGTACTGCATTTCATCGTCGGCGCGTTCCTGATCCGCTTCCTGACCACCGAGCAGTCCTACGGCGTGGTCAACCTGATGCGCACGCTCGGCATGGGCCCTGATCAGTTGCGGCCGCTGTTCGTGGTGATTCTTGCCGGCGTGATCACCGGTATCGCCGGCACTGCACTGACTTTCGGGCCCAAACGGCTGATCCCGCAGCTGCTGATGGCGATCCTGCTGCTGGGCGCTGCCGCCTTCTTCGACCAGCACCGCACCAGCATGGATCGGCCGCACGATTTCTACGCCAGCCAGTTCCTGGCCTCGGTCGGCGCCGGCATGTTCATGGGCCCGCTGATCATGCTCGGCATTTCCGCTGCGTTGAAACAGGGTGTGGACCACATGATCACCTTCCTGGTGACGCTGTCGATCACGCAGACGCTGGGCGGTCTGGCAGGTTCGGCGGTGCTGGGGACCTTCCAGCTGCATCGCGAGCAACTGTACTCCAGCGCGCTGACCAGCCAGCTCGATCCAGCCGATCCTGTGGTGGCGCAACGCCTGCGCCTCCAGCAGCAGCTGTACAGCGCACAGATCACCGACCCGGTGCTGCGCAGCGCGCAGGGCAGCGCGCAGCTGGCGCAGACCACGCGCCGCGAAGCCAATGTGCGAGGCTTCAATGATGTGTTCACCCTGAGCGGTTGGCTGGCGATCGGCTTCCTGTGCTGGTTGCTGCTGCTGTCGCTGCGCACCGCCGTGCTCAAGCAATGGCGCAAGCGCCACCCCGCCCTTTCCACCGCGGCCACGCCAGCCGCGCCCCGCTGAGTTCTCGACCATGCCCCCCGTCCCGCCCCGATCCGACGACGCCGACAACGTGACCCCACCACCGCCGACCGACGCGGCACCTGCGCCCACGCCCGTTGAACCGGCAGTCGCGCCGAAGTATCTCAAGCCCAGCGCGCGCAGCGTGGTGGTGATGGTGGTGGTGGCCCTGCTGGGCATTGCACTGATCCTGCGCGCCTGGCACCTGTGGCCGTTCACCAGTAGCGTGATGGTGACCGACAACGCCTATGTGCGCGGCCAGATCACCGTGATGGCGCCACAGGTCAACGGCTATGTGACTGAAGTGCTGGTGAAGGATTTCCAGCACGTAAGGCAGGGCGAGCCGCTGCTGCACATCGATGACCGCATCTATGCCCAACGCGTCGCCCAGGCGCAAGCGACGCTGGACAGTGCGCGCGCGGCGCTGGCCAACTCCGACCAGTCGCAGGCGCAGAACCGTGCGCAGATCGCCTCGGCGCGCGCCACGCTCTCGGCTGGCCAGGCCGAACTGCAGCGCGCGCGCAACGAGCTGAAGCGCTACGAGGAACTGGCCGCGCAGCAGTTGGTGTCGATCAATGACCGCGACAAGTTCCGCACCAGCCAAGTCTCGGCGCAGGCCAGCGTGCAGCAGTCGCAGGCGCAGATCCGAATCGCCGAGGAAACACTGGTGTCGACCCAGGTCGCGCGCAAGAGCCTGGAGGCCCAGGTGGAAAGCGCACAGGCGCAGCTGGAACTGGCCCGCATCGACCTGGCCAATACGGTGATCCACGCACCGCGCGACGGCCAGATCAGTGAAGCCAGCGTGCGCGTGGGCCAGTATGTCGCCGCCGGTTCGCAGCTGCTGTTCCTGGTACCTGACACACTGTGGGTGGTGGCCAACTACAAGGAAGGCCAGACCTGGGGAATGGCGATCGGCCAGCCGGCCACGTTCTCGGTGGACGCGTTCCAGGGCCAGGTGCTGCGCGGCCGCGTGCAGGAGATCGCGCCCGCCACCGGATCGGAGTTCAGCGTGTTGCGCCCGGACAATGCCAGCGGCAACTTCACCAAGGTGGTGCAGCGGCTGCCGGTGCGGATATCGATCGATGAAGGCCAGAAGCTGGCCGCGCAGCTGCGGCCTGGCATGTCGGTGATCGTGCGGGTGGATACCGCAGGCAAACCGAAGGACTAGCGTTTGTCATGAAACGGGGGTCAGATCCCTTTTGCCAAGGCAAAAGGGATCTGACCCCAGGACCCATTGCTCAGCCCGCGCAGCGCGCGCAGAGACCGTGCACTTCCAGCGTCTGTGCCTGCGGCTGGAAGCCCAGTTCCTTGGCCCGCTTCTCCAGCTGGCTGACGATCTCGCGGTCTTCCAGCTCCACTGCGCTGTGGCAGCTGTTGCAGATCAGGAACGGCACCGAATGGGCGGCGCTGCTGGGATGGTGGCAGGCGACGAAGGCATTCACCGACTCCAGCTTGTGCACGAAGCCATTGGCCATCAGGAAGTCCAGCGCGCGGTACACGGTGGGCGGGGCATCAGCGCCCACGCCCTTGCCGTTGCGCACCCATTCCAGCAGCTCGTAGGCCTTGACCGGCTTGCCGGCCTCGGCGATCAGCTTCAGCACGTTGGCGCGGATCGGGGTCAGGCGCAGCCCGCGTTCGCGCGAGACACGCTCGACCACCGCCACGAAATCCGATGCGTCGTGGACGTGGTGGTGCGGGGCGGTACAGGCAGTGGCGGTCTTGGCGGGCATGCGTGTTCTCCGGTTCGGGCCTGGCAAGGATGCCTCAGGCCGTTGCTACCTTGGTGATGGCCACATCAATGCGTTTCAAGGCCTGTTCGCGACCGGCCAGGTACACGGTATGGGAAATGTCAGGGCTGACCTGGGTGCCGGTGATGGCCACGCGCAGCGGCTGGGCGACCTTGCCCATGCCGATCTCCAGCGCTGCGGCCGCGTCATGCAGGGCCACCCCCACCGACTCGGCGGTCCATTCCGGCAGCGCGGCCAGCAGCTCGCGGGCCTTGCCCAGCGCCACCTCGGCACCGGCCTTGAAGTGCTTGGCCACCGCCGCTTCATCGTACTGGGTCAGCGGCTGGTACCAGACCACGGCCTTCTCGGCCATTTCCTTCAGGGTCTGCACGCGTTCACGCAGGGCGATCACCACATCCTCCGGAGCCGGGCCGGCGGCCACGTCCAGCCCCAGCTTCTGCAGCTGGTAGACCAGGTGCGGCACGATCGCGGCCACGTCCTCGGTCTTCAGGAAGTGCTGGTTGACCCAGCCCAGCTTGGCCATGTCCAGGCGCGAGGCCTTGGAATTGCAATCCTTCACGTCGAACAGGTCGATCAGTTCCTGGCGGCTGAACAGCTCCTGGTCACCATGCGACCAGCCCAGGCGGGCCAGGTAGCTCAGCAGCGCATCGGGCAGGTAGCCGGCGTCCTTGTACTGCATCACGTCAGCCGCACCGGTGCGCTTGGACAGCTTGGCGCCCTGCTCGTCCAGGATCATCGGCATGTGGCCGAACCTGGGCACCGGCGCGCCGATGCCTTCATACAGGTTGATCTGGCGCGGGGTGTTGTTGATGTGGTCGTCGCCGCGGATGACCTCGGTGATGCCCATGTCCCAGTCGTCCACCACCACCGCGAAGTTATAGGTGGGGTAGCCGTCCGGGCGGAAGATGACCATGTCATCCAGCTCGCTGTTGGCGATCTCGATGCGGCCCTTGATCAGGTCATCGAACACCACCGTGCCTTCCAGCGGGTTCTTGAAGCGGATGACGCGGTTCGGGTCGTCCCGGTAGGGCAGGCCCAGATCGCGCGCAGCGCCGTTGTAGCGCGGCTTTTCCTGCCTGGCCATGGCGGCCTCGCGCATGGCATCCAGCTCCTCGCGGGTCTCGTAGGCGTAGTACGCCTTGCCCTCGGCGATCAGCTGCTCGGCCACTTCCTGGTAACGGGCGACGCGGTCGGTCTGGTAGATCGGGCCTTCGTCGTAGTCCAGGCCCAGCCACTCCATCGCCTCCAGGATGGCGTCGATTGCGCCCTGGGTGCTGCGTTCGCGGTCGGTGTCCTCGATGCGCAGCACGAACTCACCGCCGCGGTGACGGGCCTCCAGCCAGCAGTACAGCGCGGTGCGGGCACCACCGATGTGCAGGTAGCCAGTGGGACTGGGGGCGAAGCGGGTGCGGCAGGTCATGGACGGCTCGAGGAACGGGAATCCCCCGATTTTACCAGCCCACCGCCCCCGACGGAAAAAGGGGACGGAGGGGATTAAGTCGCGATTGCCCAGCCCTGGGGTGCTGCAACCGGGAAGCGGAGGGGAGATACGACTTAATCCCCTCCGTCCCCTTTTACGGTTCTGCCTTTCGCGGGAAGGACGGCTCGCGCATTGCGGCGTTGTAGGCGAACGAAGCGACGATGGCCGCGGCCTGCTTCAGGTCTTCCGGTTCGGCGTGATCCCAGGTGTCCAGGTGGCTGTGGTGGACGTTGGTGAAGTAGTCCAGCCGGTCCTGGATGAACTGGAAGCCCGGCAGGCCGATGCGATCGAAGCTGATGTGGTCGGTACTGCCGGTGTTGCGGGTGGCCACGGTGGTGGCGCCCACGTCATGGAACGGCGCCAGCCAGGCTTCGAAGATCGGCATCGCCGCCAGGTTTTCCTGCGCGTAGATGCCACGGAAGCGGCCCGAGCCGTTGTCCATGTTGAAGTAAACCTGGAACTTGCTGTAATCGCGGGTCTTCTGCAGTGCACCGGTCGGCTCGCGCAGCGACGCCGGCAGCGCCTTCTGCGCCGCGTCGGTGGGTTCGGGGAAGCGACCGAAATGCTTGGCGACGTAGGCCTGCGAGCCGATCAGGCCCTGCTCCTCGCCGCTCCACAGCGCCACGCGGATGGTGCGCTTGGGCTTGGCGCCGGTGGCCTTGAGGATGCGCATCGCCTCCATCATCACCGCCACGCCGGCCGCGTTGTCGGCCGCACCGGTGCCGCTGTGCCACGAATCCAGGTGCGCACCGATCATCACCACTTCATCGGGCTTGCTGCTGCCGCGGATCTCGGCCAGCGTGTTGTAGCCGGGCTGGTCGGCCTCGTCGGTGAAGCGCGCCGCTACATCCACGCGCAGGCGCACCGTCTGCTTGGCCTGAAGCGCGCGCACCAGCGGATTGAAGTGTTCGCTGATCATCGCCAGTTCCGGAATGCCCACCGGCTCACCGGCCTTGCGCGAACCGCCGCCGGCAACGCGGATGATGCCGTTGTCCCAGCTGCTGATGCTGATCGAGGCCAGCGCGCCCTCTTCGACGAAAAACGCATTGACCTTGGCCGCCAGCTGCTGGCGTTCCTGGTACTCCTTGACCCGCTTGGCGCGCTCGGCGGTAGCGTCCTTGTCCTTGGGCAGGGTGAACTCCTGCAGGCCCTCGAGCGAGGTCGCGTCGTGGCGGTGCGAATCGGGCTCGGTGCCCCGCTTGTATTCGCGTGCCTCGCCCAGCAGGAGGATCTTGCCGCGCAGCTTGCCGCGGTACTTCTCGATGTCTTCGGGCTTCTTGATGTCGACCTGCACCAGCTCGCCTTCGACCGGGCCCTTCGTACCGGGGGTCCAGGCTTTGGGCAGCGCATGCAGCGGCTGCACGCGGTCACCCAGCATTTCCACGCTCGCCGAGGTGAATTCCCAGCCGCGGCCGAAGTCATCGAAGGCTTCGTCGTGGACGTTGTCCAGCTTCCATTCGTTGAACTTGCCGCGGGTCCACGCATTGGCGCGGCCCATCGCCGGCGAATTGCTCAGGCGCGGGCCGATGCGCTCGGTGAGATAGCTGAAGGTGTCCATCACCTGCGAACGGTGGAACGCCTCCTGGCGGATGCGGCTGACCATGTCCAGGTCCACCGTTTCGCGCTGCTGCGCCGCTGCATTGCCACCCATCGCCAGCGCTACGGCCAGCACGCCCCACTTCAACACATCGCACCCCTGCCCTTCGGCTCGATCATCAACCCATCGAGTCTAGCCAGCCGGGGCGCGGCGATACCGTCCCATCGGTCATGGGCGGCGCGGAAGCGTGCGAACCGAGGTTCGCACCCACCGCAGAGTGGTTGGTTCGCACCCACAGCAGAGTCTTGGTTCGTACCCGCAAAGCCGAATCACCCGCTCCATCCCAACCACAACTGCGCCCGCTCCGGCAGCAACAGCAACCAGTGCCGCCGGTCGACGCTGCTGCAGCCGTACACCGCCGCGTGTGCCGGCCAGTCATCCGGAAGGCCGCCGATGCCGATCTCGGCCAATGCCTCCGCGCCGGCCTTCCATGGCCGATAGCGCGGCACCCGCCCGGCCACCGCGCCGCGTCCCTGCCGCGCACCCTGCAGCCAACGCAATCCCTGCCCCTGCAATCCTTCGCAGGTCACCGCCGCCAGCTGGAAGCGGACCAGACCGGGGGCGATCCGCGCCCCCGGCAGGGCCGCCAGCACGCCATGTGCCTGCAGCAGCGCATCCACTTCCAGCAGGGCCGGAATGCCCTGCCGTGCCCGTTGCCGCAATCCCTGGCGCCAGCCCATGGCGTGCTCCTTACTTCAGGTCCGCGCCGAGCGCGTACCAGTCGACCCGGCGGGTCACCCACATCGCCAGCGCCAGGATCACGAACAGCAGCAGCGACCCCATCAGCAGTGCGTTGTTCTCCGACACCAGCAGGCCATACAGCGCGCCGTACAGCACGGTCAGCAGGGCCGCGAAGCCGAGGCCGCGCCTCCAATGGCCCAGCACGTTGGCCAGATAGACCGCCTGCAGGCCGATACAGGCCACCGCCGAAACCAGGTAGGCCTTCCAGAACGCGATGTGCTCGGACAGGCTGATCAGCAGCAGGAAGAAGATCGCCAGCGCCAGGCCGACCATGAGGTACTGCAGCGGGTGGATGCGCAGCGACTTGATCAGCTCGAACAGGATGAAGCCGACGAAGGTCAGCAGCACGAACAGCACCCCGTACTTGGACGCACGGTCGGCCTGGGTGTAGGTATCGACCGGATCGACCAGCGACACCGTCACCGCCTGCGAGTCGACCGAACCTTCATTGCGCAGCTGCCGCTGTGCGTCGGAGGCCAGCGAGGACACCGCCCAGCGCGCGTCGAATCCCTGTGCATCAACGCGCCGCTCGTTGGGCAGGAACGCACCGCTGAACGACGGATGCGGCCAGCTCGAACGCAGCGCGATGTGGGTGTCATCGCCCACCGGCACCACCGACAGCATGCGGCTTCCATCCAGGCGCAGCTCCAGTTCAACGGTGCTGGCCGCCAGCGTGCCGCCCTGATCCGTAGCGAAACCGGCCACCGGCGCATGCAGGCCACGGCCGACTTCGCTGGCCACGCCGACGCCCGGCAGCAGGCGCAGCTGCTTGCCATCCACGCGCAGGTTCGGTGTACCGACCAGGCCGCGCACATCGGAAACGCCCACCGCCACATACGGCTGGCCATACGTGCGCCCTGCCTTCACGGGATAGTCGTCAGCGGCGAAGCTCGCCTTCATCTGGCCGTTCCAGCTGTACACCGGCACCTTGAACAGGCCGACTTCGCGCTGGCTCGGCAGCATCTCACCGCCCACCTCCAGCGACGCCGGCATCTGCAGCCAGTGCCCCTCGGTGACCTGCACCTCGGTCTTCTTGACGCCCAGCGGGTCAACCAGTTCAACCTGCTTGCGTTCCACCCACGGCACCACCCGCACCGGGCCCACCAGCTGCTGCGTGCCCGCACGGCTGTCGGCCACCCGCGCAAAGGCCTCGTCGCGGTACTGGCTGCGCTCGGTGATCACCCCGCGGATCATCATCAGCGGCACCAGCAACAACAGGATCAGCCCGCCGACAATGGCGAACCGCAGCAGCATCTTCAGGGATTTCATGGTCCATCCTCGTTGGAGAGGGCTGCAGGATGGACCGCTGCGGTGAGCAGGGTTTGTGGCGAATTTGAAGCGAGTGTGAAGTCAGCGGCGCGGGCGCTGGCCCGCTGCACCCAACGGCAGCCACAGGCTGGCCACCGTGCCACCGCCATCGCGGGCGTCGAGGCTGGCGCGTCCGTCATGCAGGCGAGCCACTTCCTGCACGAACGGCAGGCCCAGGCCGGAACTGCGCCGGCCGCTGCCGGGGCGGGCCAGCGAATAGAAGCGTTCGAACACCCGTTCGCGCGCGTAGTAGGGAATGCCCGCGCCGCGATCCGCTACCTGCAGGCGCACGCCCGGCCCGTCCACCTCGGCCTGCAGCGCGATGTCCGCGCCGGGCGGTGAGAAGGCAATGGCGTTGTCGATCAGGTTGTGCAACGCCTGCCGCAGCAGATAGGCATCACCCTGCACGCGCATGTCGGGCACGCTGCCGATGCGCACCTGCACGCCGGCCGCCTGCGCGCGCACCTGCGCGGCCGCCGCTGCGTCGGCCAGCAAGGTTGGCAGCGCGATCGGATCGCGGGTCTGCAGCCAGCCGTGCTGTTCCACTTCGGCCAGCGCCAGCAGCTTGTCGATCGTCTCGGTCAGCCGCTCCTGCTGATCGACGATGCTGCGTGCGAAATGCACGCGGTCGGCCTCCGGCAGCGGCTCCTGCAACAGCTCGGCGGCACCGCGGATCGCCGCCAACGGGCTTTTCATTTCATGCGTCAGCGACTGCACGTACTGCTCGACGTAGGCCTTGCCCTCCAGCTTGCGGCGCATTGTTTCCAGTGCCTGGCCCAGGTCGCCGATCTCGTCGCGGCGCCGCCGCGGCGGTGGCACCGGTTCGCCGGCGCTGACCGCCCGTGCATAGCGGCTGAGCTGGCCAAGGCCCGTGGTGAGCCACATCGTCACCAGCACGCCGACCAGCGCCGACAATCCGATCAGCCAGGCGCCGCGCTCGATGATGGCGCGCTGGCTGGCCGCAATGAACGGATCGATGCTGCGATTGGGCTGGGCCAGGCTGAGCACGCCGATCAGGGTGCGGCCATCGGCCGGGTCGTATACCGGCGCCGCCACATGCATCACCGTATCGCCTTCTTCGCCTGGCACTTCCGGGCTGGAGCGGGCGCCGTACTCGCCACGCAGGGTGCGGTAGACATCGTTCCAGCGCGAATTGTCACGCCCCAGGTCGCGGCCCAGCGAGTCGTAGATGACGATGCCCTTGGCATCGGTGATGGTCACCCGGTAGTCCAGTGAGCGCTTGGGAAAGCGCCAGACCATCGCTTTCAGGTCACGCTGCCGCGCCTTGGCGAGGTTGCGGGTGAAGCTGCCGCTGCGGATGGTGCCGTCCTTGACATCGGCCGCCGCCATCTCGGCCAGCACGTTGGCGGCATCGACCAGGGTCGATTCCATCGCCTGGCGCACACCCGGCTTCACTTCGTTGACGAACACGCGCATCACGAAGAACGCGGCGATGCCGGTGATCAGGAAGAAGCCGAGGAACAGCTTCAGGACCAGGCGCATCGGCTAGACCTCCAGCGCGTAGCCGAGGCCACGGTGGGTGCGGATCGGGTCGTCGCTGGCACCGGCTGCGCGCAGCTTGGCGCGCAACGTCTTTACATGGGTGTCGACGGTACGGTCGGCACTATCGGCGCTGCTGTCCCAGCCGCGATCCATCAACTGGGCACGACTGAGGATGGCACCCGGCCGCTGCAGCAACGCTTCCAGCAACGCGTACTCGTAGCGGGTCAGGTCCAGCGCGTGGCCGCGGAAGCGGATGCGCCGGCCTTCACGGTCGATGGCGAAGGCACCATGTTCCTGCCAGCCCGTATCGGCGCCGGGGGCTGCCGCGACCGGTGCGGCGCGACGCAGGCGCGCACGCACCCGCGCCACCAGCTCACGCGGCGAGAACGGCTTGGTCATGTAATCGTCGGCGCCCAGTTCCAGGCCGAGCACGCGGTCCACTTCATCGTTGCGGGCGGTCAGGAAGATCACCGGCAGCTGCGCCGCCGGCCCGGGCTGCGCGCGCAGCCGGCGGCACACCTCGAAGCCGCCCAGGTCGGGCAGGCCCACGTCCAGCACCACCACGTCGATATCCCCTGCCTGCAGCCGTTGCAGCGCCTCGCCACCGAGCAGGCAGTGGCTGGCGGCATAGCCCTCGCTGCGCAGCGCATAGAGCACGGTTTCGGCGATGGCGGCTTCGTCCTCGACCACCAGGACATGGGCAACAGGAGCTGTCATGGCGCGCAGCATAGCCGCTGCGGCCGCCGCCCCGTACACTGCGGCCCATGAACTATCGCCACGCCTTCCATGCCGGCAACCACGCCGACGTGCTCAAACACATCGTGCAGCTGGCCCTGATCGACAGCTTCAAGCGCAAGGACAGCCCGTTCTTCGTGCTCGACACCCACGGCGGTGCTGGCCGTTACCTGCTGGCCAGCGAAGAGAGCCGCAAGACCCTGGAGGCCGAATCCGGGATCATGCGGCTGATGGCCCAGCCCAGGCTGCCGGAGGTAGTCGAGCGCTACCTCAAGGCGGTGCAGGCCGACAATCCGGTGGGCGCACTGACCAATTATCCGGGCTCGCCGCTGCTGAGCGCGCAGGCCATGCGCCCCCAGGACCGCATGGCGGTCTGTGAGCTGCAGGAAGCCGAAACGGCCACGCTGAAGGCCCTGTTCGCCCATGACAGCCGCGTCGACGTTCGGGCGGGCGATGGCTATGCCCTGCTGCGTTCGCTGCTGCCGCCGAAGTTCAACGGCAGCAAGATCGGCCGCGGCCTGGTGCTGATCGACCCGCCCTACGAAGCCCAGGATGCCGAGTACCAGGCGGTGCTGGCCGCCCTGGCCGAAACCCTGGCACGCTGGCCGCAGGCCACCTGTGCGGTCTGGTTCCCGATCAAGCAGCGCCGCACCATCCTGCACTTCCTGCGCAAGGCCACCGCCCTGCCGGTGAAATCGGCGATGACGATCGAGTTCCTCGTGCGCCCGGACGACTCGCCGCTGCGCCTCAACGGCAGCGGCATGCTGCTGCTCAACCCGCCGTGGCAGTTCGACCGCGTGGTCGGTCCGGCCCTGCCGGCGCTGCGCCAGCACCTGGGCGAACCCGGGGCCAGCACCCGCCTGGACTGGCTCAAAGCCCCCGGATAACGGCCTTCACGAGGCTGTACCGCCGTGAGCCTTTCGTTCACGGAACGCAGCCCCGGTGATGCCACAATCGATGGACCACCAAGGAATCACCCGGTATGGCCACTCGCAACCGCATGCCGCCCTGGCATGAGATCTTCAAGGCTCCCAGCGGCCACGAGCTGCTGATCCGCCCCATCCGCCCGGAAGATGGCGCACCGCTGCAAGCGGCATTCAGCCTGTTCGGGCCGGAAGAAATCCGTGATCGTTTCCTGCAGGCGGTGACCGAGCTGTCGCCGGAAACCACCCAGCGTCTGACCCACCCCAACCCCAAGACCGAGATCACCCTGGTCGCAGCCGAATCGCTGCCCGCGGGCGAAGCGGTGGTCGGCGCGGTCGCCCGGGCCTCGATCATCCCCGGCACCCGTGAAGCCGAGTACGCGATCCTGATCAGCCGCTTCCTGATCGGCCAAGGCCTGGGACGGCAGCTGATGCGCAAGCTGGTGAAGTGGGGCCGTGGCAAGTACCTGGACCGCCTGTACGGCGACGTTGCCGCCGAGAACGAACCGATGAAGCAGCTGGCCGCGTCGCTGGGCTTCAAGCCGGTGCCGCACCCGACCGGAGCCGAAGGCCTGGTCCGGATGGTGCTGGAGCTGGACAACTGACGGATGCGCCGGGCCCTGCCCGGCCACGTCTCCCGGTAGTGCCGGCCGCTGGCCGGCATTCCGCTGCCCCAACGGCAGATGAGGCTGCCGGCAACGGGCCGGCACGATGCACCGGGACCGGATCGGGCTTCTGCTAAAATCCGGGGTCCATGTCGCGTACCTCATACCCCGCCCCGCCGCTGCCGCGCGCCGGCCAGCTCCGCGCCTGGTGGCGCGCCCCCGCCTCGCCCACCGCACTGGCCTGGTACCTGGCCCAGGCATCGCGCGTGCACGACGCTCCGCTGCTGGTGATCGCCCGTGACAACCACGGCGCAAACCAGCTTGAAGCCGATCTGCAGACCCTGCTCGGCGGTGACCCGGCCCTGCCGGTGGTCGCCTTCCCGGACTGGGAAACCCTGCCCTACGACCGCTTCAGCCCGCATCCGGACATCATCTCGCAGCGCCTGGCTGCCCTGCACCGCCTGCCCACGCTGAAGCGTGGCCTGGTGATCGTGCCGGTGCAGACCCTGCTGCAGCAGCTGGCCCCGCGCAGCTACGTCATTGGTGGCAGCTTCGACCTGAAGGTCGGCCAGCGCCTGGATCTGGAAGCCGAGAAGCGCCGCCTGGAAAGCGCCGGCTACCGCAACGTGCCGCAGGTGATGGACCCGGGTGACTTCGCCGTGCGCGGTGGCCTGCTCGACGTGTTCCCGATGGGCGCCGACGAGCCGCTGCGGGTGGAACTGCTGGACGAGGACATCGATTCGATCCGTGCCTTCGATCCGGAAAGCCAGCGTTCGCTGGACAAGGTCGAGGCCGTGCACATGCTGCCGGGCCGCGAAGTGCCCACGGACGAGGCCAGCATCGCCCGCGTGCTGTCCACGCTGCGCGAGCGCTTCGATGTCGATACCCGGCGCAGCGCGCTGTACCAGGACCTGAAATCCGGGCTGGCCCCGGCCGGCGTCGAGTACTACCTGCCGCTGTTCTTCGAGCGCACCGCAACCCTGTTCGACTACCTGCCCAGCGGCAGCCTGCCGGTGGTCTGTGCCGGTGCCGGCGAAGCCGCCGAGGCGTTCTGGGCGCAGACCGGCGAGCGTTATGAGCAGCGCCGCCACGATGTGGAACGGCCGCTGCTGCCGCCGTCGGCGCTGTACCTGTCGCCGGAGCTGCTGCGCGAGCGCCTGAACGATGCCCCGCGCATCGAGGTATGGGCCGCCGACCACGCACGCATCGCCGACGCGCACGCGCTGGGCGACCAGCCGCTGCCCCCGCTGCCGGTGGCCGCACGCGAAGCCCCCGCCGGGGATGCGCTGAAATCCTTCCTCGGCCATTATCCGGGCCGGGTACTGATCGCCGCCGATTCGCCCGGCCGCCGCGAGGCACTGCTGGAAGTGCTGCAGGCCGCCGAGCTGAAGCCGCCGGTGGTGGCCGACCTGCCCAGCTTCCTCGCTAGCGATGCGCGCTTCGCGATCGCGGTGGCGCCGCTGGAAGATGGCTTCGCGCTGGACGACCCGCGCATCGCGGTGCTGACCGAGCGCCAGCTGTTCCCCGAGCGCGCCGGCAGCACCCGCCGCACGCGCCGTGCCGGCCGCGAGCCGGAGGCGATCATCCGCGACCTCGGCGAGCTGACCGAGGGTGCGCCGATCGTGCACGAGGACCATGGCGTCGGCCGCTACCGTGGCCTGATCGCGATGGACGTCGGCGGCATGCCCGGCGAGTTCCTCGACATCGAATATGCCAAGGGCGACCGCCTGTATGTACCGGTCGCCCAGCTGCACCTGATCAGCCGCTACTCCGGTGCTTCGGCGGAAACCGCACCGCTGCATTCGCTCGGTGGCGAGCAGTGGAGCAAGGCCAAGCGCAAGGCCGCCGAGAAGGTGCGCGATGTCGCCGCCGAACTGCTGGAAATCCAGGCCCGCCGCCAGGCGCGTGCCGGCCTGGCACTGCAGGTCGACCGCGCGATGTACGAGCCGTTCGCCGCCGGTTTCCCGTTCGAGGAAACCCCCGACCAGCTGGCTGCGATCGATGCCACCCTGCGCGACCTGGCCAGCAGCCAGCCGATGGACCGCGTGGTCTGCGGCGACGTCGGCTTCGGCAAGACCGAGGTGGCGGTGCGCGCTGCATTTGCTGCGGCCAGTGCCGGCAAGCAGGTGGCGGTGCTGGTGCCGACCACGCTGCTGGCCGAGCAGCATTACCGCAACTTCCGCGACCGTTTCGCCGATTACCCGCTGAAGGTCGAAGTGCTGTCGCGCTTCAAGACCAGCAAGGAAATCAAGGCCGAACTGGAGAAGGTGGCCGCTGGCACCATCGACGTCATCGTCGGCACCCATCGCCTGCTGCAGCCTGACGTGAAGTTCAAGGACCTGGGCATGGTCATCGTCGACGAGGAGCAGCGATTCGGCGTGCGCCAGAAGGAGGCGCTGAAGGCGCTGCGCGCCAACGTACACCTGCTGACGCTGACCGCCACGCCGATCCCGCGCACGCTCAACATGGCCATGGCCGGCCTGCGCGACCTGTCGATCATCGCCACGCCGCCGCCGAACCGGCTGGCGGTGCAGACCTTCATCACCCAGTGGGACAACGCGCTGCTGCGCGAAGCCTTCCAGCGCGAGCTCGCGCGCGGTGGCCAGCTGTACTTCCTGCACAACGATGTGGAGAGCATCGGCCGCATGCAGCGCGAGCTGTCCGAGCTGGTGCCGGAGGCACGCATCGGCATCGCCCACGGGCAGATGCCCGAGCGCGAACTGGAAAAGGTGATGCTGGATTTCCAGAAGCAGCGTTTCAACGTGCTGCTGTCGACCACGATCATCGAATCGGGCATCGACATCCCCAACGCCAACACCATCATCATCAACCGTGCCGACCGTTTCGGCCTGGCCCAGCTGCACCAGCTGCGTGGCCGCGTCGGCCGTTCGCACCACCGTGCCTACGCCTACCTGATCACCCCCGACCGTCGCGCGATCACCCCCGACGCCGAGAAGCGCCTGGAAGCGATCGCCTCGATGGACGAGCTGGGCGCCGGCTTCACCCTGGCCACGCACGATCTGGAAATCCGCGGCGCCGGTGAACTGCTTGGCGAGGACCAGAGCGGGCAGATGGCCGAGGTCGGCTTCAGCCTGTATACCGAGCTGCTGGAACGCGCGGTACGCAGCATCAAGCAGGGCAAGCTGCCCGACCTGGATGCCGGTGAGGAAGTGCGCGGCGCCGAGGTCGAGCTGCATGTGCCGGCACTGATCCCGGAAGACTACCTGCCGGACGTGCACACCCGCCTGACCCTGTACAAGCGCATTTCAAGCGCGCGCGACAGCGATGCACTGCGCGAACTGCAGGTGGAGATGATCGACCGCTTCGGCCTGCTGCCGGATGCAGCCAAGCACCTGTTCGCCATCGCCGAGCTGAAGCTGAAAGCCAATACGCTGGGCATCCGCAAGCTCGACCTGGGCGAGAACGGCGGCCGCATCGTGTTCGAGTCCAAGCCGAACATCGATCCGATGGCGGTGATCCAGCTGATCCAGAAACAACCGAACCTCTATGCCATGGAAGGGCCCGACAAGCTGCGCATCAAGCACCCGCTGCCGTTGCCGGAAGACCGCTTCAACGCGGCCCGCGCCCTTCTGACCACCCTCGCCCCGGGTTGATCACCCCCCGAACACCCCGCACCGGCCCCCACCCGGTGCGGGCGGATGACCATGTTCCCTGACGCCGTACCCGCCCCCGACCTGCTGCACGCGCAGGCCTGCCTGATCGATGCCCTCGCGATGTCGCTGCAGATGCGCGACGCCTACACCCGCCACCACTGCGACCGCGTTGGCCTGCTCGCGCAGTGTCTGGCCACGCACTGCGATCTTGATGACGAGGCCCGTGCGCAGATCGGCCTGGCCGCGCGCTTCCATGACATCGGCAAGATCGGCATACCCGATGATGTGCTGCTGGCACCCCGCCGGCATACCGATGAGGAGCGCGCGATCATGCGCGAGCATCCGGTACGCGGCGAACACATCTTCCTGGCCACCGGCCGCAGCGACGCCTTGCCGGTGGCGCGGCTGATCCGCGCACATCACGAGGCCTTCGATGGCAGCGGCTACCCCGATGGGCTGCGCGGCGAATCCATCCCGCTGGGTGCGCGCATCGTCACCATCGCCGATGCCTACGATGCGATGACCAGCGTGCGCCCGTATCGCAATGCGATGGAGCATGAGGCCGCATTGCGGATCATCGACGAGCAGGCCGGCGGACTGGTGGATCCGTACGTGCTGCAACGCTTCCATCGCATGCTGGAGCGGGAACCGGCGCTGGCCTGAGATCTTCCCGACGGTGAAACGACCCGCCGGTAGAGTCGACTGTTAGTCGACTGCTCTTCGTCCAGATCGCGAAAATCCCGCGCTGCGCGCGATAGTCGACTAACAGTCGACTAACAGTCGACTCTACCAGCCGGCGCTGCGCTGCCGGCCTGGAAGACAAAAGGCCCGGCGTTCGCCGGGCCTTTCGCTCCACGCATCACGGGTGATCGATTACCAGATCACCACGCGCTTGTCGTCGGCGCGCACCATCGCATCACCCGCCTTGCACTGGAATGCAGCAGCGAACGAGGGCATGTTCGACGGCGCACCGTTGGCACGGAAATTGGCCGGCGCGTGCGGGTCGGTGTTCAGGCGCACGCGCAGCTCGCCATCGGTGAAGTTGCGGCGCCACACGGTGGCCCAGTTCATGAAGAAGCGCTGGTCCTGGCTGTGGCCGTCAACCTCGACGTTCGCCTTCGGGTCTTCCTTCAGCGCCATCTGCAGCGCGTCGTAGGCCACGGTCAGGCCGCCCAGGTCGCCGATGTTCTCGCCCAGGGTCAGCTTGCCCTTCACGAACACGCCCGGCACCGACTCGTAGCCGTCGAACTGGGCGACCAGCTGGTCGGTACGCTCGGTGAAGGCCTTGCGGTCGGCGTCCGTCCACCAGTTGTCGAAGTTGCCGTTGGCGGCGAACTGGCTGCCCGAGTCGTCGTAGCCGTGCATCATCTCATGGCCGATGACCGCACCGATGCCGCCGTAGTTCAGCGCCGGATCGGCCTTGGCGTCGAAGAACGGCGCCTGCAGGATCGCCGCCGGGAATACGATCTCGTTCTTGGTGGCGTTGTAGTACGCATTGACGGTCTGCGGGGTCATGCCCCACTCGGTCTTGTCCACCGGCTTGCCGATCTTGTCCAGCATGTAGCGGTAGTTGAACGCGCGCGCCGCCTGCATGTTGCCCAGGTAGCTGTCGCCGTTGGTCTGCAGGCCCGCCCAGTCACGCCACTTGTCCGGGTAACCGATCTTCGGGGTGAAGCTGGCCCACTTTTCCAGCGCCTTCTTCCTGGTTTCTTCGCCCATCCACGGCAGCTGCTCCAGGCGCGCCTTCAGCGCCTGCGACAGGTTTTCCACCAGGTGCTGCATGGCGACCTTCGACTCGGCCGGGAACACGGCGTCGACGTACAGCTGGCCCAGGGCTTCACCCATGCCGCCGTTGACCGACTCCAGCACGCGCTTCCAGCGCGGCTGCATTTCCTTCTGGCCACGCAGGGTCGTGCCGTAGAAATCGAAGTTGGCCTTCTCGAACTGGCTGCTCAGGTATGGCGCGGCATCGTCGATGGTGTGGAAGCGCAGGTAGGCCTGCCAGGTGCTGGCGGGCACATCGGCCAGCATCTTGTCCATTTCACCGAAGAAGCCCGGCTGCGCCAGCGAGAACTTCTGCGCGGCCGGTACCTTCAGGGTGTCGAACAGCGCGGTCCAGCTGAAGTTCGGGGTCAGTTTGTCCGCGTCGGCGGCACTGAGCGGGTTGTAGCGCTTGGCCGGGTCACGCATTTCGATGCGTGACATCGAGGCCTTGGCCAGGCGGGTTTCGAAGGCCATCACGGCCTTGGCCTGCTCGGCGGCCTGCGCCGCGTCCACGCCGGACAGGGTCAGCACCTGCGCGATGTAGGCCACGTAGGCGTCGCGGATCTTGGCCTGCGCATCATCGAAGTAGTAGCCCTTCTCCGGCAGGCCGAGGCCGCCCTGGCCAACGTAGGCGATGACGTTGGCCGAATCCTTGTAGTCGGCATTGGCGAACAGCGAGAACAGCACGCCCTTGCCCTCGGCCTGGCTGTCGCGCAGGTACTGGGTGATGGCGGCGGTGTCGTTCAGCGCGGTGATCTTGTCCAGCTGCGGCTGCAGCGGCGCCAGGCCGGCGGCTTCGATCTTGGCCTCGTCGTTGCCGGTCTTCCAGATGTCACCGATCTTGGCTTCCACCGAACCGGCCTTGGCCTGGCTGGCGGCGGCCTGCTGCACCAGCGCGTGCTGCACTTCCAGCGAGCGCTCGCGCAGGATCTCGAAGCTGCCCCAGGTGGTCTGGTCTCCCGGCACCGGGTTGGCCTTCAGCCACTTGCTGTTGACGAAGCCATTGAGGTCGGTACAGGCCGAAATGGCCGGATCCAGGTCGGCGCTGTTGAGCGAGATCAGCGGCGTCTTGATTTGCGACAGGTCGAAGGCCGGCTTGGCGTCGGCACTGGCCGCCGGCGCGGTTTCGTTCTTGCCACAGGCGGCCAGCGAGGCAGCGATGGCGATGGTCAGGCCCAGCGGGACCAGGTTGCGGACGTTCATGAGGCTCTCCTGCGGGTAATTTCACAGGGTAGCCGGGGGCGCGAGGTTGGGGACCGGCCAAAGGTCACAGAGCCCACGGCACAGCTCCCGCCGCGCGCCGGTATGCTCTGGCCTCTGCGATCACTGGACCTCATGACCATGGACGAAACTGCGCTGCTGCTGGCCCTCGACACCTGTGAGTTTCTGTTTCTTACTGAGATTGGCGAGCCGGAAGCGAATCGTCTGCGCCTGGTCGTCGAGGAGGGCCGGGGGGTCGGAAAGCCCTCCCGCGTGGAGCTCGGTCATGGACGTTCAATCGATGATGTGCGTGCGATAGAGGTGGTGCCCCACTCGCAGCGGTTTGAACTGATCTGGGACCACTACATCAGCTACGCCGTGCACAACGAGTCCCACCAGAGCTGGGACGACGCCGAAGCCTGGAGCGGCAACCTGTTCCGCCGCTACAGCCGTTCGAAATTCCTTGAATATCTGGGCCGTGCCACCTTCGCTGATACCCGTTACCCGGGCCCATTCACGCATTACCAGCTGATATGCCAGGACCACGTCATCGACATTGCTGCGTTGCGGTCGCCGAAGGTGCGCCTGCCGGGTCCTTCTAGCTTGCACATGCAGCCACCATGAAGTGGCTCTACCGGGTTGCGACAGCGCCAGCCGAGCGTGGGCTCGGCTCTACAAAGAGAAAGGCCGGCTTGCGCCGGCCTTCTGTTTCTTATTTCGCCTTGCCCTGGTTGGCTACGGCTTCGGCGGCCTTGCGCGCCGCTTCCGGGTCGCCCAGGTAGCGGAACGACTGCACGGTCAGGTCATCGTTCAGTTCGAACAGCAGCGGGATGCCGGTCGGGATGTTCAGCTCGAGGATTTCCTCGCGCGAGACGTTGTTGAGGTACTTGTACAACGCACGCAGCGAGTTGCCGTGGGCGGTGACCAGCACGGTCTTGCCGTCCTTCAGCTGCGGCGCGATGGCGTCGTGCCAGTACGGCAGCACGCGGTCCAGGGTGGTGGCCAGCGATTCGGTGCCCGGCAGCGCGTTGCGGTCCAGGCCGGCGTAACGGCGGTCATGGATCGGGTGGCCCGGATCTTCCAGGTCCATCGGCGGCGGCGGGATGTCGTACGAACGACGCCACACCTTGACCTGCTCTTCGCCGTGCTTGGCAGCGGTCTCGGCCTTGTCCAGGCCCTGCAGGCCGCCATAGTGGCGCTCGTTGAGGCGCCAGGACTTGTTCACCGGCAGCCAGTCCTGCTCCAGCTCGGCCAGCGCCCCCTGCAGGGTGTGGATGGCGCGCTTCAGCACGGAGGTATGGGCGACGTCGAACTGCAGGCCTTCCTCGCGCATCAGGCGGCCGGCGGCGGCCGCTTCCCGGCGCCCCTGCTCGGTCAGGTCGACATCGACCCAGCCGGTGAAGCGGTTGTCCAGGTTCCACTGGCTCTGGCCATGGCGCAACAGTACGAGTCTACGGGTCACTGCAGGGTCTCCAACGCGAGGAAAGGCAGGCCGCCATTGTAGCCCCGGCGGCCGCTCACCGTGCCGTGGCGCCACCCATGCGATGCTGCAGCCAATGAATACGGTGATCGACCCCGGGCGCTGGGAAGGCAGCGTCGCCGCGGCACGCGCGCAGCAGCTCCAGCTGGCAGGCCGCGTGGAGCGCCAGGACCGCCTGCCACGCAAGGTGCGCTGGCTGGCCGGGCTGGATGTCGGCTTCGAGGACAGCGGTGCCATCACCCGCGCTGCGGCGGTATTGCTGGACGCAAAGACGCTGCAGCCCGTGGCGCAGGAGATCGCGCGCATGCCCACGGCGATGCCCTATATCCCCGGCCTGCTCAGCTTCCGCGAGCTGCCGGCGCTGCTGGCCGCGCTGGCGCTGCTGCCACGCGTGCCGGACCTGGTGTTCGTCGATGGCCACGGCATCAGCCATCCGCGCCGGCTGGGCGTGGCCGCGCATCTGGGCGTGGTCACCGACCTGCCGAGCATCGGCGTGGCGAAATCGAAACTGGTGGGAAGGTTCGTCGAACCGGACGCCGAAGCTGGTGCGCATACACCGCTGCTGGATGGCGACGAGCAACTGGGCTGGGTGCTGCGCAGCAAGGTGCGCTGCAAGCCGCTGTTCGTGGCCGGTGGCCATCGGATCAGTGCCGATACCGCGCTGGGCTGGGTGCTGCGCACCCTGCGCGGCTACCGGTTGCCGGAGCCAACCCGGCTGGCGGATCGGCTGGCCTCGCGGCGGGACGAATAGCTGCGCCGGCCATCTCCCGGCGCGCGCGTCAATCGTCGATCAACGATGCACGTGGCCACGATGGCCCTGCGCGTCCTCGCCGTGGTCGTGGCCCTCATGGCCCTTGTGTCCGCCGCCGTTGGCCGGCGCCGGTTCGCCACAGGCTTCGCCGCAGTGGTCCGCCTCGATCTGCAGCGTCACGTGCTCGATACCGAAGTCATCGTGCAGGCGACCGCCCAGCTCGCGGCGCAACGCATCGGCGTCGGTGCCGTCGCGCATCACGATGTGCGCGGTCAGCGCCGGGGTGCTCGAAGCCAGCGCCCACACGTGCAGGTCATGCACATCCAGGACTGCGGCGTGGCCGGACAGGCTGTCGCGCACCCTGGCCACGTCCATGCCCTTGGGCACGCCTTCCAGCAGTACGTTGATCGCCTCACGCATCAGCACGTAGGTACGCGGCAGCACCCACAGGCCGATCAGCACGGCCAGGATCGGGTCGATCGGTTTCCATCCGGTCCACTTGATCAACAATGCGCCCGCAATCACTGCCACCGAGCCGAGCATGTCGGCCCATACTTCCAGGTAGGCGCCCTTCACGTTGAGGCTCTCACCACTGCCCGCCTGCAGCAGGCGCATCGAGATCAGGTTGATGACCAGGCCCGCAGCCGCGATCACCAGCATGCCGGAGGAGGCGATCTCCTGCGGCTGGCGGAAGCGGCCGATCGCCTCCCACAGGATGTAGGCGGCGACCACGAACAGCATGGCACCGTTGATCATCGCGCCCAACGCTTCCAGCCGTGCATAGCCGTAGGTGCGGCGCGCATCCGGCGGGCGCCGGCTCAGCCGTACCGCAACCAGCGCGATCATCAGCGCCAGCGCGTCGGTGGCCATGTGCGCGGCGTCGGACAACAGCGCCAGGCTGTTGGTCCAGAACGCGCCCACCACTTCGACGACGAGGAAGGTGGTGGTCAGGCCGAGTGCCCACCACAAGGGCTTCTCGTGGCGGATCTGGGACGGCAGGTGATCGTGGTCGTGGCCCATGGCAACAGCTCCTTTGCGATGCGGTGCAGGCTACGCGGTGCCGGCGGAGGAGACTATTACGATGTTTATAACATTGCAGGTCACACGAGCCCTTGCCGGCCTGCCGTCAGAAGCCGAAGCGCAGGCTGGCCCAGTAGGCGCGGCCCGGTTCGTTGTAGGTCGCCGCGCCGGCATCGCTGCTGTTGGCCTCGCGGAACAGGCGCTTGTCGGCCAGGTTGTTCACGCCGAAGCCGAAGCTGACCGTCTCGGTCACCTTGTAGCGCGCGCTCACGCCCCAGATGTTGTACGCGCCACGATCCTGCAGCGCGATCGATGCATCGCAGCTGCCGGTGCAGCGGGGGTCGTTGTTGATGTTGGTCGTGGCCGGTTCCTGCTTGCCGTAGAAGGTGCCGGTCAGCAGCATGGACAGCCTGTCGGTGGCCTGCCAGTCCAGCATGGTGTTGATCGTGTACTTCGGGATCACCGACAGCGGCTGGTGCGTGGTCTTGTTCTCGTTTTCCACCATGTAGGTGAAGTTGTTGCTCCACTTCAGGCGGTCGCCCTGCTCGCCCAGCAGCGGAATGACCAGGTTGCCTTCCAGCCCCTGCACGATCGCCTTCGGCGCGTTCTCCCAGCGGAAGATGCGGCCCTTGGTGTCGGCGGTCAGCCCGATCTGGGTGTAGCCGGCCTGGATCTTGTCCTTGTAGTCGTTGTGGAAGTAGGTCAACGACGCCTGCCAGCCGCTCTGCGGTGCCCACTCGATGCCCAGTTCCTTGTTCAGGCTGGTTTCCGCCTTCAGGTCCGCGTTGCCGCGCATGTAGCAACCGGCGCCCAGGCTCGGCAGCGCATTGGGGCAGCCGTTGCCGCGGGTGTAGTAGAGATAGTCCGGATTCGACTGGTACAGGTTCGGCGCCTTGAACGCGCGGGCAATGCCGCCCTTCACCACCCAGTCGCTGCTGATACGGAACTGCGCGTTGAGGCTGGGGCTGGTGTTGTTGCCGAACTGGCTGTGGTGGTCGAAGCGCAGGCCCGGGGTAACGATCCAGCGCTCGCCCAGGTAGATGTTGTCTTCCACGAACACCGCCGTGGTCTGCGCATCGGCCTTGCCGCGCGCACGATCAGCCGACAGCCCCGGGATGCCACCGCCGCTGCTGCTGGACTGGCTCATCGAGTACGGGTCGGTCAGGCGGCTGTCCAGGTATTCAAAGCCCAGCGTCCAGATGTTCTCGGCACCACCCAGCGTGGTCGGGAAGCTGACTTCACCGTCCAGCTGGTAGTTGCGCAGGCGCGAGGTCGACCAGTCGGTGCCGTTGAAGCTGCCTTCCGGGCCACCGGCCAGGCCTTCGTTGATGCGCGAGTTGTTCACCGCTTCCACCGCGGCCGTCACCCGCGAGGTGACATCGCCCCAGCGACCACGATGGCTGATCGCGCCGGTGTTGCGGTACATGCGGTTGGTCTCCGCCTTGCCGTCGGCCAGCGCCGCCAGATCAACGCCGGTTGAAGTGCCGGTGGTGCTGACCGCACGGTCGCCGGCGTAGATGTTGCCCTGGCGGCTGGTACCCGCCTCGAACTCGACCACCTGGTTGGCGGTCACGTCCCAGCGCAGCAGCGCGTTGACGTCGCGGTTCTTGACGCCCTCGCGGCCAGCCGGTGGCACTGCGTTCGGCTGGGTGGCGTACTGACGGTTGAGATCGAGTGAATCGGCGTCGGTCTTGTTGAGGTTGCCGTACAGGCGGAACGACAGCGTGTCGGTCATCGGCCCACTCAGCTGCAGGCCGACGCGCTCGCTGCCACCTTCGGCGCTGTGTTCAGGCACCAGCCCGTACAGGTCGACCGCACCGGCAAGGTCGCCGGTCGGGCGCTTGGTGATGATGTTGACCACGCCGCCGGACGCACCGGAGCCATAGCGCGCCGCCGCCGGGCCGCGCAGCACTTCGATGCGCTCGATCATTTCCGCTGGCACCCAGTTGGTGTCACCGCGGGTATTGCGCTCACCGCTGCGGCCCATGCGCACGGCATCACGCGCACCGATGCGCTTGCCGTCGACCAGGATCAGGGTGTTTTCCGGGCCCATGCCGCGCAGGTCGATCTGGCGGTTGTTGCCGTACTGGCCCGAGGCGCTGTTGCCGGTGAGGTTGACGCCCGGCATGGTCCGCAGCAGTTCGGCGATGTCGTTGGCCGGCGGGCGCCGGGCGATGTCCTCGGCGGTGATGGTCGAGGTACCCAACGCCTGGCGGGCAATCTGCGAGGCGGTGACATGCACCGTGTCGATATCGGTGGCGTCGGTTTCAGCCTGGGCGGTCAGGGCGCTGCCCGCCAGCAGGGCGGCAACGGCAAGCGCCAGCGGGCGCGGCGAAAGGACAACGGCAGGAGACATGATCTGGACCTTCTGGCAGGGCAACGGGGCCTCTGGCAAAGGGCTTGAGGCAACGACGAGGGGGAGGCGGAGCGTCGCTGCAGTCGCCTGCGGCCCGATCCGTGCGCGCATTCTCCCATCAATGCGAGTGATTCTCAAATGCGTTCACTCATTGCCGCAGTGGCGCCGATGTGCTTTGCGCACCGTGCAACCCTGCATCGCGCTTAAACTGGCCGGCTTACCCGCCATCAACCGCACGCCACCACGGCCGATACCCGTGGTTTGGCGTGCGCAGTCAGAGATCGACGTGGAACCACCTCAACTGGACGATGCCAGCCAGCCGCTGGCCGAGGCCTGGCAGCACTGCCTGCAGCAGGCCGGGCCGGCCGCCACCGCGCTGCTGCGCGATGCCGCCGCCGATGCCCCGCCGGCGCTGGCCCAACGCTTCTACGAAGTACTGCTGCAGGACGCGCGTGCACGCCGCTTCCTGTCCCATGACCAGGTCAAGCAGCGCCTGCAGCCGGCCATGCAGCGCTGGCTGGTGCAGCTGCTGACCACCGATGCCGACGGTATTGCCGGCACCGTAGCCTCGCAGCGGGTGATCGGCGATGTGCATGCCCGGGTCGGCATTCCGGTCGATCTGGTCACCCGCGGCGCGCGCGTGCTCAAGCACGAACTGTTCGTGCGCCTGCGCGACGACGCGCCCGACAGCGCCACCGCGTTCGCCGCCATCGACTGCCTCAGCGCGATCATGGACATCGCCATGGAAGGCATGACCTTGGCCTACACCCATGCACGTGAGCGCTCCACCCGTGCCGATGCTGCCTACCGGCTGTTCTCGCTGGTGCAGAATGTCGGTACCGAACGCGAGCGCCAGCGTGCACTGCTGCTGGACTGGGAGAACGCCCTGCTCTACGCACTCGCCGGCCACGTGCAGGCCGGCGAAAGCGCCAGCCTGGCGACCTCGGAATTCGGCCTGTGGTTCACCCACAAGGGCATCCCCAGCTTCGGCGAGAGCAGCGAAACCCAGCAGGTCGGCCAGCTGATGGCCCGCATCGACGGCAACCTGCAGCGGGCAAACCATGACACCCCGGCGCAACGACTGGCGGTGCTGCCGGCCATTCGCGAGGACCTGGCCGCCATCCGTACCCTGATGACGCTGTTGTTCGAGCGCATCGGTGAACTGGATGCCGGCAGCGATGCCCTGACCAACCTGCTCAACCGCCGCTTCCTGCCTACCGTGCTGCGCAGGGAGATCGAGCTGGCCACGCGCAATCGCACGCCGTTCTCGCTGCTGCTGCTCGACCTGGATCACTTCAAGGCGATCAACGACGGCCACGGCCACGATGCCGGCGACCGCGCGTTGCAGCACGTCGCCGGCCTGCTCGGCCAGCTGACCCGCGGCAGCGACTACCTGTTCCGCTACGGCGGCGAGGAGTTCGTGGTGGTGCTGGTTGCCGCCAGTGAGTCACAGGCCTCGGTGATCGCCGAGAGCCTGCGCCGGCAGATCGCGCAGTCGCCAGTGGCACTGGCCAACGGCCAGGTTCTGTCGCTGACTGCCAGCATCGGCGTGGCCGGCCATGATGGCCACCCGGACTACGAACGGTTGATGGCACGTGCCGACGCGGCGATGTACGAGGCCAAGCGCAGCGGCCGCAACCGCGTGGTGGTGGCCAGCGGGGACCTGCAGGAAGCCCCGGGCCGGCGTGCGTTGCAGCGATGACGACAGGACAGGTAGAGTCGACCGCTGGTCGACTATCGCGCGCAGCGCGGAATTTTTCGCACGCGGGGCGAAGAGCAGTCGACTGACAGTCGACTCTACCGACAGTCGACTTTACCGGTCCGCGCGCCAGCCGATGCATTGAACGCCACCACTCCCCACCCCGCCCACCACAGCAGCGCCAGCAACGCGATGCCTGCACCCAGCAGGCACACGGCAGGCCAGCCGTGCCGGGCCTGCATCCAGGGCCCGGCAGCCGCACCGGCACCACTACCCACCGCATAGAACAGCATGTACAACGCCACCAGGCGCCCATGCTGTTCCGCCGGTGCACGCAGCAACAATGCCTGGTTCGAAACATGTAGTGCCTGGCCGCCGAGGTCGAGCACGATCACGCCCAGCAGCAGCAACGACAGCGACTGCGGCAGGCCCAGCAGCGGCCACCACGCGACCAGCATCAACAGCAGCGCGCCAAGACTGACCCGATCGGCAAAACCGCGGTCCATCCAGTGCCCGACCCGCGACGCCATCAATGCACCTGCCACCCCGGCCAGGCCGAGCGCACCGATGGCCGCAGTGGACCACTGCAGCGGCGGGGCCGACAGCGGCAAGGGAGCCGCCGCCCAGAACACGTTGAGTCCGGCAAACAGCAGCAATGCCAGCGGACCACGCTCGCGCAGCGTTCGATCCCGGCGCAGCATGCCCAGCATCGAGCCCAGCAGGTCGCGCCACTGCGGCGGGACCGACGGCACCGGTACTGCGGGCAAGCGCTGCCACAGCAGCGCCGCCAATGCCGCCATCACCACCGCGGACAGCAGGTAGACCATCTGCCAGCCAAAGGCCGCCGCCACCGTACCCGACACCACGCGCGCCAGCAGCAGGCCGATGAACACTCCGCCCTGCACCACGCCAACCATGCGACCGCGCTGCTCAGGCGGTGCCAGCGTGGCGGTGTAGGCGATCAGGCCCTGGGTCAGCGCCGTGCCCAGCAATCCGGCCAGCAGCATGCCAGACAACAGCCAGCTCGCCGTGCGCGACGCCGCCAGCCACAACAGGGCCAGCACCAGTGCGATCAGCTGCAGCCGCAGCAGGCGTCGCCGGTCACCGCGGTCCGCCAGCGGCAGCAGGCCAAGCAACGCCAGCACGCTGCCGGCCTGGGTGGCAGCCAGCACCGCGCCGGCCACGGCCCGGTCCAGTACAAAGGCGCGTGCAAGCTGATCCAGCAGCGGTTGCGCGTAGTAGACATTGGCAACGCTGGCGCCGGCGGCAACCGCAAGCAGGACCAGCAGCGGGCGGGGAAGAGATGCGGCACTCATCTTGTAGTTGCAATTTGAAACTAGATGCAGGCTAGCTACTTTGGTTTTAAACTGCAACCACATAGGACGGAGATCGCCATGCACGCAGACAGCCCCTGCCCCGTTGCCCGCAGCGCCGACCTGCTCGGTGATCGCTGGGCACTGCTGGTGATCCGCGATGCCTTCGACGGCGTCCGCCGCTTCGGCGACTTCCAGCGCAGCCTTGGCGCCGCCCGCAACATCCTCAGTGATCGCCTGCGCCGGCTGGTCGAGGCCGGCATCCTGCAACTGCAACCGGCCTCCGACGGCTCGGCCTATCAGGAATACGTGCTCACCGGCGCGGGCCAGGCGCTGTTTCCGGTGCTGGTCGCGCTGCGCCAATGGGGTGAGCGCCATCGCTTCGACGCGGGCGAGGCCCATTCGCAGCTGATCGAGTCCAGCACGCGGCGCCCGCTGCCGTACATGCAGCCGCGCGGTCGCGACGGTCAGCCGCTGCAGGCCGCCGCCACCCGTGTGCGCAAGCTCCGGGACGACGGGCACAGCGCCTGACCTGCCCATTCGCGCACACCGCGACCCGGTCGCGCCGGTTAGCATCGGATGTTTCCGCCGCCGGACACCGACGATGTCGCGCTATCGCCCTTCCCTGATGACCGCCCTGCTGCTGCCGTTGCTGGCCTGCAGCGCCGGAACCACGCAGGCGCGCGAGGTGGCCGCGCCCGCCGCCCACGTGCCGGCCGATGGCCCCTATGTGTTCCGCCAGGGCAACCAGCTGCAGGCCAGATGGATCTGCGACGACAAGGTCGAGTCGCACACGCTTGCCGCGCAGGCCTCAGGCACCGATATCGCACCGCGCTGCGGCTACGAACACACCGTGCATGTGGCTGCGCCGAATGCAGCCTCGGTCTCGGTGCTGCCGGCCACACCGCGCATCGTCGCGCTGTCCGACATCCACGGCCAGTATGGGCTGCTGGTGCGCCTGCTGCGTGCCCATCACGTGATCGACGCGCAGGATCGCTGGGCGCTGGGCAAGGACACGCTGGTCATCGCCGGCGACGTGTTCGACCGCGGCCCGCAGGTGACCGAGGCGTTCTGGCTGCTCTACGGCCTGCAGCAGCAGGCGGCCGCCGCCGGTGGCGCCGTGCACTTCGTGCTCGGCAACCACGAAACCATGGTGCTGTATGACGACCTGCGCTACGTCAGCCCGAAGTACCTGCGCAGCGCCCAGCTGCTGGGCCGCAGCTACCCGCAGCTGTATGGCGCCGACTCGGTGATCGGGCAGTGGCTGCGCACCCGACCGGTGCTGCTGAAGATCGGCGATACCCTGTTCCTGCACGGCGGCATCTCGCCCGAGGCGGTGCAGCTGGCGCTGGACCCGGCACGCACCAACGCGGCCTATCAGGCCTCGCTGGGCCTGCCCAGGGCCGAAGTGAAGGCCGACCCGGCCACCGCACCGCTGTATGACGGCAAGACCAGCCCGATCTGGTACCGCGGCTATTTCGATGGCCGCCTCGACACCGCGGGTGTGCAGGCCGTGCTCGACCGCCTGCAGCTCAAGCGCATCGTGGTCGGCCATACCTCGATGCCACACGTCAGCAGCTTCCACGGCGACCGCGTGATCGCCATCGACAGCAGCATCAAGAACGGCGAGAACGGCGAACTGCTGTTCATCGAGGAGGGCAAGCTCAGCCGTGGCCTGCTGGATGGCTCCCGGTTGCCGCTGGCGCGGGGTGAGCCGGGGCTGCAGGACTGAATGGAGGGACAGCGTGACGGCGCCGGGAGGTGCCGGCGCGCTCCACCTTCACCCGGTTTGCGGCTACCCTTCGGCAGCCGAGAGGCCCACCCCGCCCAGCCGGTGGGCCTGACCGTTACAGGAGCCCCCGCGCATGCGCGTTCTGATTGCTGAAGACGACCCGGACATCGCCTCCGGCCTGTGCGCCTCGCTGCGCCGGCAGGGGCACGTGGTCGACCACGTCGACAACGGTGCGCACGCCGATGCAGCACTGGGCTCGACCCAGTACGCGCTGCTGGTGCTGGACCTGGGGCTGCCGCAACTGGATGGCCGCGACGTGCTGCAACGACTGCGCCAGCGTGGCGATGGCCTGGCGGTGCTGGTGGTGACCGCGCGTGACGGCCTGGCCGAGCGGGTGCGCGTGCTCGACCTCGGTGCCGACGACTACCTGGTCAAGCCGTTCGCACTGGACGAATTCGAAGCCCGCGTGCGTGCACAGCTGCGGCGGGTCACCAGCAACGGCAATCCGGACCTGCGCATCGGCCGCTTGCGCCTGGACCTGGCCGGGCACCGCGTATGGATCGACGACCAATCACTTGAACTGACCGCACGCGAGTTCGGCCTGCTGTCGGCGCTGGCGGTGCGTGCAGAGCGCATCGTGTCACGCGCGCAGCTGGTGGAAGCGCTGTGCGACTGGGGCCAGGACCTGACCGACAACGGCCTGGACATCGCCCTGCACCGCCTGCGCCGCAAGCTGCAGCCGGGCGGCATGGGCATCCGCACCGTGCGCGGGCTGGGCTACATGCTGGAAGACGCGCAGGACGGCAGCGCCCCGTGATCAGCGGCCCCCCCAGCCTGCGACGGCGCCTGCTCGCCTTCCTGGCGTTGCCGATGCTTGGCCTGCTCACCTTCAATACGATCCTGGCCTATTACGTTGCGCTGGACTATTCCAACCGCATCCACGACCGCAACCTGATCGACGACACGCACTCGTTCGCACAGATGCTGAGCACCATGCCGGTGACCAGCGACCTGTCTCCGCAGGCGCGCTTCCTGATCGAGTACGAGCCCGACGGCCATCGCTATTTCAACGTGGACAGCAGCCGCCAGGGGACACTCAGCGGCAATGCGGATTTCAGTGCCTACGCGCCTTCGCAGGAATGCACCGGCGTGGACCCCACCCTGTACGATGGCATTCTCAACGGCCAGCCGGTGCGCATGGCCACCGTCTGCACGCGGGCGATGAACGATCCGCAGGACCAGCTGGCGGTGACGGTGGCCGAAAGCATGGCCGAACGACGCCAGCGCGCGCGCGAAATCCTGATGATCATCATCCCGCTGATGACCATGCTGGCGCTGGGCACCGCCGCGCTGGTCTGGTTCGGCGTGACCCATGGCCTGCGCATCCTGACCCCGCTGAGGACCCGCCTGGCGCAGCGCCGCGGCGAACTGGCACCGATCTCCGATGCCGACGTGCCCGAAGAGATCCAGCCGCTGATCAGCACCATCGACGATCTGTTCGCGCGCCAGGCGGAAATGATCACCCTGCAGAACCGTTTCATCGCCGACGCCGCGCACCAGCTGCGCTCGCCGTTGGCCGGCATGGCCCTGCACGTGGACCAGGCACTGGCGCATGGCGACCCGGACACGGTGCGCGAGGCACTGCAGCACATCCGCCGGCTCAACCAGCGCACCGCGCGGGTCAGCACCCAGCTGCTGGCGCTGAGCCGGGCCCAGACCGTGCCGGAGACGGTGGAGGCACTGGACCTGTGCGAACGGGTGCCGCAGTGGGTCGGTACACGCGTGCCTGAAGCGATCCGCGACGGCATCGATCTGGGTTACCGCGGCAGCCCCCAGCCGCTGCGCGTGCTCGGCAACGGTGCCCAGCTGCAGGAAGCACTGGACAACCTGATCGACAATGCGCTGCGCTATGCCGGCCGCGATGCGACCGTTACCGTCGGCGTGCACGCGCTGGATGACAATGACGTCGAACTGTACGTGGAGGACAACGGGCCCGGCGTACCCGAGGACGTGATGCCGCGGCTGGGTGAGCGCTTCTTCCGCGCCCCCGGCACCACCGCCAGCGGCACCGGCCTGGGCCTGGCCATCGCCCACGAGGCGGTGGAGCACTTCGGCGGGCGCCTGACCTTCCTCAACCGCCCCGGCGGCGGACTCAAGGTCGCCATCACACTGCCGCTGCTGAAGGCCCCCTGACCCGGACCGGGGCGCTGAAAGGCTGGCGAAAATCGCGGTTGCGATCCTGACCCTCCCCACTGCCGTCCCGGAGCCGCCAGGTGACCGACTCGCACGACTTCTTCCTCCCCGGTGGCCCGCAGGGCGTGCTGCTGGTTCACGGCCTGACCGGTACCCCGGCGGAAATGCGCATGCTGGGCAAAGGGCTGAACAACGCCGGCTTCACCGTACACGGCGTGCAGCTGCCCGGCCATTGTGGCACCGTGGATGACCTGCTGGCGACCACCTGGGAACAGTGGTACCAGGGCGTGGAAGATGCGGCGGCAAGCCTGCGCGGCAAGGTCGACCAGCTGTTCGTCGGTGGCCTGTCGATGGGCGCGGTGCTGTCGCTGGCACTTGCTGCTCGACGACCGGACTGGGTGTCCGGCGTCGGCGTGTATGGCGCCACGTTCCGCTACGACGGCTGGAACATACCCGCTGTCGCCCGCCTCTCGTTCCTGCTGCCGTGGTTCAAGCGCTTCAACATCGGCCGCGACCGCATGTTCATGGAAGAACCGCCGTACGGCCTGCGCGACGAGCGCCTGCGTGCGCAGGTCAGCGCCGCCATGCTGTCCGGCGACAGCGCGGCGGCCGGCCTTCCGGGCAATCCCTGGCACGCGCTGGCCGAGATGCGGGCGCTGAGCAACTGGACCCGCCGCCACCTGCACCAGGTCACCGCCCCGTGCCTGGTGATGCACGCCCGCGAAGACGACGTGGCCAGCATGGGCAATGCCGAACTGGTGATGTCGCGGGTCAGTGGCCCGAAGGAACTGGTGGTACTGGAGGACAGCTACCACATGATCACGATCGACCGCGAACGCCGCGAGGTGATCCGCCGCAGCGCGCGCTTCTTCACCGGGATCGGTGAACACAGCGGCGCGCTCAAGGCGGTGGCCTGAGATGGGGGCACTTGCCACGCTGCTGTGGCTGGCCAATGTCGTGCTCGATACCGGTGGCCAGCTCGCCTTCAAGGCCGCCGCCAGCGACCCGCAGGAGGGCGAGGGACTGCAGCGCTGGAAGCACATGCTCAGCCGCCCCTGGCTGTGGATCGGCATCGCCTGTTACGTGCTTGAGTTCGTCGCCTGGATCGCCTTCCTGTCACTGGTTCCGCTGTCCAAGGGTGTGCTGCTGGGCTCGATCAACATCGTGGCGCTGATGATCGCCGGCCGCATCCTGTTCCGCGAGAAGCTCACGCCATTGCGGGTGACCGGGATGCTGCTGGTCACAGCCGGCGTGGCGGTGGTGGGGGCCGGCTCATGAGGCGCCTGTATGTGATCGGTTTTCCGCTGCTGATGGCCTTCGACACCCTGGCCCAGCTGTGCTTCAAGTACGCCGGTGAGGCGGCCCTGCCGGTCGAGGCCAACACCGCCTGGCTGCTGCGCGTGCTGTCGCAACCATGGGTGTACGGCGCCATCCTGGGCTACGTGGGTGCGTTCTTCACCTGGATGAGCCTGCTGCGGCATGCGCCGATCGGCCCCGCATTCGCTGCCTCGCACCTGGAAGTGATCAGCGTGCTGCTGCTGTCGGCGTGGCTGTTGAACGAGCCACTGACCCTGCACCACCTGGTAGGTGCGGTCCTGATCGTGGCCGGCATCGTCTGCCTCGGTCGCGCGGAAGCGGACGACCCGCACAGCCCCGCCGAAAGCACCTCGTGAGCGGGCTGCGATGAGCCTGTTCGCGCGCGAACTGCCACCGACCGCCGGCCTGCCGATGCAGGCCAGCGACTTCCTTCCCGGTGGTGGTGACCTGCGCGGGATCCTGGCCAACCAGCTGGGCACGCCGCCGCTGCAGCTGACCTGTTCCGGCACGCACGCACTGCTGATCGCCCTGCGCACCTTGCGCAAGCGCGCGCCCAGGCGCGACACGGTGATCATGCCGGCCTACACCTGCCCGCTGGTGCCGATCGCGGTGCACAGCCTCGGCCTGCGCGTGCAGCTGTGCGATACCCGGCGCGGCCACTTCGACTTCGATCCCGGCCAGCTCGAACGGTTGGCCGATGCGCGTACGTTGGCCATCCTGCCAACCCACCTCGGCGGTCGCATCGCCGATGTCGAACGGGCCTGCGACATCGCCCACAGCGCCGGCGCCTGGGTCATCGAAGATGCCGCACAGGCGCTGGGCGCACGGGTGGGCAACAGCAGTGTCGGCCTGCGTGGCGACATCGGATTCTTCAGCCTGGCCGCCGGCAAGGGGCTGAGCCTGCACGAAGGCGGCCTGCTGGTCAGCCGCGATGACGAACTGCGCGCCGAACTGGCCGAGCATGCCGCCGAACAGGTGCGCTTCAACCTGCGCTGGGAACTGCTTCGCAGTGTGCAGCTGCTTGGCCTTGCCGCCTGCTATCGCCCCTCGCTGCTGTCGCTGGTGTACGGCAATCCGCTGCGCAGCGCACTGCAGCGTGGCGATCTGGAAGACGCGGTCGGTGACATTTTCCCGCTGGACATACCGCAGCACCGGGTCAGTCGATGGCGACAGAACATCGGTGCCCATGCCGCGCGGCGATTGCCGGCGTTCCTGCAGGCCGGGCGCCTGCGCGCACTGCAGTTGCGCGTGCAGCTGGCACAACTGCCAGCGGTGGAGGTGGTCGATGGCCTGGCCGGCACCGGCGGCACCTGGCCGATGCTGATGCTGCTGCTGCCCAGCCAGCGCGCGCGCGATGCCGCGCTGGACGACCTGTGGCCGCGCGGCCTCGGTGCCAGCCGCATGTTCATCCATGCCCTGCCCGACTACGCCTACCTGCGTGGCATCGTGCCGCAGGAGGACGTGCCCAATGCACGTGACTTCGCCGCACGCATGCTCACCCTTGGCAACAGCGCCTGGCAGACCCGTGAGGAAACGGGCGAAATACTGCAGGTCCTGGCCCGCGCCTGACCCGCACGTGCATGCGTGGCCTGCGCTCCGCGCATTCATCCATGTACTTTCCTGAACGCTTTCCCAGCCCGTCAAAAGCGCCTTTCAACAGGAAAGGAACGAGAAAGGCGGCCTGCCTACATTGAGCCTGCCCCGGCAATGTGCCGGACGCCTTTCTCATCGACGGACCTGCCCATGCACTGGAGCATCCTGTGTGACTTCGACGGCACCATCAGCCTCGAAGATGTCATCGACTCGCTGCTGGAAAAGTACGGCCAGCCGGGCTGGCAGGAACTGGAAGACCAGTGGAAGGCGGGAGAGATCGGCTCGCGTGAATGCATGCAGGGCCAGGTGCGGCTGCTGGAACTGGATCCGGCCACGCTTGATGCCCATCTGGACCAGGTGCAGATCGATCCAGGTTTCGTCGCCTTCGTCGCTCGCACCGAGCAGCTGGGCCTGCCACTGCGCATCGTCAGCGACGGCCTGGACTATGCGATCCATCGCATCCTCGCCAACCACGGCCTGGCGCAGCTGCCGGTGGTGGCCAACCACCTGCGCTGGTGCGATGACCACTGGGAACTGGAATCGCCCTACCAGGCCGAAGGCTGCCGCAGTGGCACCTGCAAATGCGCCTGCGCCGCGCAGGCGCGCGCCAACGAAGCACCGCGCGTGCTGATGATCGGCGACGGCAGCTCGGATTTCTGCGTGTCCGAAGACGCCGACTTCGTGTTCGCCAAGCGCCGCCTGATTACCCATTGCACGAATGCCGGCATCGAGCATGCCGCCATCGACACCTTCCACGATGCAATCGCACTGCTGCCGCGCTTGCTCGATGGCAGCCTGCTGCAGCCACGTCGCCTCGACGCCAGCCCGCAGCCCGCCGCACTGCCCCTGCTGCTTGCCACCGCCTGAGCACTCCCTTCCAGGCGCGCTCCCCTGTTACCCCTTTCGAACGTCCTTCACGGAACCGAACTGCATGAATATTTTTGACAAGAACGCCGATGCCGCTGCCTCCGATGCGCAGCTGCTGGCCGACGAAGCCCGCTACAGCTCCTTCGGCGACACCGTCCACTACGTCGATCCGCCGAAGATCTTCCAGCGCGGCGAAGGCAGCTACATGTTCGACGGCGCGGGCGTGCCCTACCTCGACCTGCAGATGTGGTACTCGGCGTGCAACTTCGGCTACAGCAACAAGCGCCTGAACGATGCACTGAAGGACCAGATCGACACCCTGCCGCAGGTCGCCAGCCAGTACCTGCACCCGACCCGCGTGCAGCTGGCCAAGACCATTGCCGTGGACATGCACGAGAAGTTCGGCCTCGACGGCCGCGTGCACTTCAACGTTGGCGGTGCGCAGGCCATTGAAGACTCGCTGAAGATCGTGCGCAACGCGCGCGGCGGCAAGAGCCTGATGTTCGCCTTCGAAGGCGGCTACCACGGCCGCACCCTGGGTGCGTCGTCGATCACCTCCAGCTACCGCTACCGCCGCCGCTACGGCCACTTCGGCGAGCGCGCGATGTTCATCCCGTTCCCGTACCCCTTCCGTCGCCCGAAGGGCATGACTCCGGACGAGTACTCCGACCACTGCGTGTGGCAGTTCGAGCGCCTGTTCGAAAGCGAGTACAACGGCGTGTGGGATCCCAAGGTCGGCCAGGCCGAGTACGCCGCGTTCTACGTCGAGCCGATCCAGGGCACCGGTGGCTACGTCATCCCGCCGCGCAACTTCTTCACCGGCCTCAAGCGCGTGCTGGACAAGTACGGCATCCTGATGGTCGTCGATGAAATCCAGATGGGCTTCTGGCGCACCGGCAAGCTGTGGTCGATCGAGCACTTCGGCGTGACCCCGGACGTGCTGGTGTTCGGCAAGGCGCTGACCAACGGCCTGAACCCGCTGTCGGGCCTGTGGGCGCGCGAAGAGCTGATCAACCCGACCGTGTTCCCGCCGGGCTCCACCCACTCCACCTTCAATTCCAACCCACTGGGCACCCGCTTGGGCCTGGAAGTGCTGAAGCTGGGCAAGGAAATGGATTACGAGCGCACCGTGCCGGAAAAGGGCGCGTACTTCCTCGACGGCCTGCGCGGCCTGCAGAAGCGCCACCCGGAAATCGGCGACGTCGACGGCCTGGGCCTGGCGCTGCGTGCGGAAATCTGCCAGGCCGACGGCTACACCCCGAACAAGGAGCTGCTGGACCGCATGGTCGACATCGGCCTGGCCGGTGACCTGCTGCACGACGGCAAGCGCATGGGCCTCGTGCTCGACGTGGGTGGCTGGTACAAGAACGTGATCACCTTCGCGCCGTCGCTGGACATCAGCTACGAAGAAATCGACCTGGCGATCACCCTGCTCGACCAGGCGCTGACCAAGGCCAAGGGCTGAGGTCGATGCGCTGCCGGTTCCCGTGCCGATGGAGATGACGTCACGCGCATCCAGCACCGCGCTGGAACCGACCGCGCTGCTGGAGGGCTTCCTGGCCCACCCCCCGCTCGGATTCGAGGCAGGCCGCCTTCCCAGCGGCCTGCCGACCTTCCGTGCGCCGCTGGACCTGACCACCACGATGGATGACGAACTGCGCGGCAGGCTGCTCGGCCTGCCGCTGTCGCGCCTGTGGCGGCCGTGGATCACCTGGAAGACGCGCTTCGTCGGTGCCACCAGCACCGAGTACACCCCGCTGCCGGCACACGTTGCCCCGGAGGCGCTGGCCGAGGACGTGACGCGTCACGCGATCGGCGATACCCGGCTGCTGGTGGTGAAGGACCTGGCAGTCGATTCACCGCTGCTGGACGACGCGGCCAACGCACACAGCGGCGCCTTCCTGCAGGCGCTGCTGGCACGCGGCTTCGTCGAACTGGAAGGCATGCCGCTGGCCTGGGTGGCGATCGATTTCGATTCGCTCGACGCCTATCTCGGCCGCCTGTCATCCTCGCGCCGCAAGAACATCCGTCGCAAGTTGCGTTCGCGCGATGACCTGCAGATCGACTGCATCGCCACCGGCAACCCGGCCCTGGCCGACCCGCAACTGCAGGCCGAACTGTACGCGCTGTACCTGGGCGTATACGCGCAGAGCGCGGTGCATTTCGACCAGCTCGACCTGCCCTATTTCCAGTACCTGCTGGCCGACAGCCAGGGCCAGGGACGGATGTTCCTGTACCGCCACCAGGGCCGGTTGATCGGCTGGAACCTGTGCTACGTGCATGCCGGCAAGCTGGTGGACAAGTACATCGGCCTGGCCTATCCGCAGTCGCGCGAGCACAACCTGTACGCGGTCAGCTGGATGCACAACCTCGAGTACGCGCTGCAGCACGGCCTGAGCCACTACGTGGCCGGCTGGACCGACTCGCGCATCAAGGCCGAACTGGGTGCGCGCTTCACCTCCACCCGGCACGCGATCCACGCACGCTCCCCGCTGCTGCGCGCCGCCCTGCGCAAGCTGGCCCCGCACCTGCAGGGCGAACCTGATGGAGGCGGTTGAACGATGCCGTTGCGTTCCCCGCTGATCCTGGACCTGGACGGTGGCGTGCTGCCGCTGCCACAGGCGCAGACCCTGGCCCTGCCGCAGTGGCATGACCCGCTGCGCTTTGCCTGCAGCAATGCCACCCTGGACCGTTTCGCCGCTGACGTGCTGGCACCACTGCCGGCCCAGCTCGGAACCGTCATGCTCGGCAGTGGCGACTTCCACCACCTCAGCCTGCCACTGCTGCGCCGCATGCGCGGGCAGGCCCCGTTCCAGATGGTGGTGCTGGACAACCATCCGGACAACATGCGGTTCCCGCTCGGCATGCACTGCGGCTCGTGGGTGAACGCCGCCAGCAAGCTGCCGCAGATCTCGCACATCCATGTGCTCGGCATCACTTCCAGCGATATCGGCCTCGGTCATGCCTGGGAGAACCACTGGCGACCGCTGATGGGTGGACGCCTGACGTACTGGTGCATGGACGTGGACGTCGGCTGGGGCCACCGCCTCGGCATGGGCCGTGCGTTCCGACGCTTCGAGCACCCGGAGGCACTGGTCGCCGCGTTCGCCGCCGAGCAGGCCGCATCCCCACAGCCCACCTACCTGTCGATCGACAAGGATGTATTCGCCGAGGACGTTGCGCGCAGCAACTGGGACCAGGGCCGCTTCCAGCTGGAACACGCACTGGTGGTGATCGAAGCACTGCGCGCCGGTGGCCTGGTCGGCAGTGACATCACCGGCGAAGTTTCGCTGGCCAACTACCAGAGCCGCTTCAAGCGCTGGCTGTCGTCGCTGGATGGCCAGCCCGACGTCAGCGCCGAGGACCTGCCGGCCTGGCAGGCCCGGCACCAGCAGGTGAACCGCGAACTGCTGACGGCGATAGCCGCCCTACCGACGGCCTGCTGACCGCGTCGGTCGTGCCGGCGCTGGCCGGCATGGCTTCGGTAGTGCCGGCCGCTGGCCGGCAACCTCATTGTTCCCGGGCTCACGGGAATGCCGGCCAGCGGCCGGCACTACACTGGGTTCCCACCCCGGAGCCCTCGCCATGCCCCAGACCGTCATCCCGCAACTGCGCATGCGCCATGCCGATACCACCCTGCCGTTCTACGTGCAGGGGCTGGGTTTCGTGGTCGACTGGGAACACCGCTTCGAAGCCGGTTTGCCGTTGTTCGCCCAGCTCACCCGCGATGGCCAGACGATCTTCCTCACCGAGCACAGCGGTGACTGCGAGGTCGGCGGCGCGGTGTACTTCATCGTCGACGACGTCGACAGCCTATACCGCGCCTTCAGCGCCGCCAACGTGCCGATCGAGCAGCCACCGCATGACACCGATTGGGGCAGCCGCGAGATGCTGCTGCGCGACCCCGACGGCAACCGCCTGCGCTTTGCCACCCACCTGGACTGAACAACGCGGGCTTGAGGCGGATATACGAAACATATACGCTTCGTATATTCCCACTCCAGGACCGCCGATGGGCATCGTCAACATCGATGACACCCTGCACGACCAGTTGCGCCGTGCCTGCACTGTCTCCAGCCGTTCGATCAACGCCCAGGCCAACTTCTGGATCCGGGTCGGCATGCTATGCGAGATGAACCCCACGCTGAGCTTCCAGGACATCGTCGCCAGCGAACTGCGCGCAGCCGGCGTGCAGCCGCCGCTGCTGGCACCGGGACAGGTCTGAGCAGATGGCGATCATCAAGCGCCCCGACGAGATCGCGCTGATGGCCGAATCGGGCCGCCTGCTGGCGCAGGTGTTCGCCGCGCTCGACCGGCTGCCGCTGCAGGGCCGCAGCACGATGGAGATCAACGATTTCGTCGAACGCATGATCGTTGACGAGCTGCAGGCGCGGCCGGCCAGCAAGGGCCAGTACGGCTTCCCGTACGTGCTCAACGCCTCGATCGACAACGTGATCTGCCACGGCGTACCCAGCACCACCGACGTGCTGCGCAACGGCCAGATCGTCAACCTCGACATCACCCTGGAGAAGAACGGCTACATCGCCGACTCCAGCACCACCTACCTGGTGGGCGAGGTCGACTACGCCGCGCGCAGGCTGGTGCAGGCCGCCTGCCAGGCGATGTGGGAAGGCATCGCCGCGGTGCGCCCCGGCGCGCGCCTGGGCGACATCGGCCACGCCATCGCCCGCTACGCGCGCAGCCACGGCTACAGCGTGGTGAAGGAATACTGCGGCCATGGCATCGGCCAGGAAATGCACGAGGAACCGCAGATCCTGCACTACGGCCATCCCAACACCGGCCTGGTGCTGGAGGAGGGCATGGTGTTCACCATCGAGCCGATGCTCAACCAGGGCAGGCCGGCCATCCGCCAGCAGCCGGACCAATGGCCGGTCTACACCCGCGACGGCAAGCTGTCTGCCCAGTTCGAGCACACGGTGGCGGTTACCCGCAACGGCGTGCGCGTATTGACCCTGCGCCCCGGCGAAACGCCATTGTGCGCGGTGGATGCGGCCTAGAGCGGACGCAACAGAAGCAGCGTTGCCAGGCAGAACATGAAGATCGCGACGCCCCCATCCAGCACCCGCCAGGCGTCCGGCCTGCGGAACACCGGCTGCACCAGGCGCGCGCCATAGCCCAGCGTGCAGAACCAGGCCACGCTGGCGGCGCACGCACCGGCGGCGAACGCCCAGCGCAGGTCACCGGGGTAGCGCGTGGACAGGCTGCCCAGCAACACCACCGTATCCAGATAGACGTGCGGGTTGAGCAGGGTGAAGGCCAGGCAGGTCAGCAGCACCTGCCGTCCGCTGCCGCCCTGCGCCTCGGCGGCGGCCAGCGCACTGCCACCCCGCCATGCGCGCAGCCCCGCCTGCAGGCCATACCAGAGCAGGAAGGCCGCGCCACCGAAGCGCAGCCCCTGCAGCAGCAGCGGCCACTGCAGCACCAGCGCGCCCATGCCGCCCACGCCCGCCAGGATCAGCACGATGTCCGCGCCGGCGCAGGCCAGCACCACCTTCCCCACATGGCGCTGCTGCAGGCCCTGGCGCAGCACGAAGGCGTTCTGCGCACCGATGGCGATGATCAGGCCGGCACCTGCGAACAGGCCGGCGGCGGCAGCGGCGATCCACATCAGGACAAGCCAGGCAGCGAAGGGATGCACAGGGTGCGGCCAACGGTCGGTTAAGACAATCTGGTTTTTCTTTATCCTGTGCAGAAAAACTGAAGGGGCGCCGACATGGACCTGGTACACCCGCAACTGGCCGCGTTCGCTGCCGTACTGGAGGAAGGCAGCTTCGAGGCTGCGGCACGCCGCCTGTCGATCAGCCCGTCGGCACTGTCGCAACGGATCAAGGCCCTGGAGGACAGGCTCGGGCAGGTCCTGGTGGTGCGCCAGGCCCCCTGCCGACCGACCGCCGCCGGTGAAGCGCTGCTGCGCCGGGTACGCCCGATGCAGGCGCTGGAAGCCGAGGCGCTGGCCGAGCTGCTACCCGAGCGTGGCAACGACGCTGCGCGTACGCCCATCCCCCTGGCAGTCAACGACGACTCGCTTGATACCTGGTTCGTGCCCGCCATCGCCGACCTGCACCAGCGCCATGGCTACCTGTTCGACCTGCGCATGGACGACCAGGACCACACCCTGCAGCTGCTGCGCGATGGCAGCGTGCTCGGCGCAGTGACCGCCGAAAGCCAGCCGGTGAAGGGCTGCAACGTGCACCCGCTCGGCGCCATGCGCTACCACGCGATCGCTTCGCCCGGCTTCGCCCGCCAGTACTTCAACGATGGCATGCAGGCCGCGGCCCTGGCGCGCGCACCGATGCTGGTGTTCAACCGCAAGGATGAACTGCAATGGCGCTTCGTGCGGCGCCTGACCCGCGCGCGACTGCAGCCGCCGCTACACTACCTGCCCTCTTCCACCGGTTTCGTCGAAGCTGCCGCGTGCGGACTCGGTTGGGGCATGGCCCCGGAAACCCTGGTCGCGCCCGCCGTGCGCGCCGGCCGCGTGGTGGTACTGGAACCCCGCCGCTGGCTGGATGTGCCGCTGTACTGGCAACATGCCGCCGTGCGCTCAAGCACGCTGCAGCACATCACCCAGGCGCTGCGCACTGCGGCCAGCGGCACCCTTCGTTGAGGACAATCCGATGACCGCAGACTCGGGCTTCACGCCGCGCGCACTACCGTTTGCGCACTTCTTTACCACTGGGACGGCATGGGCGTGATCGGCCGACGTACAAGGATGCACCGCGCGAAGGCCGCGCTGGCGCTGGTGCTGGCGACCTGCCTGCCAACCGCTGCGTCCGCGCAGAACAGCAACGACGCCCCCGCATTGGACTGGGAACAGGCACGCCAACGCCTGGAGCAGGTCTCCGATGCACTAGCCGCCGCAGATGCAGCGGTGCGCAACAAGCAGGACCTGCAGGACGCCACGCGCCTGCTGCGCCTGCCGGAGATCACCGGCGAAGTGCGCCGCCTGCAGTTCCAGAAGACCCTGACCCTGCCACTGGGTTCGCTGGCGCCCGTGGCTGAAGCCTTCGGAATCGATTCGCCGCTGTCGTTCACCGAGCGCGACTGGCGTACCCGCCCGGTAGTGACCGCGGTGCTGCCGCTGTACACCGGCGGCGTGATCCCGGCCGCGCAACGTGCGGCCAGCGCCGCCCATGAGCAGGCCAACGCCGAGCGCGAGGCACAGCGCCAATCATTGACCGTGCAGCTGGCCCAGGCCTACTTCGGCCAGCGCCTGGCCGAGCAGGCGGTGGACGTGCGCCGCGACGTACGCGACGGCCTCAACCGCCACCTGTCCGATGCAGAAAAGCTGGAGCGCGAGGGCTTCGCCACCCGCGCCCAGCGCCTGCAGGCCACCGTGGCCCGCGACAAGGCCGAGCGCGAATACCAGAAGACGGTGAACGATCTGGCTACGCTGAAGGCCGCGCTGGCCACGCTGCTGCGCAGCGGTGGCGAGGTGCAGCCGGTGTCGCCGCTGTTCGTGCAGCGCGTGCCGATGGAACCGGTGGCCAGCTTCGAGCGCACGGCGCAGGCGCGCCAGCCGCAGATCGCGCGCTTGCGCGCGATGGTGGCGCAGGCCGAACAGGGCGTGCGCGTGCAGCAGGCCAAGCTGAAGCCGCAGATCTTCGCCTTCGGCCAGTACGACTTCCGTCGCCGCGACGAGATGCTGACCGACCCGGACTGGGCGTTCGGCATCGGCCTGAAGTACACCTTCCTGTCGCCGAACTCGCGGCCGGCGCAGATCAGCGCCGCGCGTGCGCAGCAGGACCAGGCCGAAGCGGGCCTGCGCGAGGCCGAGAACCAGGTCGCACTGGGCGTGCGCAAGGCCTGGAACGAACTTGAGACCGCGCGCCAGCAGTTCGTGCTGCTCGACAGCAGCATCGCCCAGGCACAGGAAAACCTGCGCCTGCAGGAGCTGGCATTCCGCGAAGGCCAGGCCACCTCGCTGGATGTGATCGATGCGCGGCTCGGCCTGGGCGGCGCCCGTGTCGAGCGCGCACAGGCCGCCTACCAATACGACATTGCGCTGGCACAGTTGCTGGAGATCAGTGGACAGATGGACCGTTTCGAAGAATTCCGGCGGCGTGCGGACGAGGTGATCGACCATGAGTGATGTGCTGCACGACGATGCGACGACGCCCCCCGGCAAGCGACGGCTGGGACCGATCCTGCTGGTGGTCCTGCTGGTCGCGGTGGTGCTCGGCCTGTGGCTGGCCTGGCGCAGCCCGGCCGACCAGATCCAGGGCATGGCCGATGCGGACACGATCAACGTGGCCGCCAAGATCACCGCGCGCGTGGCCGAGCTGAAGGTGCGCGAGGGCGATCGCGTGCAGCCCGGGCAGGTGCTGTTCCTGCTCGACAGTCCCGAAGTGGCCGCCAAGGAACAGCAGGCGCACGGCGCATTGGCCGCTGCGCAGGCGGTGGCCGACAAGGCCGATGAAGGCGCGCGCAGCGAAGACATCCGTGCCGCCGAAGCGAACTGGAAGCGGGCCGAAGCCGGCGCGACGCTGGCCGAAGCGACCTACCAGCGCGTGCAGAACCTGTTCAACGAAGGGGTGATGACCCGGCAGAAGCGCGATGAAGCGCATGCCCAGGCCACCAGTTCGCGCGAACTGGCCCGCGCCGCCCGCGCGCAGTACGACATGGCATTGGCCGGCGCCCGCGAGCAGGACAAGCGCGCCGCGCAGGGCCAGGTACAGCAGGCGCAGGGCGCGGTGGCCGAGGTCAACGCCGCGCGAGCAGAAGTGGAAGGACGTGCGCCGGTGGCGGGCGAGATCAACAAGCGCATGGCCGATCCGGGCGAGCTGGTGCCGGCCGGCTATCCGGTGTTCACCCTGGTCGACATCGACCGCATGTGGGTGGCGATGAACCTGCGCGAATCGCAGATGCAGGGCCTGAAGGTCGGCAGCAAACTGCAGGGCAGCGTGCCGGCGCTGGGCCTGGATGGTGAGTTCGAGGTCTACTTCATCAATCCGGCCGGCGACTACGCAACCTGGCGTACCACCCGCCAGTCGTCCGGCTATGACGTCCGCAGCTTCGAGGTGCGGGTGCGCCCGGTACGCCGCATCGAGGGCTTCCGCCCCGGCATGAGCGTGCTGTTCGCATGGCCCCAGCACTGAGCCCGGACCGCAACGGCTTCGCCGCTTCGTGGCGGCGCGAGCTGCAGTCGCTGCGCAGCAACCGCGCCGACCTGCTGCTGGTCACCCTGCTGCCCCTGCTGATGCTGGTGGTGATGGCGTGGATGTTCACCCCTTCGGTGATGCGCGACATCCCGATCGCGGTGGTTGACCTCGACCACAGCAGTGACAGCCGCCTGCTGCTACGCATGCTCGATGCCAGCCCAGGCGTGCGCATCGCCAGCCAGCCAGCGGACCTGGAGGAGGCACGTTCGCAGCTGCGCAGCCTGGACGTGTTCGCCATCGTGCTGGTGCCGCGCGATGTCACCCGGCAGGCGCTGCGTGGGCGCCAGGGCACGGTGTTCGCCTATTACAACGCCACCTACATGACCACCGGCCAATCGGCGTCGCGCGACATCGGCGACGCGGTCTCGGCCTGGAACGCACGCCTGCTGCGCGAGCGCATCGGCCTGCAGGTCGGCCCGGGCAAGCTGCGCGCGGCACCGATCGCGGTGCAGTCGGACATCCTGTACAACCCGGCGCGCAGCTACGAGCTGTTCCTGCTGCCACTGATCTTCCCCGCAGTGCTGTCGCTGGTGCTGGCACTTGCGGTGGCCGGCAGCCTCGGCCGCGAGATCCGCGATGGCACCCTGCCCGCCTGGCTGGCTCGCACGCCGTGGTCGGCGATTGCCGGCAAGGTCGCCCCGTACCTCCTGCTGTTCTCGCTGTATGGCGCGCTCGGCATCGGCTATCTGGCCTGGCTGCGCGGCGATGGTGTGGCCGGCAGCGTGCTTCTGCTGCTGATCGCACAACCCCTGTTCTACCTGGCCACGGCCGCCTACGCGCTGTTCTTCGTCGGCGTCACCCGCGACATGGGCACCGCGTTGTCGGCGGTCGGTCTGAGCATCGGCACCGCACTGGCGTTCTCCAGCGCTACCTTCCCGGTGCTGGACGGGCCGTTGTTTACCCGCGTCTGGCACCAGCTGCTGCCATTGAGCGCCTACATCAAGCTGCAGACCCAGCAGCAGTTCATCGGCTCGCCACTGCAGGTTTCGGCATGGCCGCTGGCTACGCTGCTGTTGATGACGGTGGTGGCCGGTGGCATCGGCGGCCTGCGCCTGATCGCCTTTGCACGCACGCCTGCCGCCGCACAATCCGCAGGGGCTGACGCATGAGCATGCTCTGGCGCAGCCTGCGGCAGACCCTGATGGCGGTGCTGTGCGACCGCTACGCGATCGTGGTGATGGTCGGTGCGGTGATCCTGTATTCGTTCTTCTATCCAGCCGCCTACCGGCACCAGGTGGCCGGCAACCTGCCGGTGCTGGTGGTGGACGAAGACCATAGCGCGACCAGCCGCGAGCTGCTGCGCAAGATCGACGCACTGCGCGTTGCGCGCGTGGTCGGGCAACCGGCGGACGTCGACAGCGCACGCCAGCAGCTCGAAGCCGGCCACGCCGAAGGCATCGTCGTGATCCCGGCCAACCTGGAACGCGACATCCTGCGCGGCCATCCGGCCAAGCTGGTATTGCTTGGCAACGGCGCCTACCTGGGCCGTGCCAGCTGGGTGCTGGGCAGCGTGGCCGATGCACTGGGCGCATTCGGGCGCGACGCCGTGGTCGGCCAGGCCGCCTTCATGGGCGCGCCACAGGCACCGCCGGTCACCCTGGTACAGCGCCCGCTGTACAACACCCAGGAAGGCTATGGCAGCGCCATCGTGCCGGGCGTGGCGGAGCTGATCGTGCACCAGACACTGCTGATGGGCATTGGCGTCCTGCTCGGCGGCCGCCGCCTTGCGCTCGGCCGGCGCCTGCGCTTCGACCTCCCGACCCTGGCCGGCATGGCGATGGGCTTCGGCCTGATCGGCCTGTTCGGTTTGTTCTGGTATGCCGGGTTCACCGCCTGGGTGCAGGACTATCCACGGGGAGGCAACCCGCTGGGCCAGCTGCTGGGCGGCATCTTGTTCATCGCCGCGACGGTGGCGTTCGGCCTGTTCATCGGCAGCTTCTTCCGTACCCGCGAACGCGCGTTCCAGTACATCATCGCCACCTCGATCCCGCTGTTTTTCCTGGCCAACCTGTCGTGGCCGGCGGTGATGACGCCGCAACCGCTGGTCTGGCTGGCACAGCTGCTGCCGACCACCTCGGGCATCAACCTGATGGTGCGCCTGAACCAGATGGACGCCCGCCTGGCCGACATCGGCCACGAACTGATCACCCTCACCGTCCTGCTGCTGCTCTACGGCAGCCTCGCCACCTGGCGCCTCCTCGCAAAAAAGGGGACGGAGGGGATTAAGTCGTAACCGGCCGGTTTGGGAGATTGCGACTTAATCCCCTCCGTCCCCTTTTCCTGCAACGAAGAACGCCGGCGCGGGGCCGGCGTTCGAGTACTGCGATGTGGAAGGGGAAAACTGGGGCTGTCGGCGATCGATCAGCGATAGACGCGTTCGCAGCGGCGCTCGACCACGCGGTCGCCATTCTTCTGCTGGCTGTTGCCCTGGATCTGGCGACCGGCCGCACCACCGGCCACAGCACCGGCCACGGTAGCGAGCTTCTTGCCATTGCCGCCGCCCACCTGGTTGCCCAGCAGGCCACCGATCACCGCGCCGGTGGCCGTACCGGCGATGCGGTTCGGATCGCGCGAGTTGCGCTGCACTTCCACGTTCTTGCAGACCACACGGCTGCCGTCATTGAACTTCCGCCCTTCGTCGCGCGGCCCGTAGGTCTGCGCCCCTGCAACGGACGAAGCCGCCAGCAGGGTGCCGAGCACAAGCAGTCGGGTCGAGGTCTTCATGGCCATCTCCTGAGTTCCGGAATGGCGCCAGTGTCCACCCGCAGTTGGCAACCGGAAGTGAAATGGGCGTGTCCGCCACCTCATCGGCCATCGCGCGTTCAGGAAGAAAATCCGCGCCCATCACGATCAGCCATCGTGATGGGCGCCGTCTCCCTACCGGCGTGCCACGTTCTAGAACTCTTCCCAACCACCGGCATTGGCCGCCAGTGTCGGTTCGATGCGGGGTGAAAGCGCAGCGGGCCGGCGTACCGGGGTGACCGTCGCAGCTACCGCTGCCAATGCGGGGCGTACCACCGCCGCTGCCGTCGCCGCACCCGTGCGGAACACCGAAACCGCCTCAGCCAGCAGGTTGGCCTGCTCTTCCATCGAGCGTGCCGCTGCACTGGCCTCTTCCACCAGCGCCGCATTCTGCTGCGTGGTCTCATCCATCTGCACCACCGCCTGGTTCACCTGCTCGATGCCCGAGCTCTGCTCCTGCGATGCGGCGGAGATATCAGCCATGATGTCGGTCACGCGCTGCACCGACGCCACGATCTCGCCCATCGTGGTACCTGCCTGGCGGACCAGCGCCGATCCATCGGCGACCTTGCCGACCGAATCCTCGATCAGGCTCTTGATCTCCTTGGCCGCACCGGCCGAGCGCTGTGCCAGCGTGCGCACCTCACTGGCCACCACCGCAAAGCCCCTGCCCTGCTCGCCGGCACGCGCGGCTTCCACCGCCGCGTTCAAGGCCAGGATGTTGGTCTGGAAGGCGATGCCGTCGATGACACTGATGATCTCGGCGATCTTCTTCGACGAGGCTTCGATGGCCGACATCGTGGTGACCACCTGGCCGACCACCTCGCCGCCCTGCGACGCGACACCGTGCGCGCCGATGGCGAGCTGGTTCGCCTGGCGTGCATGCTCGGCGTTCTGCTTCACGGTGGAGGTCAGTTCCTCCATCGATGCTGCGGTCTCTTCCAGATTTGCCGCCTGCTGTTCGGTACGCCGCGACAGATCGGTGTTGCCCGAGGCAATCTCGCCTGCCGCCAGGTTGATGCTGGACGCGCTGGACTGGATGCGGCCGACAATCTGCTTGAGCTGATCGACGGTGGCATTGCAGTCATCGCGCATGCGGGCGAACACGCCGTGGAAGTCACCCTGCATGCGCACGGTCAGGTCCCCGCGCGAGATCGCCTGCAGCAGCGTCGACACCTGCACCAGGTTCTCGTCGGTGGTCTGCATCAGGCGATTGAGCCCTGCCACCATGTCGCGGAAATCATAGGCGAAGCGATCTTCATCGCCGCGCAGGCTGAAGTCGCCCGCCGCCGCGGCCGTCGCCAGCCGGCGGATCTCGCCGTTGATCGCCGACAGGCTGGTCTTGGTCTCGTCCATTGCCTGGGTGATCGCCGCCTTCTCGCCCGGCAGCGGATCCATGTCCACCGACAGGTCGCCCTGGGCGTAATGCTTCATCACTTCGATCAGCCGGTTCTGCACCTGCACGTGCGAGCCGACCAGCGCATTCGTCTCGTGCACCATGCGCCCGTAGTCGCCGGGGAAGGCAGCCTCGTCCATGCGATAGCTGAGGCTGCCGGCATCGTGCTGGCGGGCCAGCTCGCCCTGCGCCGCCATCACCGACTGCAACTGCGCCTGCATGCGCTGCATCGACCTGAGCAGCTGCGTCACCTCATCGTTGCCGGACGCGTCGATGCTGTTGTCCAGCCGCCCGTTGGCGATGCCGTCGGCCAGCTTCACCGCACCTTCCAGCGGGCGGGTCAGGCTGCGGGTGATGGCCCACGCGGCCAGCGAGCCCAGTATCAGGCTCAGCACCCCGAACACGATCGACAACGTGCCGGTCCAGGATTCCGTTGAACGATATTCCTCGCGGCTGCGCGCGGTCAGTGTCTCCTGGTGCCGCAGCAGGGCCGAGATCGCCTCATTCCATGCGGTAGCCAGTCCGTGCTCGGCGAGCAGTTCCTTGGCCGCACCGTCGAAATCACCGGCCTTCATGCGCTCGTGCAGATGCTGGGTGGAGGCGTCGGTGGCCTTGCGTGCCGCGTCGATCTTCGCCACCAGGGCATCACCGGTGGCATCGCGTGGAATCTTGATGTACTTGGCCCAGATACCGTCGTAGGTCTGCGACAGCTCCTGCGCCTTCTGATAATCCTTGTCGAAATCCTCACCGCGCTTGATCACCATCAGCCGGCGATGCATCAGCACCGCGTTGTTGGTATCCAGCATCTCGTTCAACAGCCGCATCTTCACCATGTTGACGTCCACCACCTTCGAGAACTGGGCAGACTTCAGATGGTTTCCGTACAGCGCCAGGCCGACGATGGCCACGATGAACAGCAGCAGCAAACCGAACCCGGCCCCCAGCCGGGATCCCACACGGAGGTTGCGTAAGGCGAGCATCTCAATTCCCTTGATCATGGCCGTACGATCGATGGCGGCGCAGGCAGGGGAAACTTTATGGGGCGATATTATTATATCGATCCAAAACTCTGGAACTGTGCAGACAGGTGTGAAATCAGACGATCCACGGACGTGTTATATCCATAAGGTATATCACCACTGATAGTCAGAATGAGAACGGGCCGGGGCCTGCCGCTCCGGTATCCAGCATTACGGTGCAGCAGGCCCCGGAAGGACCAGATCCTGCCCGAGCCTTGCCGCAAAGACGCTCTCGAACTGGAACGAGAGCACAAACCGGAACCCGCACATCGCGGCGTAGCGCTTGATGAAGCGGCAGATTTCCTCCCAGGCGCTTTCAAACCCGCTCGCGCGGAAATGAAACGAGCCGAGCAGGCCCACCTGCCACGAGGCCTCAATCCCTTCCGCTGCGAGTGCCTCCGGCGGGTCGACGATGCCGAACCCGAAGCCGGTGTTGGACGCTGGAAGATATCCACGCAGACCGCCAGTATCGCTGGAGAACCCGGCTTGGATCGAACCCAGAGCGTGCAGCACGGCCCCCAGATCGGCACCGGCTTCGACCTCGAGAAACAGCGAAATGCTCATTACCTGCGCAAGCCGATGAGGGTATGCCCATTGAAGAACTGCATCTTTCCCTCGATCGTGAAGTCCGTGCGCCTGATCTCGCCCAGCATCATCTCGCGCTGCGCCTCGCTCAACGTGCACGGCTCCAAAGCATTGGCCTCCAGCACTCGCCCCGGGGGCGCCAGCCGCAGCTCGACAATGCAGGCATTGCCCTCGACGGGAATACCTGCTGGCCACGCCGTCATTGCGATCGCACGCATTTGCTCCTGGTACGCCACCCGCTCTGCTTCCTCTATCCGCGGGTCCGGCAGATCCGGCGGGTTCGCCGCCACGTGCACAGCAGACTGCGCGAGCGTTAGCTCTGATATCGAACCAACGATCAGATTGATCAGGGTGTTCTGTGAGGCCGTTACCGCCAAGGCGATCACCAGAGCGGTGTAGCTGACGCCGCCAGCCGTCTGCAGCCCAAGGTGCCGCCGATGTGCCCCGCGATGCTCGGCATCAACCTTGCGGACAATGCTTCGGCAATGCGCCAGGTACAACGGATTCGCCAGGATTCCTGCAAGTACGCGAAACACCAGGAAAGAGAGCAACGACAACCATGGCAGCCCCATCAGCACGAAGGCGGTCATCATCAACGGCGAAAGGATGAACCAGAGCGCTCCCCACGCATGCATGCGCCGGAAGAAGAACCAGAGTGACGAGAACAGGAATGCCGGCCAGTTCCATCGCCTTGGCGCCCTGCTGCTTGCTTCGTACAGCCTCCAGTGGCGGAGATAGGTGGAGAACCTGTCTCCTACCACGATCGCCAGTGCATCCTTTTCGCTCAGCCCATTGGAGGCTGTATCTGTGCGCTGTACTGCTTCACCGACAGTGCTGCCGAAGGCGGGTCAATCCTTACTCTCATTATCTTTTATCCAAACTCGCCACGAAACTCAACCTTGCTCCAGACAGGCTCCTCTGTCACCTCAGCATGAGGCCTACCGCGGCCGACAAGAATCTCGACTTCGAGGTCACAACCAAATTCAAGATCCCCTTGCATCGCCCGCCCCCCTTTTGATCCCTACTGCCATCAGAGAAGCCGCCACCTAAACCCCTACGACCTAACCTTTCCAACCGACTCGATCCAGTCAACCCAGACAGAGGAATCATTCAGGCAACCGCAATCATCTAAAGGCGACGTGAAAGGCCCAATAACTTCGAACAGCGGAAGATCCTCACCGGATCGACCAAAAAACGCCTCGAGGAATACCAGCGTTACCGAGAACGCATCCAGCAACGTCAAACGTCCACCTGATGAATTAATTTGCGCGCTACAGAATTCAGAATTAAGAACATTTCCATCAACTGAAATATCAGCAAAATGCGTCGCATCAGCCACCCCACATCGCCGGGTCGTTGGGCAAGTCATTCGCCCACAGAAATACCCACCGGAAATAATAGATCAACAAGAGTGCCCCACCCCTCTCCCCATATACTTATTCAGGAAAATTTATTAGGCGACCTGAAATAATGGCAAGGGATTGCCGCATGATTATCTATTTTCGCTTCGACCAAGAGTTGCAGCACCTCTCGGAATTTATTGCAATGGATCCCAAGGCGACCTGAAGAACACAAGCCCATCAAGAAGATCTCCTTGGCTGTAAAACTCACCAAACAATCGAAGTGCAACATCGACATCACTGCACACTTTTCGAGAATCCCACATATCATCGTCAAATTTCACGTAGCCACTGGCCGTTCCATCATCAGGCCCACACCACTCCAGAATTTCCATCCTCATATCATCCGAAGAAGTAAAAGCAAGCAACCTGAAATTGCCCGGATTTGCGTCCATGCTCATCTTTCGAATGTAACCGCTTGCTTCGAGAAGCCGCAATCTTACTCGCCCTCCTTGAGCGAACACTGCTCTAACCCCAGCCTCAACCCTACTCCAGACCACCCTCTCTGCGATTTCAACGTGCGGCTTGGAACGCCCAATAAGAATTTCAACCTCGAACGCTCGATCGTCCTCAAGACTATCGTCCACCATCATTTCCATCCGATCCCCCTTACCCCAACATGGACTCTACCATTGCTCGCATCCAGCACTCTCACACTATTCAAACCGGCGCGGTCAGCAGCCTTTCCGATATCAGACATACAGAAATCACAAACAGATCTGCCTCGAACGACCATACTCATATCCTGCCCTCTCGTAAGACCTGCATCGAACGCCTGTTGAATCAACGCGATCTCGGCATGCGCCTCTTTCATATTTGAATTTGGACGCCCTGGAGGCACCAGATCTGAGATCAAGGTCGGCCGATTCGGATCGGCTAAATGAGCTGGCCGCGACCCCTGATTGGTATCCCACAGCACTTGGCCACCAATACTACTCTCCGCGATTACCTCAATTGGTTTTCCACCACCGGGCAATATCGTGTTAAGCCTAACATCAACCTTCTGTAGCTCGAACAGATCAGATTTTAGCCTCTCGGCGGCGACCATTGATGAATCCGGAACTTGCAGAACGGGATATTCGATTAGACCGTGACCATCAATATTATCTGGCAGAAGATGCGGCGGCAACGAGCCATCCGGCTCCAATTTTACCGAGCGCGCCTTTCGAGCCCGTTCGAGTGCCTCTGAAGCAGCGGCCTCCAATGCGGTGGTCTTAGCCCCCTTTGCAAGGAACGCCTCAGGCCCTAACAAAGAGCTTCCAATATCAACAGTAAGCTTTCCGCCAACGTTCGCTGCTTGGTCGACATCCTCGAAATTCCACGAGTTTCGTCCACCAGCTAAGTAGTAGGCCAACCCCGCAGTCTTCTCCATGTACTCATTGATGGCCTGACTTATCGCGCTGTTGCGCTTTTGGGAGAAGGCCTGCAAGCCAAGCTTGTCCATCTCCTTGTAATCCGAGACCAAACCCAGCAGAACACCGATCTGGTTCATGCTTGCGGCGCCCGCCACCAGGTCCTTCCCCCCGGTCCAGAGCCCGTTTACGAAGGCAGCGCCAGCGACTGCTCGATTCGTCGACGACAGCCAGTCGGCTTCCGCACCGTAGCCTGCACCACGCAATAGATCGACAGTGTTCGAACCACACTCACCAACCAGCGAACAGTACACCTTCCTTTGCAGATCTTCAGTAGAAGAGTGAATGGCAATTTTTTCAAGGTTGACCCCAGAACCGGTATTCTTGCTCGCAGCGATGAGCTTATCGGCGTTTTCCGCCATCCACGCGTCATACTCCCCCTTATATATAGGAGAGTTATGCGATTCCAACGCAATCTTCGCAAGTGATCGCTGCTCACTGCACGCGATAGACCCTGGCACTTGGCACGCCATCAACAACTTGTAATCGCGCTCCGCGGAGAGCCGCTCGAAGTTCTCTTTGATATCGCAATCTTTGCCAGAGTCGGAACACATCAGAGTCGCCTGAAGGTACTCCATCCGCTCGTCGTGATTCAGGTAGTTGTTCTCAACGGAATTTTTCGCGATACCCATGCCCAATGTCGCGCCAGAAATTCCCGCACCGGAAAGTCCTCCCACCATTGCGCCGACCGCTTGTCCGAGCACCCTTACTTGCTCCGCCTGCTCGGGCGACAACTGCCCGTTATTCTGTTTGGCGTAGTAGTCGCCCAGGAACTTCGCCGCCAACTCACCACCACCGGCCGCCAACGCCCCACTCCCCGCCTTGCCACCATTGGCCTCTGCCAACAGCGCGCCCAGCAGCGCGTGCGACAGCATCTGCATGGCCTCGCTAGGCACAGCACTCTGCTTGTTCGGGTCAAAGGTCTTGCCGATCAGTTCAGCCGCATACGGTGCCAGCGCGTTGGAACCCAGCTGACCCAGCCCCTGTCCTTCAACACCACCGACCAACGCGCTGGTCACTGCGCCGAGCGCGCGGCCATAGACGCCATCCGGGGCCCACTTCTGCTGGGTAGCGAGCGCATCGGGGTAGGATGCATCGAACGCGACCAGGCGCTTGAACTGCTCCTCGGGACGAAGCGCGTCGAACGCCCGTCTCTCTTCGGGACTCATCGGCTCCCGATACTTGTCCGTGATCTTTTTCGCATCTGCACTGCCAATATCCCAGGCAATCTGCTGGCTGGTGGCCATCACCGTCCCCGCCGCAGCCGCCATCGCCTGCTGGTCTGCCAGCAGCTTGCTCGCATCCGGCAATGCCTCCAGCGCACGATGCGCTCCACTGGCGTCGGTGTTGATGCCCAGCTCTGCCGCCGACGTCTGCTTGCCACCGATGGTGATGTTGCCCTCGGTCAAGGTGGCAAGGGTGGAGCTGCTGTCGCTGCCCTTCTCCATCATCGGCAGGCCCGGACCACCTCGCGGTGCGGCCGTTCCCGGCTTGGGCGCCCCGCCATTCATCTGCCCGCCCGCACCGCCACTGATGCTGCCGGAGCTGGCTGCGTAGTCCATGTGGTTCTGCAGGTCAGTGAACGTCAGCGAATCCGCAGTCAGTTCACTGTTGCCCGCATGGGTGCTGGCAATCGCACCGCCCACCAGATTCACGTGGCCGGCATCGACGTGGTAGCCGCCGTTGCCGGCAAACAGGCCGCTCTGCTGGCCGACACCCTGATAGCTGCCGCTGGCCTTGCCTGCGCTGGCATACCCGTCGGCATTCCACGCGGTACCGAACGACACCTGCACGCGGCCACCGACCTGGCTGTTCCTGGACATGCTCTCGGCAATGTCCTGCAACGACTCGATCGTCAGCGTGCCGCCGGTCTTGACGTCGATGCGATCAGCGGTCGCCGTGGCGCCATGCAGTGTGGTATCGCCCTCGGCCTTCATCGAGATGTTCTTGCCGGTCAGCGTGGTGTTCTGCCAGGTGCTGCTCTCGGCATTGGCCTTGCTGCTGCCAACACTGGCTTCGGCGTACACGTACACGCCGGTCTGCGCCCCTACCGAG